>JAILAR010000089.1 GCA_024681515.1 Eubacterium sp. | reverse complement strand
TGGACGGATACTTCGATCGTGGTGCTCATCACCTGAACGTAAATGTATTCGGCCGTGAGAAGCTGGAAGATGCTATGGCTCATCCGGAGAAGCCGGAGTATGCTAACTTCACAATTCGTGTATCGGGTTATGCAGTTAAGTCCATCTCACTGACACCGATGCAGCAGAGAGACATAATCTCCAGAATATTCCACGACAAGCTGTAAGAAGCGTAACGAAATAAACGCTGATAAACGAGAGGGTCTTCGTGCATACGGAGGCCCTTTTGTTTTAGCTCTCAGGTTTCAGGAATGCATGTTTATAACGTTTACATGACGAACGAAAATGAGGGTATTGTCCTGTATTTCCCTTGTGGAACAAGGGACAGATATGGTATCATGAGAAAGACAGCACACCTCAGTGTGAAATGAGTAAAACTAAGAACAGGGAAGTACAGAATATAATAACAGGAGTTACGATATGGGAGAGAATAATACAGAGAAGATCACGGGTCTGGTGCATCAGACGGAAAGCTTTGGCGCGGTGGACGGGCCGGGGATCCGGTTTATCGTATTCATGCAGGGATGTCGGTATCGCTGCAGGTACTGTCATAACCCGGAGACCTGGGCGCTGACGGGCGGCGAGGAGCGGACACCGGAGGACGTACTGGAGCAGGCACTTCGGTACAAGGCGTACTGGAGGCAGAACGGCGGCATCACCGTCAGCGGCGGTGAAGGGATGCTGCAGATCGATTTTGTGACGCGGCTTTTTGAACTGGCAAAGGCGAAGGGTGTGAATACCTGCCTGGATACCTCCGGCGGGCCGTTTACATTTGAAGAGCCCTTCTTCTCGAAGTTTGAGAAGCTGGCAGCAGTAACGGATCTGTTCCTGTTGGATCTGAAGCATATCGACGATGAGAAGCATAAAAGTCTGACCGGCTTTACAAACAAGAATGTCCTGGAGCTGGCACAGTATCTGTCAGACCATGATAAGCACATGTGGATCCGCCACGTGCTGGTACCGGGGATCACCACGGATGAGGGTGACCTTACGCGGCTGGCGGATTTCATCAAGACGCTGAAGACGGTGGATCGGGTGGAGATCCTTCCGTATCACAGTCTCGGCGTTCCGAAATATGAGAAAATGGGGATCAAGTATACTCTGGATGGTGTGACAGCGCCTTCGGATGAGCAGATCACCCGTGCAAAGGAGATCCTGGGGATCGCCGACTGACGGAGGCCGGAGCCTGCAAGACCGGCTGCAGACAGTTCGGTGATGCGCAGGCTTTGAAAGGAACGGATTATGTTATCGCTCGTAGTATTAGTGATCATATGGTATGCGCTTTGGGGTAAGAACAGCCCGGATGCGTCCCGCACCGTGAATACACCCAAGAAGAAATCCGGTGTCGGCGGAGTGATCGCACTGATCATTGTGCTGTCCATCCTGGGTTCTTCCTCCTGGGCTATCGCATTGGTGCTTCTGTCCCTCGGACTTCCCGTGATGCTGATCTGGAAGCTGATCTCTCTGGCGAAGAAGACGGAGGCCCGGGAGCAGAGTCCGGAGTATCGGAGCATGCCGGAGCCGTTCAAGCTGACGGAAACCGTATCAAAGCGTCGGAAATATGTGACGAAATTCAATAAGGAATATGAACTGTCTCTGACGGATGAACAGATCGAACGGATCGTGGATGCTTCGTATTTTTCCTACAGCTGGGAACGCGAGATCTACGATATGACCAAGGATTACAATCATCCCGGTGAATGGTATCGGTCCGATACCATGTGGCTGCGCGCGTACCTTCGGGCATTTCCGATGATGAACATTACTTCGGATTTTGAGATGCAGCGCCGCGTGGTGGAGGATGCGTTCCGGCAGATCTTCACTGAACTTCCGCCGGGAGAGTTTATGACGATCGACAGTGCGATCGAAGAGACGAATAAGAGATTCTTTACGCTCTTTGATGAGACGACCTATATGATCGCCTTCCGGTATATGCAGACCAAGGGAATGAAACTGGAATTTCCGAATGCCCTGCATCATACCATGGAGTCTGAGGCAGACCGACTGGCGCGGGAATATGATGAGCGTACAGGGCAGGCTCCGGGCAGCGGATCGGATGCCGGTGGCTCCCGTTCCAGCTGGAGCGATGCAGAGCTGGAGCGTTTGCGAGAGGCTTATGAACGGTTGGAGCAGAAGATGGGTAAGGACGGATCCGATGGATCCGGCACCGGAGAGTCCGGTGATCCGGATGACGGTCGGAGACGGGGATTCTGATGCGCGGAAACTGAGATATTTGAAATGATGAAGCTGCGCATTACACACGTTGTGTGCGTGTTACGTATCATTAACCGGGAGGTAAATTGTCCCTGGTTATGATACCGTGGCATACATATAACAAAGGCAATGTGCGGTTCATACGATAATAAACAGGAACCCTCTGCCGGGGTGGTGATGTGCCGTGGCGGAGGGTTCCTGTTTTTTTTGCGCGATACTGCCGGCAAGCAGGCGGGCTTGCTCACATATTTGCCGGTCACCGCGACATCGAGTAGGAGGACTCCCTCCTACTCGATAGTCTGTAAGATAAGACCGGCTCTATAAGCGGGTTGATCATAGTGCGGCAGTTACGATTGAGATGCTGCCGGTCTGAAAATCATGAAAACAGAGAAATCCTGCGTTTATGCCGCTCGTCATTTGAGAACGGGGTATCCAGGAAGGTATCAATGATCATCAGTGCCAGTCCCGGTCCAACAACTCGTGCACCCATGCAGAGGATGTTTGCATCGTTGTGTTCCCGGGTTGCTTTGGCGGAAAAAACATCATGACAGAGAGCGGCGCGTATGCCGGGCTCTTTATTTGCGGCCATGGACATGCCGATGCCGGTACCGCAGATCAGGATCCCCAGTTCTGCCTCACCGCTTTGAATCAGCTCCGTGACCTTCTTTGCATAAACCGGGTAATCGCAGGAGGCAGGACTGTCACAGCCTGTGTCTGTCACCTCGAAACCTCGTGCAGCAAGGTGTTCCAGCACTTCCTTCTTTAATTCGTATCCTCCGTGGTCGCAGCCGATGGCGAGTTTCATGTTGGTTCCTCCTGTGGGTATTTTAAGGGTTCGCGGGGCCCTCCCTCGCTATGCTCGGGCGATCCCGCGACTTATTGTACCATAATTATGCTGCGCATAATTATGCCCGGTCGCTTCGCGACCGCGTCGCTGCTTCGCAGCGGTATCCCTCACTGCGTTCGGGACCGCGGGGCCCTCCCTCGCTTTGCTCGGGCAATCCCGCGACTTATTATATCATGGTTCTGTTGTTGGCGCAAACTGTGTTCATGGGGCCTCAGACAACGAGGATGCGGTGCCCGGCAGCCTTCACCAGCCGGTTCATGATGGCGGAACCCAGAGCGTCCCGCCGAAAGCTTTCGCTGTAGATCACCTCGCAGCCCAGAGCATCGCAGTCTCGCAGTGCTCCATAGAGATGGGCGGCTACGGTCTGCCCGTCATCCGCATCTCCCAGCAAAATCAGATGGAAATGCGGTAGCGGGGCCAGTTCATCGTATGCGGAGGCGTTTTCTCCCGTGGTCAGAACCGCTGTTTCCCGACCTTCCTGTAACGCCTGCCCGGCCAGCCGGAGGATCTCCGCTGTGACTGTGGGCGTTACCTGCTCCGGATGGGCATGATCGGTGATGATGGACAGAGTTCCCTGCGGTGCATAGTGTGTGTATCGCATGCCGGGAGCTTTTGGATGCTGCAGGGTGAAATCAAGCGCCGGGGCAATGCTTTTGCCGGGGGCATTGTTTTCTGAAAGCGCATTTCCGTCTCCTGCGAGAGTTGGAGATTTGGTCGTATCCATCTGCGAGTGGGAGGACGTATCTCCTGCCGATGCGACTATATCCGACTGTGAAGTGTTGATGTCGCCCGTTGATTCTTCATCCAGCTGTACCAGAGACGGATCCATATCTACCGGGCCTACGATGGCTTCCAGCATTTCTTTTGTTATTAATCCCGGCCGAAGGATCATGGGGACGTCGGACGTCAGGTCTACGATGGTGGATTCGATCCCAATCCCCACCGGACCCCCGTCCAGGATCATATCGATAACCCCGTCTAAATCCTCCGCCACGTGCGCCGCGGTTGTCGGTGACGGGCGGCCGGAGCGATTTGCACTGGGGGCGGCAACGTAGACCCCGGAGCGGCGGATCATTTCCATGGCTGCGGGGTGGGAGGGCATTCGGATCGCAACGGTGGGAAGACCGCCGGTAGTTGCGTCCGGTACGATGGGTTTCTTCTTTAATATGATGGTCAGCGGACCGGGCCAGAAGGCTTCGATCAGCATGTTTGCCGTGGGCGGGACTTCCTCCGCCAGTGCGTAAACGTCCTTCTTATCTGCAATATGTACGATCAGCGGGTTGTCCGAGGGACGGCCTTTCGCTGCATAGATCCGCATCGAGGCGGTGGGATCCAGCGCGTCTCCGCCGAGTCCGTATACGGTTTCGGTGGGAAAGGCGACCAGACCGCCCTGCCGCAGGATGTCTGCGGCAAGGGTCAGAGCGTCATCGTCAGGACAGGTTCGAAATAGGGTGTTCTTGCTTTGCATGATGGTCTCGTTTCTGTTTTTTTCTTTTTGTTTCATTTGCGGTAATTTGTTACGAAAAATGTAACAAATTGCATCATATCAGGTATAACATGTTCCGGAGAAAGCCGCAAGAGGAAGAATGAAAATAAATGATGAAAATCCGAAACCCTTTTATTTTCCTCAAAAAAAGCTGAAAAAAAAGGTAAACGGGGGTTGACATATAATGTTACGATTGCTATAATGCTCTTGTAACATATTTGTAACAAATATAAAAAATTGTTAACTGATGAAATACGAAAAAGCATAACATTACCTATTATAATACAAGATATTGCGTTATGTAAATTGTTTGGAGGTCTATCATGTATAACCGGTTCATAAACTGGTCTCATAATCGTTTGAATAAAAAATCTGTAAGATTCATTGCAGCCGGACTTACGACTGCACTGGTTGCAACATCCATCGTGATCCCGACGGTAGCGGCATCGGGTGTGAGTGAAATCAGCAATGCGAGTATTTCCGCACTTGTTGAGGATTATATAACGGAATCCGCAGCAGCAGATCCGGTAGCCGAACTTGTGGGAACCACGAACGTATCCGCACAGACTGCAACCGCACCGAAGTCCGCAGCGGCTAAGGTATATGATTCTGCGAATGCAAAAGAAACAGCAAAAGAAACAGTAGGAAAGAATGAAACCACTGCACTTGCTAATGCGAATCCGCAGGAGGCAGGCTCAAATAATACAACTGAAGATAATGCAGGCGGCGATTACGTAGCAGATTCCAATCAGGCGACTGCAAAGTATCCGCAGTTCAAGGATCGTGTGATCGTGACCGTGGACAGCGGAGTCCTGAATATTCGCGAATCCGCTTCTCCGGATGCGGAGATCGTCGGAACCATCGCGCGGGCAGGCATCGCACTGGTTGAAGAGAAGGGCAGCAGCTGGACCAAGATCGGTTCCGGTAACTGTGAAGGATATGTCAGCAACGACTACATCGCCTTCGGTGATGATGCGGGTTCATGGGCTGAATCCAATGGCATTCCGAAGTATATCAAGGTACAGAACAACGGCCTTCGGGTTCGTAAGGAAGCCAGCCTGGACGGCGAAGTTCTGGATGCGGTTTATGAAAATGAAACCTACTCGGTTCTCGGTCAGACGGATGGCTGGGTGAAGATCGAGATGTATGACGGAACCGTTGGTTACGTCAGCGAAGAATATGTAGAGGTTCGCTTCGAGACACCGCGGGCAAAGACCGTGGAAGAGATCGAGGAGATGCGTCGGGCAGAGGAAGAGGATGCCCGTCGTGAGAAGGCTCGTAAGGAAGCGGCTGAGAAGGCAAAGCAGGATTCCGATAAAGAATCTTCTAATAAAGAGTCTTCAAATAAAGAGTCTTCGAAAAAAGAATCCTCAAATTCAGGAAGTTCAAGCAAGTCTGAAAGCAGTTCAAGCAGCAGCTCGGAAAGCAGCTCCAGCGCAGCTGAACGTTCCGCAGAGCGGATCGAGCGCACGGAAGAGATCAAGAAAGAGAACGAGAGCTCCATGGAGGAAGAAGAGTATGTACCTTCCACCACACATGCAGAGCTTCGTGCAGAAATGGTTGCATATGCAAAGCAGTTCCTTGGCAATCCGTATGTTTACGGCGGAACTTCTCTTACAAACGGAACAGACTGCTCCGGATTCACGATGCGGATCTATGAGCACTTCGGTTACAGTATCCCGCGTGCCGGCGGACAGAGAACCTTCGGCAAGCTGATCACGGTAGCTGAGGCACAGCCGGGTGACCTGGTATTCTATGAAGGTCACGTAACCATGTATATCGGTGACGGAAAAGTTATCCACGCCAGCAGCGAGCGGACGGGAATCATCATTTCTTCCCTGTCCTACAGCGGAACACCGCTCTTTGCACGGAATATCATCGATGCATATTAAAAAAGCTTACAAGTTATTTTGAATTTCTCATAATCACCTCCCCGAGAGTCGTTCATACATGAAAGTGTATGGGCGGCTCTCCTGCTTTTTTTGTAAGTAAGGAACCTCTCATGAAGCGGGGATCTGCGCGCCTGTGTCATTATAGCCGCGGGCAATGCGTCTGCTTAACCACGTGGTGATATCGATTCGGTCCTGTGAAATCTGTCTGACAGTTTGTAACTCCGTGTGATGGAAAAAAACTACAAAACTATGTTCGGTTGACTATAATTTACAAAAAAGTTATCCACAAAATTGTGGATAACTTAGTATAAAAAACAAACAGTTTTACGTTATTCACAGAATTACCCACATTATCAACATGGTTTTCGACTTTACATAATGCAAAACGGGAGTGTTCGACTGTTCGATTTGTTCGCTTGTGGATCGGGATTTTTTCCGCAGGGTTTTTGGAAAAAACAGGTCAGATTCAGGGATATGACCGAAAATTATGAAAATAGTCAGACAAGTTGTGTTAAAAATAGATCAGTTCGGAGTGCGACTGCACAGAAAAAGTTTGCTCACAAATAAACGCTTACGAAATGCAGAAATGTTGACAAAAAGAATGACAGAATGATTGATAGATAGTGTCTCCTGTGATATAATCAGGATACGGACCGGGTGCAGGCAAGAGTGCTCCGGGCGGATTTTTCAGGAGAAGGAGTGATGCATATGAATTACATCATCAGTGGAAAAAACATCGACGTAACAGAAGGTTTAAAGCAGGCAGTCTACGATAAATTGGGAAGATTGGAAAAGTTCTTTAACGAAGACACAAATGCACAGGTAACATTCTCGGTTGAGAAGGAGCGTCAGAAGATCGAGGTGACCATTCCGATGAAGGGCCACATCATCCGCGCAGAGCAGGTCAGCGATGATATGTATGTTTCCATCGATATGGTGGTAGAGATCATCGAGCGCCAGGTTACCCGTTATAAAAAGAGGATCGTTGATCAGGAGCAGGATGCGGCTTTCTTCCAGAACCAGTTCCTGGAGGAAGAGGATGACAGCGAAGGCGATGATATCAGCATCATCCGCAGCAAGCGTTTTGCGCTGAAGCCCATGTATCCGGAAGACGCATGCGTACAGATGGATCTTCTTGGCCACAATTTCTATGTTTTCCGTAACGCAGAGACGGATGAGGTTAATGTGGTTTACAAGAGAAAGGGCAATACCTACGGACTGATCGAGCCGGAATTCTAAACAGGATAGATTCTGATAAATGATTCAAAGGGAACGGTGTCATGCCGTTCCCTTTTTTAGTACAAAGTTTTGCGCCATATATGTCACCCTGTATCATGTACAGGAAAAAAAACTTGCCTTGCACACGGATAGATGATATAGTATCTAAGTTAAAGTAACTCATTTTGCATAATATATAGGATAGAAAAGTCTGGAAACAGTCTGTTAATAAGTCTGTAAATGGATAAAACGGAGGACAGTTATGGGTCTTGGTACTGCACTCTTCGGCACGCACAGCGAGCGGGAGTTGAAAAGGATCGATCCGATCATTAAGAAGATCGAATCCATGGATGAGGAAATGCAGGCGCTTTCCGATGAGGAACTGAAAGCGAAAACAGCAGAATTTAAGGAGCGTATTGCAAACGGTGAGACGCTGGATGATATCCTCCCGGAGGCATTTGCGGTCGTCCGTGAGGCGGATTTTCGTGTGTTGGGAATGAAGCCCTTCCGCGTACAGCTGATCGGTGGACTGATCCTGCATCAGGGACGTATCGCCGAGATGCGTACCGGTGAAGGTAAGACCCTGGTATCCACGCTGCCGGCATACCTGAATGCACTGGAAGGCAAGGGCGTACACATCGTCACAGTCAATGATTACCTGGCAAAACGTGATGCGGAGTGGATGGGTGCCGTTCACCGCTGGCTGGGCCTTACCGTCGGCGTGATCCTGAACTCTCACACCAATGACGAACGCCGCGAGGCATACAAATGTGACATCACATATATCACCAATAACGAGTTGGGATTTGATTATCTGCGTGACAACATGGTGATCTACAAGGAGCAGCTGGTACAGAGAGATCTGCACTACTGCATCATCGACGAGGTGGACTCGGTCCTGATCGATGAAGCCCGTACGCCGCTGATCATTTCCGGACAGAGCGGGAAGTCGACGGACATTTACAAGATGTGTGATTACATCGCGCGCCGCATGCAGCGGGGTACCGCTTCCACCGAGATCAGCAAGATGGATGCCATTATGGGCAATTCCGTAAAGGAAGACGGTGACTATCTTGTAAATGAGAAGGACAAATATGTCGTTCTTACCGAGCAGGGTGTGGCAGAGATCGAGAAGTTCTTCCACATCGACAACCTGGCGGATTCCGAGAATATCGAGATCCAGCATACCATGCTGCAGGCTCTGAAGGCGCATGCCCTTATGCATCGCGACCAGGATTACGTGGTAAAGGACGATGAGGTCCTGATCGTCGACGAATTTACCGGTCGTATCATGCCGGGACGTCGGTTCAACGACGGTCTGCATCAGTGTATCGAGGCAAAGGAGAATGTAAAGGTAAAGAGAGAGTCCAAGACTCTGGCTACCATTACCTTCCAGAATTTCTTTAATAAATATGAGAAGAAGGCCGGCATGACCGGTACCGCACAGACAGAAGAGAACGAGTTCCGTGAGATCTACAGTATGGATGTTGTTGTGATCCCCACGAACCTGCCTATCGCCCGTAAGGATGATGACGATGCGATCTTCAAAACCAAGAAGGAGAAACTGGATGCCATCGTGGAAGAGGTCGCAGAGACCCATGCGAAGGGACAGCCGGTGCTGGTCGGTACCGTAAATATCGATTCTTCCGAGGAACTCAGCAAGCTGCTGCAGAAGCGCGGTATCGAGCATAAGGTGCTGAATGCAAAGTATCATGAGCTGGAGGCAGAGATCATCGCGGACGCAGGTCAGAAGGGTCACGTCACCATCGCGACGAATATGGCCGGTCGTGGTACGGATATCAAGCTGGGTGAAGGCGTGAAGGAACTGGGCGGTCTGAAGGTCATCGGTACCGAGCGGCATGAATCCCGCCGGATCGATAACCAGCTGCGAGGACGTTCCGGACGTCAGGGAGACCCGGGATATTCCAAGTTCTACCTGTCGCTGGAGGATGATCTGATGCGTCTCTTCGGTTCCGAACGTGTCATGCGTGTGTATGATGCACTTCGGATCCCGGAAGGACAGGAGATCCAGCACAAGACCATCACAAAATTCGTTGAGAAGGCACAGAAGAAGATCGAGTCCAACAACTTTGCCATCCGTAAGAGCCTCCTGGAGTATGACCAGGTGAACAACGAGCAGCGTGAAGTGATCTATGCTGAGCGCCGAAAGGTTCTGGACGGCGAGGACATGCACGAGACCGTCTATAAGATGGTGATGGATACGGTTGAGTCCTATGTGGATAAGGTGGCTACCGATGAAGTACCGCCTACCGAATGGGATCTTCAGGAGTTAAATGATACCCTTCGCCCCATCGTTCCGCTGGAGAAGATCACCCTCTCCGAGGAGGAACAGCAAGGCGTTAAGGCGGAAGATTTCAAGCAGCGGCTGCTGGATGAGGCTAAGGCGCTGTACGATGCGAAGGAAAAAGAGATCACCGAAGCAGGCGGCGACATGCGTGAGATCGAGCGTGTGGCTCTGCTGAAGGTTGTTGATATGAAATGGATGGACAACATCGATGACATGGCACAGCTGCGTCAGGGCATCGGTCTGCAGTCCATGGGCGGCCGGGATCCGGTAGTAGAATACAAGCTGGCCGGCTATGACATGTTCAACGCCATGATGGAATCCATCCGTCAGGATACGGCGCGGTTCATCATGCATATCGCGATCCGGAGACCGGAAGACGAGGAAGGACCGGGAAGAGGACCTGCAGCGAAGGATCACAGAGGACCGAAGGGGAAGGTCGTTCCGATGCGACGTCCGTCTTCGCCGGATGAAGATCCTGAGCTTCAGGGAGAACCCATGAGCGAAGGACCTGGCGGACCGGAGGAAGATTTTCCGGAGAGACCTCTGGATGAGGATGAGATGCCGATGAACGGACCGGATGGAATCTCCGAGACCGGCGGACCGTCCGCTGTACCGGGAGGAGCGCCAAGAACAAACGCCCCAACTGCCGAGGATATGCGTAAGCAGAATGCGGCTTTGCAGAAACTTGTCCGTCGTGAGGCAGTAGCAAAAGTCACCGGTACCAATAAAGATGATACCGCAAAGAAAGGCCCTATAAAGAAAGACAAGAAGATCATGCCGAACGATCCGTGTCCATGCGGATCCGGGTTGAAATATAAAAAGTGCTGTGGGAAATGACGGTCATCTGCGCGAAGCGCAGATGAAGCGACGAATCCACGACAGTGGATTCGTTCAGGAGAGATTGGCATGCGTAATCGCTGAAGGCGATTCGCGTGACAATCGAACCCTTGCGTCCGTCGGATTGAAGAGAATTCTACGGAGCCGCTGAAAGCGGCGCAGTGCAGCGGTCGAACCCTTGCGTCCGTCGGCCTGGAGAGAATTCCACGGAACCGCTGAAAGCGGCGCAGTGCAGCGGTCGAACCTGGCACATGACGGTCATCAGCGCGAAGCGCAGATGAAGTTGCCGTCAAACTTGGAGGAAATCATATGCTCGCGATCGACGAATACAAATTCAAATTAAGTGAATACACCGCCCCTCTGGAGGAAGTCCGTCAGTCGCTGGACATTTCCGGAAAACAAGCTCGCATCGCAGAGCTGGAAAAGCGGACAGAGGAACCGGGCTTCTGGGAGAATATCCAGGAGAGCGGCAAGGTCATGAAGGAAATCAAGAACCTGAAGGACACCATTGCGGATTATGACAAGCTCTACAGCTCCTACGAGGATATCGGTGCCATGCTGGAAATGGCAGAGGAAGCCGGGGAGGATGAGCTGGTCGAAGAGGCGGGTCAGATGCTGGAGGCATTTGGCGAAACCTTCGAGGAATTCCGCATCGCAACACTGCTGTCCGGAGAATTCGATGAGAACAATGCGGTTCTCACCATTCATGCAGGTTCCGGCGGAACGGAGTCCTGTGACTGGGCAAGCATGCTGTACCGTATGTACACACGGTGGGCAGACAAGCACAAGTTCGAGGTCGAGGTACTGGATTACCAGGACGGCGACGAGGCAGGACTGAAGTCCGTGACATTTCAGGTGAACGGATACCATGCCTACGGGTATCTGAAATCCGAAAAAGGGGTACACCGCCTGGTACGGATCTCTCCTTTCAATGCAGTAGGCAAGCGTCAGACGTCCTTTGTATCTCTGGATGTTATGCCTGAGTTGGACGACAACGTAGAAATCGAAATAAATGAAGCAGATATCAAGATGGATACTTACCGCTCCAGCGGAGCCGGCGGGCAGCATATCAATAAGACGTCCTCGGCCGTGCGGCTGACCCACCTTCCCACGGGGATCGTGGTGGCATGTCAGAATGAGCGCTCCCAGTTCCAAAACAGGGACAAGGCCATGAAGATGCTGAAGGCAAAGCTCTTCCTGCTGGAGAAGCAGAAGAATATGGAGAAGCTCTCCGGTATCCGTGGCGAGGTTACCGACAATGCCTTCGGAAGCCAGATCCGGTCCTATATACTCCAGCCGTATACACTGGTAAAGGATCACAGGACCAACTGCGAGATCGGTGATGCACAGCGTGTACTGGATGGCGGGATCGATCCCTTTATCAACGCATATCTCCGGGATATGGCGATCAAGTCCGCAGGGCAGTGAGTATATCAGCAACGAGGAGATCCTTCGCTCGCCGGGCTTAGAATGACAACGCTTTGTCATTCTGAGGCGAAGCCGAAGAATCCCGTCACTCGAATACAATAAAGGAGATAACTCCATGGTAAATGTAGCAGTACTCGGATATGGAACCGTCGGCAGCGGCGTAGCAGAGATCCTGTGGAAGAAACAATCCCACGTGAACCGCAGAGCCGGCGAAGAGATCAACTTAAAATATGTTCTGGATCTGCGGGAATTCCCCGGCGATCCGGTAGAAAAGGTTCTGGTGCATGACTTTGACACCATCGTAAATGATCCGGAGATCCGTGTCATTGCCGAGGCTATGGGTGGTCTGGAGCCGGCCTACACTTTTGCAAAACGTGCACTGGAGAAGGGCATCAGCTTCTGTACCTCCAACAAGGTTCTGGTGGAGGCAAAGGGAGCCGAGCTGATCGAGATCGCGAAAGAGCACGATGCCAACTTCTTCTTCGAGGCATCGGTGGGCGGCGGGATCCCTGTTATCCGTCCCATGATCGAATGCCTGACCGCGGATCATTTTGATGAGATCTCCGGAATCCTGAACGGAACCACAAACTTCATGCTGACCAAGATGGATCAGGAAGGTGTGGCTTACGACGAGGTACTTGCAGAGGCACAGGAACTGGGCTATGCAGAGCGCAATCCGGAGGCGGATGTGGAAGGCCATGATGCCGGTCGGAAGATCGCGATCCTTGCATCTCTGAACAGTGAGAAGCAGGTAAGCTTTGAAAGCCTTTCCATGGAAGGCATCACGAAGATCACCAACATCGATTTTGAATACGCACGTTCTCTGGAATCCTCCATCAAGCTCCTGGGTTCAGCCCGGAAGAAGGACGGAAAGATCTACGCACTTGTTGCACCGTTCATGGTTCCGAGCAGTGATCCGCTGTATGCGGTGAACGGCGTCTATAACGCCATCAAGCTTCACGGCGATATGCTGGAAAATGTCATGTTCTACGGCCAGGGCGCAGGTAAGGAAGCAACCGCCAGTGCAGTGGTTTCCGATATCCAGGACTGTGTTCGAAGACTGGGAAGACACCGCGAGATCCTGTGGAGCAGGGAGCCTGCGGAACTTGGTGATATTATGGAATATCCGTTCCGGTTCCTGGTACGCGTGAAGGACGAAGGCGAAGAAGAGCAAGGCTCCGGCGGCCCGACAGTGGGCAGTGCGGCAACCCTTAAGGCTGGCGTTGTCGGTGGAAAACTGGCACAGTTTGCAGCGGCCCTCGGCGGAGCAGGAAGACTTGTGGCACCGAGAGGCGTAACCGGAGAAGCAGCATTTCTGACGAAGCCCATGTCGGAAAAAGAGCTGAATGCAGCCATCGAATCCACAGGCGTATCCGTGATCGGAAGGATCCGCCTTGCATAAGAAGCGCAAAATCCACGGAGCACGCCTCAGTGCGAAGTGTGGAATAATATAGGAGGTTTTAACACACCATGCTGGTAGTAAAGAAATTCGGAGGTACCTCGGTAGCGAACAAAGAGCGTATCTACAATGTCGCAAACCGTTGTATCGAAGAATACAAAAAAGGAAATGATGTGGTTGTCGTTCTTTCCGCCATGGGAAAGTACACGGACGAACTGATCACGTTGGCGAAAGACATCAACCCCAACCCACCGAAGCGCGAGATGGATATGCTCTTTACCATCGGTGAGCAGATGTCGGTAGCCCTGATGTCCATGGCCATGGCAAATCTCGGCGTGCCGAGTATCTCCCTGAACGCATTTCAGGTAGCCATGCACACCACATCCGTTTACGGAAATGCCCGCATCAAGCGTATCGACTGCGAGCGTATCCGCAACGAGCTGGAGCAGCACAAGATCGTCATCATCACCGGTTTCCAGGGTGTGAACAAGTTTGACGATTACACCACACTGGGACGCGGCGGTTCCGATACCACGGCAGTGGCCCTGGCAGCGGCACTCCACGCAGACAAATGTGAGATCTACACCGACGTGGACGGTGTCTATACCGCAGACCCGCGGATCGTTAAGACCGCACGGAAGCTGGATCAGGTGACCTACGACGAGATGCTGGAGCTGGCAACCCTCGGTGCAGGCGTCCTGCACAACCGTTCCGTGGAACTGGCAAAGAAATACGGCGTACAGCTGGTTGTACGCAGCAGTCTGAATACAAATGAAGGTACCGTAGTTAAGGAGGGACATAAGATGGAGAAGATGATCGTAAGCGGCGTAGCCTGTGATACCGACGCTGCAAGAGTAGCCGTGATCGGCCTGAAGGATGAGCCGGGCGTGGCATTTAAACTGTTCAATGCACTGGCAAAGGCCAATATCAATATCGACATGATCCTCCAGTCCGTAGGACGCGAGGGCACGAAGGATATCTCCTTCACCTGCAGTGACGCAGATGCGGACGACGCAGCACGGATCATTTCCGACAATATGGAATTCCAGTCCATCGACGTAAACAAGCAGGTGGCAAAGGTTTCCATCGTCGGTGCCGGCATGCAGACAAATGCAGGCGTTGCGGCTAAGATGTTCGAGGCACTCTATGATGCCAACATCAACATCCGCATGATCTCCACTTCCGAGATCCGCGTTACCGTCCTGATCAACGAGAAGAACGCAGAACGCGCCATGAACGCGATCCATGATAAGTTTGATCTTGGAAACAACAACTAATTGAATGCATTAAATGTTTTCTTACAGACCCTTCGCTGCAAAGTGGCGAGGGGTCTTTTCATTCTGCCGGAGCAAAGACCGCGGTTGAAAGTGCAATCTGTATATGATACGATAGATACCGATAAGGAAAGTTGAGACTTGAATTGGCTTAAACAGAAGATGATAATCTTTACGACCTTGAATGGAGAGGTGTCACATGCTTCGAGTTTGGTTTGGAGATAAAGAGGATGTAATCTATAATACATCCGCTTAGTTTAAATATAATTATGACCCTGCATGGTTGAATGATCCTGAAGTGATTCAAATGATCAGAGATGTTGATCGCTCTGAAGTTTTGGGAAATGGGGCAATCAAAAGCCCTGTTCTCGGTGTGATCGCGCCGGTGAATCTCTCCGGTGGTGTAAAAACACTGATTCTGATCAAAATGGAAGAGGATAAACTGTTCAATGCTTCCAATTGTGGAGACAACTGTGCTTCCTGGTTACCGGAACTGGGAAGGAAAGCAGACAGAACAGTCAATCTCCGACATTTGATGGATTTTGGGGATGATCCCTTTGAGTTGGAGATTCTGAATACCGGCGAAACCGTTCACTCTATGTACGAGCTGGTTCCAATCGCGGGAAGATATGTCTGATCGGGAGGACTTACAGTGAAAGGGAAACATCATTTGATCGTACAGTCCCGGTATCTGAAATATGAAATGGATTTTTGCCGAAATATTACGGTGATCCAGGGGGACAGTGCTACCGGAAAGACAACATTGGTTGATATGATCCGGGAATATAATCTGAATGGAAATGATACGGGCATAAGCGTTCCGTCCGATCTTCCGTGCAGGGTTCTTGAGGGAATGAACTGGGAGGAAGATCTGGATCGGATACAGGGTTGTCTTGTTTTTATCGATGAGGGAAACCGCTTTGTAGCTTCGGAGATTTTTGCCCGAAAGATTCAGGGAACAGACAATTACTATGTGATCGTAACAAGAGAGAGTATGGATAATCTACCCTATAGCGTGACAGAGATCTATGGCATTCGAAGTTCGGGAAAATACGCATCTTTGACTCCTGTATATCATCAAATGTACCGACTTAGGTAAAGAAAAAACTGAACCCTGTATATATTCAAGGAGGCTATTTTGATAAGATTATAAAGGTGTTGCCGGATATCTTCAACTAATCCTGGCATGAATCAAAAAAGGAGTTGCGGAGCTTGCAAGGAAACGTAATGTCCTGCCAACTGCAGAAAAAGAGAAGAAGGGGAAAAAGCTATGAAGAAATTCAAATTGAAGGCAGGGGCCGGGATTATTATTCATGGAAATTGTATTATATCGGCGCTCTGCGACAGGATATCGGCAGATGCATTCGTCTTGAGATCGATCACGAAATTAGCGTCTCCAGCGTCTCAAACAGCGCATCCGGTTCCGCCGGCTTGGACAGGTGGGCGTTCAGGCCCGCCTGCAGGCTGCGCTGTACATCCTCATCAAACGCATTGGCAGTGAGTGCGATGATGGGGATTTTTTTTGCGTCCGCGCGGTCCAGAGCACGGATCCGTCGGGTGGCTTCCAGGCCGTCCATTTCCGGCATCTTCCAGTCCACCAGGATCAGGTCGTAGTCCTCCTGCCGGCCGTGGCTGACGCGGACCATTTCCAGAGCCTCTGCGCCTGAAAGTGCGGTGTCGCAGCGCACGCCGACCTGCCCCAGTACCACCTTAGCATGTTCGCAGGCGATGGGATCGTCGTCGATGGCAAGGACACTCATCTTTTGCGGGTCGATCTCTCCGTCCTGTCCGGCGGAGGTCTTCTTCTCCGCTTCCTGCAGGTTTTTCTCTACGACCTGTTCCCGCCGGCCGGCCAGCTCGTCCAGATAGAGCAGGCTGACACTGTGCACCGCATCCGCGGAATCCTTTGCGGCGCGGCTCCCCATCCAGAGTGTACCGAAGATCAGGATCATGAGGGTCAGGATCCCGCCGATCAGGGCGATCTTTACTGTGTTTTAGAAGATTTATTATCTGATTTATTATCTGATTTATTATCCATATGGGTTGTCTCCCTTATGCAATGTCATTAAGATAATAAAAAGTCTGTCATTTTGAGGAGCGTAGCGACGAAGAATCCCTTCACTTAGTCAGAGGATCCTTCGGCCCTTCTACGCATTCCCTGCCCATACGCGCTGCCGCGCGTACGGCACCGGAATGCTTGTACAATCTGCCTCAGGATGACATGCAGGGTTAACTTAATGACATTGCTCCCTTATGTGTGATATGTGTGCAGACTTTATGTCTGACATGACACATTTATAGTATCATATTCAGAAAAATATGAACAGACGGATTCGGTGATATACGGAGCTTTGGGAGGCATTTATCTCTTTCATTTCCCGGGGAAGTATGATAGCATTATACGCGTAGGAAAACCTGAAAAAGAACGATAATGGTTCAGTGGAAGTCGGATACACGGGGGTGGGGAAATGAGCAGCGACAGCAAACGTACGGATTACATCAGCTGGGATCAGTATTTTATGGGGATCGCCATGCTTTCGGCGCAGCGTTCCAAGGATCCGAATACGCAGGTAGGCGCCTGCATCGTAGGTGAGGATAACCGCATCCTGTCGGTGGGTTACAACGGAATGCCGCAGGGCTGCGAGGATGATGACATGCCCTGGGGCCGCGACGGATCGGCTCTGGATTCCAAGTATATGTTTGTCTGCCACGCGGAGCTGAATGCCATCCTGAATTACCGAGGCACCGGTTCCATGAAGGGCGCGCGCTGCTATGTTACGCTGTTCCCCTGTAACGAGTGCGCGAAAGCCATTATCCAGAGCGGGATCACCGAGGTGGTATATCGCGAGGACAAATACGCGGATTCCGAATCCACCATCGCATCGAAGCAGATGTTCGATCGGACGAATGTGAAATATCGGCAGCTGACGCCGGTGGGGAAACGGATCACGCTGGAAGTTTAGGCGGGAAATATGGCACAGGAAAAGAAGTTTAAGATCAATATGACGAGGGAAGCCCTGCAGAGCTTTATCTTTGCTTCCTACTATAGCCGTCTGGGTGGGATCTTCAGTATCCTGCTGGGTGTGGGCGGTGTAGCCATGGCGGTGCGGGAGATCTTCTTTCGTGAGAAGACAGACATTACAGGGCTTGCGGTATATGTGATCATTGCGATATTTTGTCTGCTGGTCAATCCCCTGCTTCTCAGGTCCCAGGCGAAGAAACAGCTGGAGACCAGTCCGTCCTATCAGCAGCCCATCGAGTATACGCTGTATCCGGAGTATCTGGAGGTCTGCCAGGGCGAGGAGCATCTGGAGGTCGGCTGGGAACTCATTTACAAGATCAAACTGACCGGGAAAATGGTTGCGATCCAGACCGGCAAGATGAATGCCTTTGTGTGGCCACTCTCCGAGCTGGGAGATGAGAAGGCCAGCATCCTGTCCCGGGTCGTACAGTATACCCAGGAGTTTCGGCCGATCCTGTCGGGGAACCTGAAGGAGTACCGGAGGTGCGAGGGGTAAAGGAACGACAGGATAAGAATCATACCCATATGAGGAAGAGATAAATGGACAAAATGGAAATAGAAACCCACAGTCCGGCGGAGACCGCCGCCTTTGCCCGCAGTCTTGCGGAGCAGGCGAAGGGCGGCGAGGTCTACTGTCTGGACGGAGATCTGGGTGTCGGAAAGACGGTCTTCGCCCAGGGCTTCGGCGAGGGACTCGGGATCACGGAGCCCATGGCCAGCCCAACCTTTACGATCCTGAAGGAATACCATGAGGGAAGACTGGCACTGTATCATTTTGATGTATACCGCATCAGCTTCGAGGATGAGATGGAAGAGATCGGATACTATGACCTGGTGGGAAATCCCGAAGGGGTATCCCTGATCGAATGGTCCACACTGATCGAAGGGATCCTTCCGAAGGGCGCGGTGCATGTCACCATTGAGAAAGATCCGGAGAAGGGCTTCGATTATCGGAGGATCCGAGTCGAAAACTGACAGGGATTTGGTATCATTTCTGTTCAGGAGGTAGGATATGCAGTATAGAAATGATAAGCACGGCGAGAAGATATCCATGCTCGGCTACGGCTGCATGCGATTTACGAAGAAGGGCGCGGGCATCGACCTTCGGAAGGCGGAGAGGGAGATCCTGACAGCCTACAAGGCCGGGGTGAATTACTATGACACCGCGTACATCTATCCCGGAAGCGAAGAAGCGCTGGGGAAGATCCTGGCGAAACATAAGCTCCGGGAGAGGGTGAACATTGCCACAAAGCTGCCCCAGTACCTGATCCGGAACCGGGAAGCGCTGGACAAATATTTCAACGAAGAACTGTCTCGCCTTCGCACAGACTACGTGGACTACTATCTGATGCATCATCTGACGGACGTGGCCATGTGGGAGAAGCTGAAGGCTGTGGGGATCCTGAAATGGATCGAGGAGAAGAAGGCCTCCGGTCAGATCCGGAACATCGGATTCTCCTATCACGGAAATACGGAAAACTTCCTGACGATTTTGGATGATTATGACTGGGACTTCTGCCAGATCCAGTACAACTACATGGATGAGGTGTCCCAGGCGGGTGCGAAGGGCCTCATGGCGGCAGCGGCAAAGGGCATTCCGGTGGTCATCATGGAGCCTCTGCGCGGCGGCAAGCTGGTGAATCTGCTTCCGGCCCGGGCGAAGCGCGTCATCGAAAAGTACGGCCACGGCTGGTCTCCGGCGGAGCTGGCCTTCCGCTGGCTCTACAACCAGCCGGAGGTAACCTGCGTTCTGTCGGGCATGAATTCCGTGGAAATGGTTAAGGAAAACTGCCGCGTGGCGAGTGAAGCCACGGCAGGACATTTTACAAAGCATGATTACAGGCTGATCGAAGTGGTGAAGCGGGAGATCCGAGCGAAGGAGAAGGTGGGCTGCACCGGCTGCCGGTATTGTATGCCATGTCCGAAAGGTGTGGACATCCCAGGGACCTTCCACTGCTACAACACCATGTTCATCGAGGGAAAGAGCGCCGGACGGTTCCAGTACGCGCAGGCGGTGGGACTTACGAAGGAACCTGCATTTGCCAGCCAGTGTATCGAATGCGGCAAATGCGAGCTGCACTGTCCCCAGGGACTTCCCATCCGTGAGAAGCTGAAGGAGGCCGACAAGGCACTGCGGCCGCTTCCGTATAAGGTGGGGATCAACGCGGCGCGGCGATACATGTTCGGACGGGAAAAGAAAAAGTAGAATTGGAGAGGAAAACTATGGCACTGACAAGCATCACCGAGGACGCATCGGGTTTTGTCCTTCTTTCGGATTATGTACCGGGGATCATACAGGAGATCCGGTATCATTCAACCTTCAATTTTATCGGTGACCGGATCGACGGCTATGAGGAACCGATCGCGCTTCTTACGAAGGAAGCAGCGCGGGCACTTCAGGCGGTCAGCAATGAAATGAACACCTGCGGCTACCGCGTCAAGGTATTCGATGCATACCGGCCTGTGGCGGCGGTGAAGCATTTCACCTTTTGGGGCGTCGAAGATCAGGACGTACGGATGAAGCCCTATTTTTATCCGGAGCTGGAGAAGCAGGAACTTTTCAATCGTGGGTACATTGCGAAGCAGTCCAGCCACAGCCGTGGCAGTGCCATCGACCTGACGCTTTTTGACATGAAGACCGGGAAAGAGATGGATATGGGCGGACCCTTCGACTACTTCGGAGAGCTGTCCCATCCCGACTATCGCGGGATCACGGAGGAACAGTATAACAACCGCATGTTCCTGCAGAAGGCCATGGTCAGAAACGGTTTCAAGACCCTGGACTGTGAGTGGTGGCATTTTGTGCTGACAAATGAACCCTATCCGGATACGTACTTCACGTTTCCGGTATCAAAAGAATCACTGATGAGACATTGAAAGAAGATACATGTCATTCTGAGGGCACAGCCCGAAGAATCCTGAAAATGAGGAGGTATAATATAATATGGAACGAGTGGCAAAGTTTTTGAAGGAAGCAGGCACCTATTATCTGGCAACCGTAGACGGCGACCAGCCGCGGGTACGTCCCTTTGGCACTGTCAATATCTTCGACGGCAAGCTCTACATCCAGACCGGAAAGGTGAAGGATGTGGCAAAGCAGATCGCTGCAAATCCGAAGGTGGAGATCAGTGCGTTTAAGGACGGAACCTGGATCCGACTGGCAGGCAAACTGGTGGAGGACGATCGCCGCGAGGCACGGGTCTCCATGCTGGATGCATACCCGGATCTGAAAGCCATGTACGATCCGGATGATGGGAACACCGTGGTATACTATTTTGAAGACGCAACCGCAACCTTCTGCTCCTTCACCGCACCGCCGGAGGTCATTACCTTCTAGTATGACGATCGCAAAATAACCGGACGAAAGCGCCTCTCGGGCAAGTATTCGGTCCGGTTATTTAAGAATCGCCATACCGGTTAAAGAACAACATGAAATCATATAGGAGGGCTTACGGATATGCAAAAAGCAGTTCTGTGCTACGGCGATTCAAATACATATGGTTATAACCCGTCAGACGGTCTCCGCTATCCACGGGACGTTCGCTGGACCGGACGGCTCCAGATGCTCCTGGGTGACGGTTACCGCGTGATCGAGGAGGGCTGCAACGGTCGGACTTCGGTTTTCGAGGATCCGATCGAGGGATGGAAATGCGGACTGGACTATTTAAAGCCGTGTCTCAATTCCCACAAACCGGTGGATCTGGTTATTCTGATGCTGGGAAGCAATGACCTGAAGGATGTCTTCCATGCGTCGGCGGAGGATATCGCAAACGGCGTTGCACAGCTTGTGAAGACCATACAGGAATTTACCAAAGAAAAGCAGGAGAAAGCAGCGGAGATCCTGCTGGTTTCACCTGCGGAGGTTGCGGAGGGGATCACGGAATCCCCGTTCGCCATGAGCTTCCAATGGGATGCGGTAGAAAGGTCCAGGCAGTTTCCGGAGCTGTTCCGGAAGGTTGCGGAAACCTATGGCTGCAGATTTTTAAATGCTGCGGAGTATGCAACCGCATCAAAGGAAGATTCCCTTCATTTTACGGCGGAAGCGCACATTGCGCTGGCGGAGGCGCTGGCAGGCGAGATCCGGAAGATGGAGCAGGAATAAGCATCCGGGAGTGAATCAGTGAAAACTCCTTGTGGTATGTCAACACATATCATGAGGAGTTTTTTGTGTGGAGTGGTTTATGGGGGCATTGGTGGACACATAGGTTTTCGTGGACAATACATAAATAGATGTATAATTGATATATAATTGATATTATGAAATATATTTGAAATATAATTGATATTTATTTGTGGATGTGATATATTGATATTAACCTTACACCAACGCCGGAAGGCGCGAAGCAGGGAGAGAGGTGACCTCATGTATAATCTGGATGAAATGAAATGTATGCGAACCGGATACGGTCTTTCTTACGAAGATATTCAGCGACTCTCCGGAGTATCGATCAGTTCCGTGCAGAAGATCTTTGGAGGGATAGTGGCACATCCGCGTAGATCGACGCTGGAGGCTCTGTCGGCGGGATTCGAGAAATATATTCATGAAGAACGAGATCGAAGATTGCGGATAGAACCATGCGACACTATCGAGGCAGACGTTTCTGAAAAACATAAAAAGAGAAGAGAAACTGCATATCATTTGCCATCTTCGTCGGATGCACCTGCGGTTGCCGAGGATCCCTATCGTTATAACAGTCATGGGAGTTCCGCATTTGATAAAACGTCGAATTCGACAGGCATGATGTTCACCCAAACTGGTTATACATATGACGAATATGCGAAACTTGAACTTCCGGAGGGCATGCGTGTGGAGGTGATCGACGGAAAGCTTTATGAGATGTCTGCTCCAAATGTATCGCATCAGGCTGTGGCAGGTGAGATATTTGTACTGATCTCAAATTATATCCGAAGGAACAAAGGAAAATGCATAACGCTCATGGCTCCTCTGGATGTGCGTCTGGAATATGACAAGGGCGATATGACCGTGGTTCAGCCGGATGTCGTTGTCATATGCGACAGAAAAAAACTGGAGAATATGAAAAACGTGAAGGGAGCTCCGGATTTCGTGGTGGAGGTTCTGTCCCAGGCCTCCAAGAAAATGGATCTCTATATCAAAATGTCAAAGTACCGTGAAAGCGGGGTACGGGAATATTGGGTAGTCGACTATGCCGGAAATAAAGTGATCACCTATGATTTTGAGGGTGAAGGCGATATCGAAATCCATACTATGGATGATACGGTTCCGGTGAGAATCTATGGAGGGAAGTTGAAAATCGATTTTAAGGCGATCCGCGAATACCTCGAATCCTTTTCTGAGGAGACGTGATGTGGTATACTTTCACCGGATGCGCATGCATATGGGCATATATAGTGTGCGAACTGCATTCCATCCGTCGTGGGAAAAAAATATCTGATTTTCATGATTCAGGTGGATTATACGTGAATGATATGAATCCTAAGATATCAATTCTAAGATATGAATTCTGAGATATGAATTCTGAGATATGAATTCTGAGATCTGAGTCCGGGAGGAATTAACATGAAGATAATCGGTATCGACAGTTCCGGAAATGTCGCTTCCGTCGCATATGTGGCGGACGGTACATTGATTGCGGAGTATACCATAAACAATAAGAAAACGCACTCGCAGACCCTGCTTCCCATGCTTGATCAGATCGTACGGGATGCGGAGATCGAGCTTTCAGAGATCGATGCCATCGCAGTGGCAGCGGGACCGGGCAGCTTTACCGGACTCCGGATCGGTGCAGCCACCGTGAAAGGATTGGGGCTGGCGCTGGAGAAACCGGTGATCGCGATCCCGACCTGCGAAGGGCTGGCATATAACCTCATGGGTAATTCGGGTCTAGTGGTTCCCATCATGGATGCCAGACGCGGACAGGTGTATACGGGAATCTATCGGGTGGCTCCCGTCGATTCGCATGTCATCCTGAGCGAAGCGAAGGATCCTGCCGACACACAGGGGGATTCTTCGACCTGCGGTCTCAGAATGACAG
>JAILAR010000179.1 GCA_024681515.1 Eubacterium sp. | reverse complement strand
AAGCGACCAGTTCCTGGCATGGGTGATCGCCCTGGGGGACGGCGCAACGATCGTCGGTCCGGAGGATGTGGTTGAGCGTATCGCAGAGATCGGAAAGCGTCTGTGCGACAAGTATAAAACGTGAACATCTGTCGGAGCTGGCAGATACATTTGAAAAAAGGTTGCATTTATTTCTGAAATATAGTAACATACGACACGTTTAATACATTATTCGCCGGATTACGGCAGGAGGGAAAAATTATGAAGACAGCAAAGAAACTTGTACTTGCAGCACTTATGGTAGCTGTTATGGCATTTGCATTATGCGCATGCGGCAGCCAGAATGCAGACGGAACCTATGTGATCGAGAGTCTCAACGGTCAGTCCGTTCAGACGGTAATCGATTCCTATAAGGAGATGGGTCTGGGAGAATTCACTGCAGAACAGCTCACAAAACTTGTGATCAGTGGCGAGAACTGCACTCTTTCCGCATATCAGTCTGATGACAAAACAGGTACCGTAAAGGTAGACGGTGAGAAGATCACCATCACCATCGACGGAAAGGATGAAGTGGGTACTCTGAAGGATGGTACACTGACCATCACTGAGAGCGGCATCTCCATGGTTATGAAGAAGAAATAAGACAAAAGACATAAGGCATAAGACATAAGCGTAAGGACCCCGGAGCATATCCGGGGCCCTTTAAATTTGAGCGATGATTTTCAGGGGATCCTTCGGCCCTTCTACGCATTCCCTGCCCATACGCGCTGCCGCGCGTACGGCACCGGAATGCTTGTACAATCTGCCTCAGGATGACATGCAGGCTTAATGACATTGCCTGCTTATCTTGATCCTCTCTGTCCGTGATAACTCAGACACAGCATGGTGAGGTCATCGAACTGCTCCGCATCCTTCACGAATTCGTCCACCGACGCCCGCACTGCGGCCAGAATAACCTTGGGCGTAGAATCCGCAGAACCCATTGCGTTATTCAGTGCATCCACCATCCGATCCGTACCGTACATCTCGCCTTCGGCATTGGTTGCTTCCGGTACGCCGTCCGTGTAGACGAAGAGTTTCGAACCGGGAGTGAGCAGGACCTCATATTCCTTGTAGCGTATGCCTTCCATACCGCCGACCACAAAGCCGTGTCGATCTTTAAAGAGTTCAAACCGTCCGCTTTCTCCGCAGAAGACCGGATACTCATGGCCTGCATTTGCGGCGGTCAGCTTTCCGGTGGAAAGCTCCAGGATCCCGAGCCACACGGTGACAAACATTTCCTGCTTATTGCTTGCGCAGATGGCCTTGTTCGCGCTCTCCAGGATCGCAGCCGGGGAGGTTCCCTGCTCGGCCAGATTTCGGAGCGTGATCATGGAAGACATCATAAAGAGTGCGGCAGGAACGCCCTTTCCGGATACATCCGCGATCACCAGACACAGGTGGTCATCGTCGATCAGGAAAAAGTCGTAGAAATCGCCTCCCACCTCTTTTGCGGGATTCATGGACGCATGGATATCAAAATCTGTCCGGTCGGGAAAGGCCGGAAAATCGCTGGGAAGCATGCTGCTCTGGATATTTGTCGCAAGCGAAAGCTCCGTCCGGATCCGCGCCTTTTCGGTGTTCAACGTAAGGATCTCCTTCGTATACCGGTCGATCTCCGTGGCCAGATCCGAAAAACTGTCGGCCAGAACACCGATCTCATTCTGCACCCGGATCTGATCCATTTTCTCGGATACGGCGCGGCTGTCCTTATCGGCCATGTAGTCCTCAACGCCGGATTTCATCTTCAGCACGGGAAGGATCGTCTTCCGGTAAATGAACAGCGTCAGCAGTCCGTTCAGCAATATCAGGACGATCAGCCCTGCGATCATGGAGTTTCTGGCGTTGCTGAGTAGCTGGTTATAGAAATCACTCCAGTCGTAACAGATACAGAGAAAGCATCGCTCTCCCTCGCTCAGACAGACGGGGATATATCCTATATAGTATTCCTTGCCGCTTGTTGGATCATGGTAGAGTTCATAAATGGTCTTGTCGAAGTCCGTAATCCCGTCCCTTAGAATCTTTTTTACCGCACTGTGCTCCGACGTTGGGTAATAGATCAGGGAATTGCCCCCGGTTTGGGTGCTGTACGTCGTATTGTCCAAATATCGTATGGATTCCTCTTCATCCAGGATGCCGAGGAGAAAGATGCGGGCATAATCCATCCCCCTTTTATTCTTCAGATCCAGGCCGAAGGCGGTGAAAACACGGCTGGCTATGAGCCGCTGTAGGGCAGGATCCTCCTTCGCCGGATCCTTCTCTCCAAGCAGACAGGCGCTGTAAAGATCCTGGAATTCCGTACTTTCGTCAATTTTCTGATCCTCTTCGGTATAGGCTCTTACTGTTTCTTCGGGATTCTCTCTCCAATACCGCAGGGCCCAGGGAAGGATCCGGATTCCCGTCATCGTGGTGCGCAGGGTATTTAAGTCGCGGTCGATCATTTCATTCTTGGAAGAAAGATATGCATTTCTTGTGATCTGATAATCAGAAAACAGCGTAAATACAAGGGTCGCAAGAAAGATGCAAAATGAAATGATCCCTACCTGTACCACAAGCTTTTGCCTTTTTTCTTTTTTTGTTTTCTGCAATGTCTGCATGATCGGATCTCGCTTTTATATGTTTTTCCGATGCGTTTCGGACGGACATATGACATTTCGCAGGCCTGCCGGATCCACATCGATCCTATAATCGGATGATACCATACCAAGGGGAAACTCACAAGTTTATCAAGGGATAAAAACGAGTAAAGAACCGGTGAAAAACCCAGGCAAAAACAGAAATTTTCGCAACCCCTTGAATTTGTATGACAGATGAGTGACAATTCTTCTGATAGAATATGTACAGAAACTAAAACATGAAGCGCAGGAGGGTAAGGATATGAATAAATTAGCAACCTTTATGCGAGCAACCTATATAGGCCGTGCACTGATCCCCATCGGACTGATCCTGATGGTCGTCAGCATCTTCGTCTTCCGGGCAGTGGATCATACCAGTGATTTTAAGAAAGTCGAGGCGGTGGTGTCCAGACTGGAACCCGCAGAGGAAGAGTACACCGACAATGAAGGACAGCACCACGATGCAACGGATACCGTATATATGAAGTACACGGTAGACGGCAGGGAATATGAGGAAGAGTACGGAGTATTCTCCGGATATAAAGTAGGAGAGAAGAAGACGATCAGCTACAATCCCCTGAATCCCACGGAGATCGCACAGCCGACAGGAATCTGGCTTCCCATCGTAATGCTGGGAGGCGGCGCGGTACTCTTCGCCGGAGGGATCATCAGCCTGATCCGGGCTGCAAAGAAGCAGAAAGCATTAAAGAAGCAAGAGGAGGAATGGTAATATGGCAAGACATTATTTCTTTCACCCCACAGGAAAAATGAATCAGGATTTCAGCATGGACGATGAGAACAAGAACCCCGTCTATGAGGCAAAGGCAGTGAAGAAAGGGATCTTCACGGCATGGCAGTTTGAGTTCACGGATCATCTTGCAAATAAAACAGAGATGCATAAGGTAGGTCATACGGTGACCACAGAGCAGCACAGCGGCGCCATCGGTCTCCTTGGCGGAGTTGCAGCCGCAGCGGCTGACTGGCTCTCCGTTCGCTCCTGGTTCAAATACGACGGAACAAAGATCTGGGACTATCTCCATGCACAGGGAATCCGCATCGACAGCCATTTGGCACAGGGTAAGATCGGCATGAGCTACACGGTAACTCTGAAGGGACAGGAGCTGGCAACCCTTACCATGACTACGGCAAGCGGTAAGAACTCCCTCATCGGAGCACGCTTCTGGTATGACGTCGAGATGACCGGTGATAATATGGAACTCACCTTCCTGACGGCATTTGCGCTGGCAAAGACGGAGCAGACATTTTACGATTGATCAAATCGATGCGCAGATAGAAGTGAAGATAGAACTGAAGATAGAAACCAAGATAGAAGCGGTGGACTGCCGGAAGATTCTGCCGCTTCTTTTTTTGTGAGTGTGTAAAGATACTGCCTTGCTATAAGAACCGATTTCACGCTTTCCGGGGTACGTATCAATATCGATATATGTTGCGCTGTGACCGGGCGCGTTTTATAATTAGATCATTGATAGACGAGAATTTTGGAGGTGAAGGAATGCATAACGACGATGTCTTAGAGAAACTGAAGAAGGGAAATGAGATCTATCTAAGCAGCCGAAAGAGCGAGGGGGATGTATCGCCGGAGCTTCGCCGGAAGACGGCGGAGGAGGGGCAGCATCCCTACGCCATCGTCATCGCCTGCTCGGATTCCAGAGAGATCCCGGAAGCCATCTTCTCGGCTGGGATCGGCGAACTCTTTGTGATCCGCGTGGCCGGAAACGTTCTGGATAACCATCAGCTGGGGAGTATCGAATACGCCGTGGGACATTTGGATGCAAATGTGATTGTGGTGCTGGGACACACCCGGTGCGGAGCCGTGAAGGCCACCATCAAGGGCTCAACGGAAGGATATATCCGCTACATCACCGATGATATCCGCACCGCCATCGGTACGGAGAAGGATGATTATAAAGCCACCGCACTCAATGTGAAGCATGGCGTGAACGTAATACGCCAGGCATTCCTGGAACATCCGGAGATCAACTCGGATATGTTGGACGTGGTGGGCGCGGTCTATAATGTGGACAGCGGGAAAGTTGACTGGTTATAAAACAGTCGAACAGCAGCAACTTTACCATCAGATCGTGGGGACACTGTCACCACAATCCATGATGCGATAAACGTGAATCAGGAAAGGACACAAAAATGAAAAGAAATCCGTATTTCAGAGTAAAGACAACTATTATTATCAGATCGATATCCCGGCGAAGGAATTCGTCGATTATATGAAGAAGATCGACGGAAGCCCGAATACCGTCCTGACGGCGCTTATGTTCAAGGTGACTTCCCATATGTTCAAGGAGAAGAAGGATACGTTCCTTCCGGGAAGAATTGCTGCGGATTATCGAAATGACATCGGCGCGGATCAGTCCTACCGGGATTTCGTCCGCTTCATTCGCGTGAAATATGAATGGAGCATGAAGAACGAATCCATACAGAAACTCAACATGCGCGCCAGAGGTCCGGTCATCGCGCAGAACCAGCCGGAACTCAGCTGGGAGCGGTTCAAAAAGCTCGAAAAGGTACATGCCGAGATCGATGCACAGCCTAATCTGAAGGCAAAAAAGAAGTACGCCTCCCAGAACAGCACCTTCCGAAGTGATCCC
>JAILAR010000114.1 GCA_024681515.1 Eubacterium sp. | reverse complement strand
ATGGAGAGCAGCGAGCGGGATCAGGGAAATGTGGGTGTGAAAGCTCCCGGGGTCCTGGCAAAGAGATCGGAGCATGCGGTTACGGATCTTGTGCTGGAAAGCAAGTACGCAAGCTTCCTGTACAGCGGAAATATCTCACGCCTGCTGAAGTTGCTGGCGGATGAGAAGCTCTGGGACGTCAGCATCACCGAGCCTACCATGGAAGAGATCTTCATGAATTACTATGAATAGAGGCGGTCATTATGGTAATTTTAAAGAGAGAGATATTATCACAGAAACTTACGATCCTGATCTGGGGCCTGGCCATCGGATTCATGGTGGGTGTATGCGTGCTGATCTACCCGCAGATGCAGTCCCAGATGGACAATATCGGGGAAATGATGTCTTCCCTGGGCAGCTTCACAAAGGCCTTCGGCATGGATCAGCTGAATTTCGGGACCCTCACCGGCTTCTACGCCATTGAATGCGGAAATATGCTGGGCATCGGCGGCGCTTTCTTCGCGGCCATTATCGCGGTGACGGCGTTGATGAAGGAAGAGCGGGATCGAACCGCGGAATTCCTTCTCACCCATCCGGTATCCAGAGTGCGGGTGATCACCGAGAAGCTGCTCAGTGTCTTCGTCAACATACTTATCATGAACGCCATCGTCCTTGTATGCGCAGTGATCCCTCTTCTGCTGATGGAAGGCGAGGTGGCATGGGGAACCATCTTCCTGTTCCATTTTGCGTTTCTGCTTCTGCAGTTTGAGATCGCGGGGATCTGTTTCGGGATCTCGGCATTTATCGGCAGATTCGGCGCCGGGATCGGCATCGGTGTTGCGGCGGTCTTCTATTTCATGAATCTGATCAGCAACCTGTCTGCGGATGCGAAGGTGCTGAAATACATCACGCCTTACGGTTATACGGACGGCGCAACCCTGGCCAACAGCAATCGCCTGGAAGGGAAATATCTTCTGCCCGGTATGTGTTTTATGGTGATCGGCATCGTGCTGGCTTACGTGAAATACACCCGCAAGGATATACGGGCGTAGAAGGCGAGAATTAAAAACAACAATACAAACTTCTTCGCATAAACGGGGACGGTTTCGATGAAATATCGGGACCGTCTTTCTTTAAGTTGTGGTATAATAAGCCACGGAATTGCCTGAGTAAAGTGTGGAATAGGATTTGATTCTCCATCAGGAGAATCGAATCCGTATGTGCCCACAAACATAGAAGGTGTTTGTGACCGCCAGCAATAGGCGGTCACAAAGGCTGTGTAACACGAATTGTTGAATATAGGAGGACTTATGAGGGATACATATGATATATATCTGTTTGGCCAGATCCTGGCTACGCACTCCTTCCTGCTGAAGGGCGGATTCCTGCGGCCGGATGAATACTCGGAAATCAAGGAACACTATCTCCTGCCCGGCGGTGAGACCGGCACTGCGGCGACGGTGCTGGATTCCTTAGGTGCGACCGTGCGGATGGACGGGACCTGGATCGGTACGGAGGTGGCTCCGGTGCTGCAGGAGTTTTACGCGGATAAGAAGGTGGATCTGTCATTGCTCCATATGTGGCAGGAGGATCCGGGAGTTATGGATTACGTGGTGATCGCCGGACTGGTTCGTTCTCCCATGGGAAGATTTCAGACACTGTTTGCCTCGGGAAAACGTTGGTGGAACACCCCGAAGGAAGAGGACATCCTGGGCTGCAAGGTGGCCGGGATCGATCCTTATTTCGGTGAGGATTCACTGCTGGCAGCGGACATCTGCCGCAGCCATCAGATCCCTTATGTGACCATCGATACCCGCCACGATTCCGTGTTGCACCGTCATGCAGCCGTCAATGTGATCTCCCACGAGTGCTCAGACCAGCAGTATGCAGGCATGGCACCGGAAGAAGTGATGGAAATGATGATGCAGGAGACGGAGGGACTCACTATCCTTACCCAAGGCGGCGGGGATATGTTCTATGGCCGGAAGGGCGGAGAACTTCGTCGGATGAAGCCCTTCCCGGTTGAGGTTCGCAGTACGCTGGGGGCTGGTGATACCTATAAGGCCGGATGCATTTACGGATTGCTTCATGGCATGAAGGATGAAGAGCTGGTACGCTTCGCCGCAGCCTGCTCAGCAATCGCCATTTCACGGTTCCCGCTTCCGCTGAATCCGCCCAGACTTGAAGAAGTGGAGGCCATGCTATGAATCAAACTCGGAGCCGGCGTCCCTGTCAAGGGGTTAGTTTTACAGGGCGGGTTGCTTTAATGATTTGATTTAGTGCTCGATCCGACGAAAATAATAAAATGACAGAAAAGAGGACAAAGATATGCAACTGGAGACAGAACGTTTGATCCTGCGCCGCTGGACAGAAGACGACGCAGAAGATCTTTTTCAATATGCCCGGGATCCGGACATAGGCCCCATCGCAGGATGGCCGCCTCATCAAAATGTAGAAGAGAGCATGGAAGTGATCCGAAATGTGCTGAGCGGAGCCGAATGCTACGCCATTTGCCTGAAGACGGACGGGAAAGCCATCGGGGCCATCGAACTGCGTCTGGCAGGAAATGCGGATCTTACCGACAAGGAAGATGAATGCGAACTGGGCTACTGGATCGGAAAGCCCTTTTGGGGCAACGGATATATGCCCGAAGCTGCCCGGGAGATGCTGCGTCATGCCTTTGAGGATTGCGGTATGAAGAAGGTCTGGGCCGGATATTATGAAGGCAATTCAAAATCAAAGCGCGTTCAGGAGAAGGTGGGGTTCAAGTACCAGTGGACCTCGGAAGGCGTTGAGGTTCCTCTGATGCACGAAGAACGGACAGGGCACGTGAACCTGATGACCAGGGAAGACTGGATGGAAATGACGAAATCCTTATGATGCAGGGAATGTACATGAGTTGGTGAACAGCTATGAAGAATAATGATAAGACAAATGAGAAAACAAATGTCATGCGGCTTCTGGATGCTGCAGGCGTGGAATATCAGAGCCATACCTATGAGGCTGATCCGACTCTTTCAGGAGAGCAGATCGCACGGATCCTGGGAGAAGAGGTGGATAAGGTTTTCAAAACTCTGGTAACCCAGGCAAAATCGGGACAATACTATGTATTTGTGATCCCGGTGGCGACGGAGCTGGACTTAAAGAAGGCAGCAAAGGCCTGCGGTGAGAAAGCCATCAGTATGATCAAGCAGAAAGAACTGCTTCCCCTTACGGGTTACGTGCACGGCGGATGCTCACCCATCGGAATGAAGAAACCATTTCCCACGTATATGGACTGGACGGCGGAGTTTTTCGAAACCGTCTTCGTCAGTGCGGGCCGCGTGGGCTGCCAGATCGAACTGGCCCCGGCGGATCTGATCCGGGAAGCAAAATGCGAACTCGCGGAGTTAACGGTGGACTGAGTACTTTGCATCGCATTATACACGATATTTACCGGAACACTTGACAGAGTGCGGAAATTGATAGAAAATGACGGATTAGATAATGAAGGGGATAAAGACGATAAAGACAAAAAGGTAAAGGAGTATGGTCATGCACGTAAGAGGAATACGAAAGAAACTGTGTCTGGCAGGGATCACCATAGCACTGCTGTCCGGCGTATCCGGAACCGCAGAGGCTGAAGAGGCAGCGGTAACGGGCATTCAGGAAGCGGAGACCGTGGCGGAGGCGCTGGAAGTGTCAGATACAGCGGATATACAGGACACCGCGGGTACGGCGGATGCGCAGGAAGCATCAGACACAGCAGATATACAGGACACCGCAGAGGTAACAGACTCAGCAGATGCAACGGATGCGACAGGTGCTTCAGATGCGCAGGCAAACGACGGCCACTGGGCTAAGGAAGGCGGGGTTTACTATTACTATCTGAACGGTGAGAAGGTGAAGGACACGGTCATGGAGATCGAGGGTGAACTCTACGGATTCGATCAGGATGGCGCTATGTATGATGATGAAGACTTTTATTTTTATTCCGGCAGAAAATTCGTATGTTGCCGCGCGAAGGCGGGCGGCGCCCTCTATCGGGATGGATGGTATACGGATAACAGCCGGACTCCGGAAGAGTACTATTATTATCGGGAGGACGGCACCGCTGCCCTCGGATATACGGAAATTGACGGTGTATACTACATCTTCAGCGATTTCGGACGTCTGTACGTAAATGAGCTCGGGAAGATCGATGGTGTGTATTACACCGCAGACAGCAAAGGGCATGCGACGAAGATTACGAAAAAAAACGGATGGGTAAGCGCCGGGGAGTACTCCTGGTATTACCTGGAGAACGGAAAGGTTGTCGAATATGATTTCCGGGAGATCAAAGGGAAGCTTTATTATTTCGGCTCTTCCGGGAAATTGTTTATGGGCGGGGAGTTTGATCTTTCCCGGTCCGGTTCGAGATGCTATTACCGTGCAAAGAAGGACGGATCCCTCTATGTAAATGAATGGGCTGAGGTTGAGGGTGTCCGGTATTACTACGGTGCGGATGGGGCCGGTGCCAAGGGCCTGACGAAGGTCGGCGATAAGACATATTATTTTTGGGAAACAGGCGAGCTTCTCACTTCCTCCCGTCTTTCATCCCCGATATTCACGGATAGCAGTACGGGAATAACCTGGATCGTGAATTCCGAGGGCGTGGCTAAGAAAGTGCCGAAGAACGGATGGCTCAAGATGGGCAGTCAGTACCTCTACTTTGCGAATGGTCAGCAGCTGAAGGGGACGATCAGGAAGATCGACGGCCTGTATTATGCATTTAACAGCGAAGGCATTATGTATGCTGACTGCCGCTTCTATCAAAACGGCAACTACTACCGGGCAGATAAGCAGGGTGCGCTTCTTCAGAATACCTGGTTTAAGGATGAGTACTATGGGGAAGATGCCATAGGGCTCATGGAATTTGCCAAGGTTAATGGGAAGCAGTACTACTTTAATCAGGGAAAAGCGGTATACTCATGCTATGTTGCAGACGACGGCGATAAACCTAAACTGTACTATGCGGATAAATCCGGCATCCTGTCCCAGGTTACGCAGGATGGTCTGTATTATGCGATACACGGCAGCACATACTACGCATATTTCCTGCAGGGAGGAAAGCTTCTGGCCGGTACCTGGAAGAAGGTAGGAAATGAATACTATTACTTCAGCGATGGCAGCTATGGTTACAGATATGAAAATTATGTAGATGGAAAGACCTATATCTTCCGGACGGACGGAATCCTGATGCGGGGTGGTTGGATCCATACGAACCTCTATACATACTATGCGAAGAACAGCGGTGAGCTGCTGACCGGAAAGCAGAAGATCGATGGAAAGTGGTACCTGTTCAATGGCCTTGGAGAACTGCAGACCGGTATCGTTCTGGTGGACGGTAATTACTGGCTGTGCGGAAATGACGGCGCATTGATCGGTAAATCCGCAGGAGAAGGCTGGAATGTGATCGAAGGAGAACGGTATTACATTAAGGATGGGGAGCTTCTGTCCGGAGTACAGACCATTGATAAGAAAGAGTATTTCTTTCATTCCAGCGGAAGGATGCTGAAGAATTATATAGATGAAGAGAATGGACACATCTATGGGGCAAAAGGTGCCCGGGTTAAGAGCGGATGGGTAAAGGTAAGCGGTTCCTGGTACTATGTGGATCCCTCTACAGGTCAGTATGTAAAGGATGATCTTTTAACGATCAAAGGCAAGGACTATTACTTCGGTTATTTCGGAGCTCTTCAGATCGGTACCGTGTATATAGATCGTTACTCCTCATATATAACGGATGCAAATGGAGCCATATTGAAGAAGGTCGGACTCAAGGTCGGCTGGAATCTGGTTGACGGATATGAACGGTATGTGGCGCCGAACGGAGATACCTCCTATACCGGCTGGGTCGGTAATTACTATGTAAGCGACGGTTATCTGATGAAGGAAATTATTGTGGACGGGAAGTATCTGATTGATGCGGAAGGCCGGTGGGTGAAGAAGCAGGGATGGTATCGGGTGATCTCGAAAGCAATGTGGTATATCTATCATGAAGTCTCAGACCGTCGGAAGCAGGAGGGGAAAACTTCAAATTCTATGGACCAGTACGTCTATGTAAAGGCGGACGGACAGATCGCGAAGGGCTGGCTACAGATCGGCAAGGACTGGTACTATTTTTCCGCGGACGGAAGCATGGTCACCGGTATCCGGACCATCGGTAAGAATGTCTATATGTTTGATGAGAACGGGAAATACCTGAAGACACTGAAGGATCCGAAGGAAGGCTGGTATAAGTATCAGAACACGTATGTGTATATTGCATGCAACCTGGAAAAAAACGGAGAGGTAGTAGAATACGGAAAGAGGTACCTTCTGGAGGACGGCATGGTTGCAAATGCGGTTGTCTGGGAGAAGAACTACTTTGGCAGTGTGAAATCCATAGACGGTTACTACTATGGGAAGGACGGAGCAGCGGATCTCTCTAAACGGGGCTGGAAGAAGATCAACGGCAAGTGGTTCTATTTCGGGAAGGACGGAAAGGCAGCCGGTGGCTGGCTGGCGCTTGGCGGGAAGAACTATTATATCGATTATGACAATGGTATGGTGACAGGAACCAAGGTCATCAACCGTCAGATCTATACCTTCGATGAAAGCGGCGCACTGACCGGACAGGTGGTGAAGACCAACGGATGGTATGAAGGTGAGGATGGCTGGTACTACTTCCAGGACGGAGAACTGACCGAGGAAAGCAGTCTCTGTATTGACGGCGTGGTCTATGCCTTCAATGACGGCAAGATGGCAGCAAATCAGTTTGCAGGCACAAGCTATATGGATAAAAACGGCCATCGGTTAAGGAACCGGTGGAAGAAGATCAATGGGAAGTGGTTCTACTTCGATGAGAACGGTGAATACGTAACAGGAAAGCAGACCATAGGCGGAAAGACATACATATTCAACATGGTCGGAGAGATGATGGAGTAGAAAAATGAGGTGAACGTCCATGGTATCAGCGATCGTACTGGCCGGCGGCAGCGGCAGTCGGATGAACAGCAGCACAGCAAAACAGTATATGGATCTCTGCGGGATTCCCGTGGTGGTGCACGCGCTGCAGACATTTCAGCGATCAGAGGTCGTGGATGAGATCGTACTGGTCACCCGGCTGGAGGATATGGAATACGCTCGGACAGAGCTGGTGCAGAGATACGGGCTCACGAAGGTTTCCACCATCGTTGCAGGAGGAAAAGAGCGGTTTGATTCCGTATGGCAGGGGATCCTGGCTACGGGCGCAGACCGGCAGGAATCTGCTCCGAATGGTTCGGATGTTTCAGGAGATCGATCAGGTCAGGATATCATCATGATCCACGATGGGGCCCGGCCTCTGGTATCTCCGGAAATGATCCGCGCCTCCGTTGATGCAGCCGGAACCTATGGTGCCTGCACGGTTGCAGTTCCGGTGAAGGATACCATTAAAGTGGTGAAGGACGGTTTCGGGACAGACACCCCGGACCGCTCCGAAATGTATCAGGTGCAGACACCGCAGACCTTCCGCAGGGAAGTGATCACGGCTGCACATGAAGCATTCCGGAAGGATCCGAGGCCGGGGATCACGGATGATACCATGCTCGTTGAGGAATATTTACTAAGGCAGGTTTACATAGTTCCGGGTGATTACAGGAATCTGAAGATCACAACCCCTGAGGATCTGGCCATCGCCGAAGCGCTGATCAAAATATCTTCGGATTCTCAGCTGAAATGAGTCAAAATATAGTCTTCTTTTTTGGAAAACCGCAAGATGTTGCGTGGCAAAAAAGACGTTGAAAAAATGCCCGAAAGTGTACTAAAATCGGGCATTTTTTCATGCATTTTTACCCTGTAAATTATTTAAAAAAAAGGTTGACATTGAGAAACTGTTTTGATAATATAGTCAATGCCGCTGACAACAGCGACATATTTTTTGCGCTAAATTAACGGCGCCGAGCAAGTATGAACATGGAGAGATATCGAAGTGGTCATAACGAGGCGGTCTTGAAAACCGTTTGTCCGCAAGGGCGCATGGGTTCGAATCCCATTCTCTCCGCTCGCCAAATTTCATATAAGATTTTGTATCTTTTAGAGATCAAGCGTTTGGAGTAATGAGGAGAAGTACCCAAGTGGTTGAAGGGGCTCCCCTGGAAAGGGAGTAGGCCGTTGATAGCGGTGCGAGGGTTCAAATCCCTCCTTCTCCGCTCTTCTTTCAAGATCTATATGAGAGAAGGCAGAATTTTTTACAATCTGTTCTTTCACAATTTAATACCATAGCAACCCCGAAAAATTCTTTTTAAAAATTATTTTTCGGATTATACAATCCAAACACAGTAAGACAAAAAGTAAGAATGGATTACTAAAATCGCACAGCGATTGAAATGATCTGAGGATTACAAACAAACAAATTTTATTTGAGAGTTTGATCCTGGCTCAGGATAAACGCTGGCGGCGTGCTTAACACATGCAAGTCGAACGGAGTATTCCTCCCGAGGATTGACGAAGCTTGCTTCTGATTGACTCAATTGGAATACTTAGTGGCGGACGGGTGAGT
>JAILAR010000097.1 GCA_024681515.1 Eubacterium sp. | reverse complement strand
GATTGGCAGAGAGCTGCGGATATCCTTGACCGACTGATCCTGAAATACGGTCAGGACCCGTCTCTTCAGGAAGAATACGGTACCCTCCTGATCAAAGCCTACGGAAATGCCGGAGCTTACTACCAGCGCATAAAAAACTATTCGGAAGCAGAACAAAGATACCTGGATCGCAGCGCATTGTTGGATAAACTGATCGCCAAATATCCGTCGGATCAGATTCCAAAGGAGCTTATTGATTACAAACATCAGGGCTTCAATCAGTTTGCCTCAAACAAATTTCATCAAAAACAATATGCCGAATCCATTCAATACCATGAAAGATCTCTGGAATACGGGAAACAAAACAACTGTGCCAAGGCCTACCTCAGCTATTCCCGAATGGTCGGCACATGGATACCAATGCTGGATCAGGTACCGGACACATGGAACATCGACAATGTAAAAAAACTCTTGCATTATCTGACGGATGAGATCGATCTGATGAAGCAAATGAACATTTCCGTCGATGAAAACGAACGGATTCAAATAAACAGCAGAAAAGACACGATCCTGGAGCGAATGGAAAAGTACTCTATCCAGGAAGATGATGAGATCAAAGAATGCATCACAGCGATCGAAGAAGCCTGAAACTATGCACGAAGTGCAGAACAAATCATCATAGAACACGGAGCGACGTAAGGAGCGAAGTGTGGAATAGGAGATAAAATATGAGCGAGACTATCCGTTTTCAATGCCCACCATGTCATCTTGATAAGGAGACCCGAAAATCCATGCTCCGGGACTCCATCCGCCCCTGGGTGGAATCCGAAGCGCTGCAGGATCTGGTCACCCTGTTCGGTGGGGAGTATCCGAAGAACCTGGAACTGTCTGAAAAGGTCAAATGGCTGAACGGCTTCGCCGACATCTGGGATTACCGTAAGAAACAGGCCCAGGGCGGAGAACGCTGGAATCTGCAGGAGGATCCCACCGTTCTGGAGAATCGGGACGCTATCCTGGAATGTGTCCGGCAGCTGGGTCTTATGGACATCCGGCACCCTCTCGAAGAGCCCGACTATATCCTGCCCCTCGGCGGTGCAAGGCTCTCCAACTATGCCCGCCCTCTGACTGCCAAAGAGGAGATCGACCGAATGGAACTGACCGGGAAGACCATCGTTGCCCTATCCGGAAAACGTCCGATCAACGAAGTGGAACTGGAATTCCTGCAGGAGTTCGCACCGAATGCGACGACCGAATTCGATGCCATTTCCACTGGTATGGAGAAATGCTTTTCCCTGAAACCGGAATTTGACGAATACAGCCATGTCACCCAGAATCCGAACCTGTCCTGGACCCGCAGGAAATACCTGGAGACCTATGCCGGAAATGCAGTCTTTTCTCTCGCCGCTCCCAGCAGCGATGAAAGCCGCCGCGCCAACAGCCGCGATACCTTCTGCTTCTTCCTGGAACAGTTCGATATCAAAGAAGGAGACAAACTCCTCCTGGTCACATCCTGTCTCTACGTTCCGTTCCAGCTGCTCCGATTCATGGACCTTGCCATCGATCACGGTTTCTATGTAGACTGTATCGGCATGCCCAACGACAACAGCAAAGGGACCTCCTTCAGTCTTGTGACCGGCTACTGCCAGGAGACCAAGGCCGCCATCAACGCGGTTCATTCGGTGTTTGAATCGGTATTCTGATTCAGGCAAATAGAAGTTCTGCATATTAATGAATTGGGAGAGACCGGAACTTGAATTTGGTGTTCATTATTATCGGGAACGGGTCAAAGAATGTATGGAATGGGCACAGGCTATAGACCCATTCAGATCAATCCATATCATCATCAAAATAATCATCGTCATCATCCGGATCATCTCCGTCATCCATGTTCAGCATTCTGCCGGTCACGGTATGATTTACCCTGCGGATCAGGAAATCCATAAAAAGATGCATAAAGGCGAAAGCCATACCCATATCCAGCAGCGTGCTGATAGATGCCACAATCCCGCTGACCTCTGCAAACGCCGACTGTGTACCGAACCCTACGGTACTCAGGCACAGAAACAGGATCAGACGATATAACCATTTACCCACTGCTCCTGCTTTCCGGATCAACCGTTCCCTGAGAACCTTCTCAAGTAAAAAGTGGAGCATATTCATACCTGCAAAGCCGATGACGATAAACAGATAAAACCATTTTATCTGTCCCACCAATTCTTCCGACATCTTGCTCTGGGCTAACATCATCATAAAACCGGCAAAAAGATTCTCCAAAAGAAATACAAGTGAGTGACCCATACTTACACCTCCCATTCCACACTTCGCGCTTTCGCGCGAAGTGTTACTGTTAATTGATCTTTACGAAGTTCCCGTCCCGATCGAACACATACGGGATGTTGTCGAAATACAGTGTCTCATCCGCTGCCATGGCTCCGTCCAGCAAGAAGTAATAGTACTGTCCGCCAATCCACTGCCAGCCGGTCACCATATATCCGTAGGAATCCAGATAGTACCATTTGTCCTTATATTGCAGCCACTGGTGCTTCAGACACAGACCCTCTCTGCAATAGGTCCAATGTGCTCCGGATCGGATCCAGCGAGACGTGGAGATCTGATCCTCCCAGGCATAGTCCGTATCGGACACAGTACCCTCCGGAAGCCAGTCCGCGATCCGGTCCTCTTCGATCGTAGAACGTCCGCAGAGGAAATACGTGTATTTCACGTTCCTGCCATCCGGATAGTCAGAGGACCCATCCACAGTGGAATCGTCCCAGCAGACATCCATAAAATACCAGACGCCGTTTTCCAACTGGACCGCATTCCACGCATGACCACTGTCCGGATCCGGAGATGTAAACACATCGCCTCTCTGCTCCACACAGGGGATCCCCATGGTCTGCATAAAGTTATAGAACAGCGCCGAATACCCGGTGCAGACTGCGATGCCTTCATTCAGGGTTTCAGAGGCATCATGCTGTTCGTAGGTATGATCATACTGAATATGGCGTACCATCCAGTCATGCACTGCTTTGATCTTTTCCACACGGTTCATACCGGGATCCGTGATCCGGTCAATGATCTCCTCCAGTTTCTCCTGATCTTCGCTTCCCAGACGGATAAAACTCCTTGTATTGATCGTTCCATCCGCCGGGCGGTCTATAAACCGATATACCGCCGCTCCAATGATCGCACCCATTGAAATAAGGATTAGCAGATTACACAGTTTATCCAGCAGGGAAACCGTCTTTCTTGTTCTCTTTACTACCTTCATGGGCACTCTCCTTCTCACTATACTGCTCTGAAAGCACATCAGAGCAGTTCATCGTTTCGACCTTCATATAAAGAATGCAATGAATTTCCCTTTTGGGACCTTAATCTGAAAATTCGGTAAAAAAACTCAATTCAGAAAAGGCTCAAGAACACTTTCATCCAGTTCACTCGCGTCTATCACCATTACTTTGCGGTTCTTTACAGCTGCCTCTTCGATCCATTTACCATCCTCGGAAATATCCTGGATATGCCAGTCATTACGGCAACCACAGCCAACCGTGATTTACAGCCTGTGTTTCACCCTTTCTAAGCATCTTCATGTCCTCCTCTGACTTTGGCAGCCTATAAGTTTCCAAAACTAAAGCCTCTTTAAAATAGACATCGGGTATAGTACTCCCCTACTACCACGTACAGTATCATGCACAGTTTTCTTTTTTTTTGCACAATTCTGTTTTTTTCTGTAGCTTTTGGATTTCGAAAACTTTTTTAATGTGACGTCAGTTTATCAGTTTCATCACGCACAGGCCACTGAAAAGCGCGTATTTAAGCCATTCTCGGCCTGATTTGCAACTTTTTCAGACTGTTTCTGCAACTATTCCGTGAGTTCCCATGCAACTTTCTGTGCACGCAAAAAGAGCGGAACCGCCGTTGGTTCCGCTCTTCTGATATGGCATCGTTCAATGCCATGCAACATTTTATTTCACCCACACTCCGTTCTCGTCAAAGGTATAGGTCTTTCCTCCGATCTTCTTCTTTCCGGTAGTCATGGCGCCGCCGCCCATCAAATAGAACCAGCGGCTTTTGATCTGCTTCCAGCCGAGGCACATCTTCCCGCTTCCGTCGAAGAAGTACCAGGCTCCCCAGTCCTCCAGCCAGCCGGTGTGCATGGCGCCATCTGCTTCCATGTAGTACCAGGTCTTGCCGATCTGCAGCCAGCCTGTCGCCATCCGTCCGCTTCCGGGCATCAGGTAATACCATTTTCCACCGGTCTTCTTCCAGCCATGCTGCAGGATCCCGCTGCCGCTGAAATAGTACCAATCCCAATTGATCTTCTTCCAGCCGGTGACCATGAAACCGTCATCATCAAAGAAATACTTTCGTTCGCCGTTTGACATCAGCCAGGTACCCTCAAGACAGTTATGGGCATCATAATAATACTTCCATTTTGTTCCCACCTGATTCCAGCCCGGGCGATACACCAGCCCCTTCAGGTCATAGTCCTTCGCCGATGCCGCATAGGGAACGTTATTTCCCGCATGGTCCTGAAAGTTGTTCGATCCCACCAGAAAATACTTGTACCGAAGATTTCTCCCGTCCGAATAGTCCGCGGTTCCGTTCACCAGCGGATCGTCCCAGGTAACATCGATATTATACCAGTTTCCGTCTTCCATCTTCACTTCATTCCAGGCATGATGCTCGCTGTTCGGCCCGGCCGCACCGCAGATGATCTCGCAGGGAATCCCCATCTCTGTCATAAAATTCCAGAAGAGCGTCGCATACCCGCTGCAGACCGCAATCCGGTCCCGGAGGGTCTGCGAAGCAGTATGCTGCGCAAGCGTTGTGTCGTACTGGATATTCTTCACCATCCAGTCATGGATCGCCAGGATCTTCTCCAAACGCGTGGTGCAGCCCGCAGTCTCCGTATTTATGATCCCCCGAAGGGTTGCCTTTTCACTGTCGCTGAGATTCCGGAAGTAAGGCTGCAGTGTGAGTTCCACTGCTGCATAGGCCTCTCCCGGCATTGCGATCTGGAAGCTGCTGAAAGCCAGCATGAAACAAAGAAGAAATGTAAGAACGCGACGCTTTGCGCCTGATCTTCGTTTAGTCATATGGAGGTCCTCCCTTTATTCAATACCTTGAGCCATTCATGGCTCGTTGCCAATGTTTAGTACTCGCCGGCGGAATCCGCACCGCGGAACAACAGTCCGAAAGTGCCCGGTCCGCAGTTGGACGCGATGGCCGGGGATGCCGGCTGGAAGTAGATTTCATCGAATTTCATCTTCTTCTCGATCTCTTCCCGTATCCAGTCCATATCCTTCCGGGTCAGTCCGACATAGGTCACGAAAAGAATACTTCTGTCAATCTTTCCGGGATACCGGAGACATGTATGGATATACTTCCTCCATGCATCCTCCCTGGATCCCATCTTCACATCGGACACCGTCATCTTCCCGTGCTTTAACGCCAGCACAGGTCTCAGCATCAGGGCCTTTGTAACGTTTGCGATCTTCGGACCCACCTGCTTCGTCCGGGCCAGAAAGTCCATATTATCCACGATAAAGCTGGTGTGGATCCTGCGTTTCTCCTTCTTCAGGATCTCCAGGATCTCCTCCTGGCTACGGCCCTCCTCCGCTGCCCGGGCGGCCGCCAGTGCCAGCAGACCCTGTCCGCTGGAGAGATGTCCGGAATCAAAAACGGTTACATTTTCAAAGGCATCCGCCGCCTCTCTTGCAATGGGACAGCCGCTCTGCTCCACTTCTTCGGAGATGGAAATGTGGATGATATTATTTGCGCCGGTCAGCGTCTTTGCAAAGAAAGCTTCGTGTTCCTTTACGTCCGGTGCCAGCGGCTGTACCTGGTTGTCCGGAGCCTCCATGTACCTGAGTACCCCGCGGGTATCGATGTCCAGACCGTCCTTGAAAATCCCTTCTCCGGTGCGGACCTTATGGGGCAGGACCCCGATGTCATAGCGTTTCACCAGTTCCTCCGGCAGATCCGCCACACTCTCGGTAGTGATCGCCACCTGTCTCCGTGCCCGGCTGCTCTTCATCCAGGAGACCGTCTCCTCCAGGATCTCTCCGTTATCACCGGTCATATAAACCATACTTGCCGGCAGCAGGCGGACCAGTTCGGTTTCCAGCTGATCTCCGGTCACCGGCTTGGTCAGATATCCGTCAAAGCCTTCTTTCTCATACAGCGCACGGTTTTCCTCATCTGCATTTGCAGTCAGGATCACCACCTTGGATGCCTTGCAGAGTCCGCCGGTCTGGTTTCGGATCGCCTGAAATGCCTCGATACCGTCCATTTCCGGCATCAGATGATCCATGAAGATCACATGATAGGCCGTATTGATGGTCTTCCGGAGAGCCTCTTCACCACCGGAAGCGGTATCGATCCGGATCTTGGTGCTGCGGAGCAGCTTTGTCACTACCATCAGATTGGAAGCGTTATCATCTACAACCAGTACCCTTGCTTCCGGCGCCTCAAAGCGCTGTTTGTATCCTTCCGCCCGCGTTGTGGCATGCTTCTTCTCCAGATCGGTCTCGCCGATCCGCCGCTGCCCCGCCAGCTTCTGCGGGATCTCGATGATAAATGTGGAGCCTTCCGTATAGATACTGTTGACCTTTACGGAACCTCCCATCAGATCTACCAGATTCTTCACAATAGAAAGACCCAGACCGGTTCCTTCGATGTGCCGGTTGTGTTCCTCATCCACACGTTTGAAAGCCGTGAACAGATAAGGAATATCCTCTTTCTTGATCCCCATACCGGTATCCTCTACCGAGAAAATCAGATTCGCCCGTTCTTCCGTTACCGCACCGCACTGAACGGAGAGCGACACAGAGCCTTCCTTCGTATATTTTATGGCATTGTTCAGGACGTTGATCAGCACCTGCCGGATCCGCACGTCATCGCCCACCAGATCCACCGGAAGGTCCGGCGATACATTCACATGAAATTCCAGTCCCTTCTCCTTGGCCCGAAGCCAGAACATACCCACCAGATCCGACAGCATGGTACTGAGCTGATAGGTGGTTTCCGTCAGCTGCATCCGCCCGGACTCGAATTTGGACATATCCAGGATATCATTGATCAGGCTGAGGAGCATCTTGCTGGATGCACGGATATTTGCCGCATCCTCTGCAACCTCGTCGGAGATGTCCTCGCGAAGGATCATCTCGTTGAGTCCGATAATGGTATTGATCGGCGTACGGATCTCGTGGCTCATGCTGGAGAAAAACTGATTCTGCGAAGCATTCAGGGCTTCGATCTCCTTCTTCTGCTCGTCTGCGCGCCTGCTCTCCCGCATGTACAGGCGGATCTCCAGCTCGATCATCAGGCTCACTGCAAGCCCGGTCAGAAGCAGCGCGATCAGAGAATACTGATGCGCCAGCCGCTCTGTATTCGGCTGAATATACTCCGGATACGTATACCCGATGTAATAGCATACGCCGGCCAGTGCAGCCTCCGCAAGAAGGAAAAACAGTTTGATCTTTCCGCTGAGGATCATGCTCATAAACAGCGTAGAGAACAGGAACCAGAGCGGTGAATCTCCGTGGATCCCGCCACCCGCAAAGAAGGATATGGGCACGTACACAAAGCCCATGGATATCGACACCCAGATAGCGGCAAATTTGATCTTGTTATATTTTACTGCAAGCCAGGCGATCACCCCTGTGATCAGGACGCCGCCGCCCAGCAGGATCCAGTCCAGCACATTTTCATCTGTCAGGATCACTTCAATGAGGATCACCAGAAGCGCAACCAACGTGATAGCCACGCTGAGCACGAACAGCCGCTTCCGGATATGCACATCTGCATTGAAGATCTGATCTTTAATCTTACGAAAGATATTCAAAGCGTTCCTCCCGTCTACAGCAGCTGACGGATCCCTTCCGTGATCCGCAGTATTTCCTTCATCACGCCCGCATGCGCTTCTTCTATATACTCTCCGCGGCCTTCCTTGGCCGCCATCTCCAGTTTCCGCGCTTCCTCCGACAGTGCCTCTGCACCGATCATCTTGGAAGTGCTCTTCACCGAATGGATCCGGATCGCATACTCCCCGAGTTCCTGCTTTGCCAGGAAATCATCCAGCACCGGTATCTTCTCCCCGGTTTCCTTGGCATACTGCTCCAGGAGCATCCGGTAAAAATCCTCGTCCTGATTGCAGTAGTAGAGTCCGGTTTCCATGTTCACGCCGAGAGCCAGAAGCTGCTCCCCGAGGGATAAGCCTGCCTGGGGCGGCGTAAGCGAATCCGTAGAGCCCGTAAGTTTTCCCGTATTCGTTCCTGCGTTCTCTCCCGCATCCGGCCCTTCGGAATCCGGTGCGTCATGGCGCTTTGAATCCCGATCGTCATCTCCCGGATTTGTCACATCGTCCACACTGAGGTTCTCCGTCCTGCCGGCCGCTTCTTCCACCACCATACTCTCCGCGAAATCCATGGCAGAGCCACCGGTGGTTGCAGCCTTTGAGGTTTTCGGCGTTTTGGATTCCTCCGCTGCATCCTGCATACGTCCGGACTCCTTGTCTTCCGCTGCCGGATGTTTCGCCGCCTCTTCAAGGCTTTCATAGGTGATCATCTGCTTCGGCAGGATCTTATTTAACACCCGCTCCATCTCTTCCAGCTCGATGGGCTTGCTGACGAAACCGTCAAAGCCCTCCGCCAGGAACATCTGCTTTGCGGTACTCATGGCATTTGCCGTCAGCGCAACGATGGGGAATACCTTGCCGGCATTCCGTGCATCATTTCGGATCCGCTTCATGGCCTCCACACCGTCCATGCCATGCATCATATGATCCATGAACACGATATCAAAGTCCATGGATCTGCAGAGCTCGATGGATTCCGGGCCGGACAGCGCCGTGGTCACCACCATACCGTACCGCTTGAAGATACTCTTCGCCACGGTAAGATTCATGGGCTCATCATCCACAACCAGCGCACGGACACCTCGCAGCATCATCCGCTGATCCTTATGCTCCTGATCCTCCGAGAGCGTCATATTCAGAATGGTGGTCACGGGGAAGCAGTAGAACGGCTTCTCCAAAAGCTTTGCCCAGGAATCCGCCGGCAGCTTGAATCCGTCATCAGCAACCACCGCCACCACCATGCGCTTCGCCAGTTCCTCCACCAGACCCGCACTGGCATGGTACTCCTCTTCGGCCACGAACAGATGCGTCAGCTTCGTGGATTCCACCAGACGGCGAAGATTTTCCACATTATCCACGCGGTGCATCTGCACACCGAGCCCGTTTACAATGTTCAGAACCATGGAATTATAGTATTCACGAACGTTCGGATTGGGGTATTTGTCAAAATGCAGGAACGCGCCGATGCACAGCTTCTCCCGGGAAGCTACCGACATGCAGCTTGCATGATCCACCACCTTCTGAGGCAGGCTGACATGCACCTTGGTCCCCACTCCCTTTTTACTGGAAATGGTCATGAATCCGCCCAGTGCCGCCACAAAACCGGACACGATGCAGATTCCGAGACCCAGACCGCCGGCCGAGCGGGTCCGACCGGAATCCGCCTGATAGAACCGTTCCGTGATCCGTTCCAGTTCCTCCTCACTCATACCGATACCGGTATCCGTGACTTCGATCCGAAGATTGACGCCGTAGTCCTGAGGTTCCGAGGTGATGCGGACATACACGCCGCCTTCTTTGGTATATTTTAATCCGTTGGAGATCAGTGCCCGCAGGATCTTCTTCAGCTTGCTGACATCCGTGTTCATCATGGCCGGGATCGCCGGATCCACATCGATCACCAGCTCCAGCTCCTTCGCTTTCAGGATCCGGAGTTCCACCACAAGATCATGCAGCACCGAGGACAGCATATAATCCTCGCTGTTCACTGCCAGTTCATTTCGATCGATCTCGGAATAATCCAGGATATCACTGATCTGGTCGGATACCCGGTGTCCTGCCTCCCGTACCTCCTCCAGATCCTTCCGGATCTCCGGATCCTTTTCTTTGTCGATGCAGATCCCCGTAAGACCGATCACCGCATTGACCGGAGTCCGAAGCTCATGGGAAACATTTGCAAGGAAATCATTCAGACGGTCCGTTGCGTCCGTCAGCTTCTCCACTTCTCCCTTGGATCTGCGAAGCACCGCCGACCAGCGCTCGATGATGGTCTTCGCAAACTGCCCGATCATAAAGATCATAAAACAATGCAGAAGGATCCTGCTGATGACCAGGGCATCGAATTCCTGCCCCTCATGGATCAGATTCAGGATCTCGTAAACCATGGTACCGAAATACGTGATCTGACACAGGGTGATCATATTTCTGACGCCGGACAGCGTATACAGAACGATGACGGCCGACATGACGATGGCCAGATCGAAGGTACTGGTGGAATGGATCCCATAGAAAAAGAAGGTGCACATCATAAGAATGGAATACACCCAGATCCTGGAACTCTGCGTCAGCAGGTTCATCAAATGCAGTCCCCAGCTGACACCTACGCCGATAACGATCAGGATCACGGCCCAGATCTCCCAGCTTAAAAGAAAGGACTCACCGATCAGAACCAACGCAAACAATGTGTAGCTGATCAAAATATTCAGTTGCGCGGATTGAAAGAGATCCGTATGGACGCTCTCATGTCCCTCTCGTTTCTTCTTGTTCATACCTTCTGCTCATACCCTCTGCCCGGTTTTATGATCGTTATATCCGCTATAACCGATCATTGTATCTGATTACCGCTTCTGCCTCGTCTAAAGGGCAACATGCCCCACTGTCCATACTACAATAAAATGTCGATTTATAAAAGCATTTCTTTACAATTATGCAAGCAGGAATTCTGCTTCTCCATCTTTTTTTGGATCGTGTTTTATGCTATACTGTGCATGGTCGCTGTCTGCCGCCTGCGAACCGGGACTGTCCATCGATTTCCGTCATCAACGATACAGATCAAGGCAATCGATATCATCTGCCTCATCGGTTTTTGGCAGCAGCGCACCGACTTTGCAAACATAGAGGGATCAATAAGATCCGTATGCTCAATTTCAGAAAGGACTCTGCCATGTCAAATTCAATCGATACCCGTGCCATTAACGCAATCCGTATCCTGTCCGCTGACGCTATTCAGAAGGCAAATTCCGGACATCCGGGCCTTCCGCTGGGTGCTGCTCCTGCAGCCTACACCCTGTGGAGCAAGGTTATGAACCACAATCCGAAGGATCCGAAGTGGGAGAACCGCGACAGGTTCATCCTGTCCGGCGGACACGGCTCCATGCTGCTCTATTCTCTTCTGCATCTCTTTGGCTACGGACTGACCACCGAAGATCTGGCAAACTTCCGCCAGCTGGACTCCCTGACTCCCGGTCATCCGGAGTATCGCCACACCGTAGGTGTCGAAGCCACCACAGGCCCGCTGGGCGCCGGTATGGCTATGGCTGTGGGCATGGCAATGGCTGAGAAGCACCTGGCCTCTGTCTTCAACAAGGACGGTTTCCCGGTTGTGGATCACTATACATATGTACTGGGCGGCGACGGCTGCATGATGGAGGGTATCTCCTACGAGGCCTTCTCTCTGGCCGGAACCCTGGGGCTCTCCAAACTGATCGTCCTCTACGATTCCAATGACATTTCCATCGAAGGCGGCACCAACATCGCATTCCGTGAGTCCGTACAGAAGCGCTTTGAAGCGTTTGGATTCCAGACCCTCCGTGTAGAGGACGGAAATGATCCGGATGCCATCCTGGCTGCCATTGAAGAGGCAAAGGCAGATACCACACGTCCGTCCATGATCGAGATCAAGACGAAGATCGGTGCCGGCTGCCCGGCAAAGGAAGGCAAGGCTTCCGCACACGGTGAGCCTCTGGGCGTTGAGAACGTGGCTGCTCTCCGTGAGAACCTGGGTTGGGAAGATTCCACCCCGTTTGCAGTTCCGCAGGACATTTATGACCATATCGCAGGAATCGTTTCCGAGAAGGCAAAGACAGAGGATGCCTGGAACACCCTGTTTGAAGAATATAAGAAGGCATTTCCGGAGATGGCAGAGCTTTGGGCAAAGTACCATGACGAAAACAGCGCCGAGGTCCTCTATGATGACGATGCGTTCTGGAACATGGCGGACAAGCCGGAAGCCACAAGAAATCTGTCCGGCAAGATCATCAACTACATGAAGGACAGAATCCCCAACTTCTTCGGCGGTGCAGCGGATCTGGCTCCGTCCACCAAGACCTACATGAAGGATCTGGGTGATTTCTCAAAGGAGACTCCGGAAGGAAGCAATCTGCATTTCGGCGTACGTGAGCTTGCCATGGCTGCCATCGGAAACGGTATCTGGCTCCACGGCGGACTTCGTCCTTTCGTTTCCACCTTCTTCGTATTCAGCGACTATGTAAAGCCGATGGCAAGATTGTCCGCTCTGATGCAGGCACCTCTTACCTATGTGCTTACCCATGACAGTATCGGCGTCGGTGAAGACGGCCCGACCCATGAACCCATCGAGCAGCTGGCTATGTTCCGTGCCATGCCGAACTTCTATGCGTTCCGCCCGGCAGACGCTACCGAGACCGCTGCTGCATGGTACTACGCAGTGACCAGCAAGACCACCCCCTGTGCACTGGTTCTGACCCGTCAGAATCTGCCGCAGCTGTCCGGTTCCTCCAAAGAAGCCCTGAAGGGCGCTTATATCCTGGAAGACAGCACAAAGGAAACGCCGGATGCGATCCTCATTGCAACCGGTTCCGAGGTTCAGCTGGCAGTAGAGGCACGTCAAAGGCTCCTGGCCGACGGAATCGATGCCCGGGTAGTCAGCATGCCGTGCATGGACCTGTTCAATGATCAGTCCGCGGAGTATAAAGAGTCCGTTCTTCCTGCAGCCGTTACGAAGCGTGTCGCAGTAGAGGCACTCACCACCTTCGGCTGGGAGCGGTATGTAGGTCTCACCGGCAAGGTCGTTGGCATGACCTCCTTCGGAGCTTCCGCACCGGCCGGACTGCTGTTCCCGAAATTCGGGATCACCACAGAGGCAGTCGTGGATGCAGTAAAGGCACAGTTCTGACTGAAACACGATCCACAGTAAAAAAACGGGATCAGTACTTGTTCCCGCGCAGACAGTAGACAAAAGAATCCCCCGACGAATCTGCAATCAGGCAAAGTCGTCGGGGGATTTTTCTGTATGATGCACAGTCTCAGGCAAGATCCTCCAGCTGCATCAGCGCATCCCGGAGAATCACGGTCATATGCTCTTCAAAATACTCTTTGCTTGCATAGGAGATACGGCAGCGGCTGCCGAATTCGTTCAGAGTCGTGCATACCTTTGCAAATTCTTCCAGCGAGCATCTCTCGCGCCCAAGGTACAGATAATATCTGTGATTGATGGGATTCTTGTACAGAACATTCTCACTGTCATAATGCATGCTGAGAAGCTTTGATGCCTGGATCACACTCTGCAGATCCTTAAACTCGTACAGTGCGAAGGGATCAGGCACAGCTTCTCCGGGCTTCTTTGATGTCGGATTCGCTCCGGGAGTGTCCGGCCCCATGATACCTTCCGGACCGTTCGGACCTGCTTTTCCTGAAACCTTCCGGACCTCTGCCCCCACCTTACCGGCTATACCGGATACAATATTATCGATCATGTTCATGATATCTTTCGGATCGATCTCGGAGTTTTTCGGGATACTGAATTCCGCCCGGATCTCAGGGCCCTGCTGTATCTGGATCCCGTCGGGACCCTGCTTTCTGTCCGGTCCGCCCGGCCCATCTGATTCCGGATCATCTCCGTCATCCGCCCCACCGGGTCCGGAGGCATCCAGATCTGTAAATCCGTCTCCGTCATATTCAGAACCCGGACCGTCCCACTGACTGTAGGGATCCGGCTCTTCCCCATCCATCGGACCCATTTCCGCCCCGGGTTCACCGGGATTCTGATCGTACTCCAGACCGTTTGTGAATCTGGAAAAACGAGGATCCAACTCCTCTGGATCATCAACCTTACTGATATTTACGATCAACCCTTCCTCCGACGTCGGGATCGCCTCCACCATAAAAGGTTTTGCTTCCATGTCGTATCCAAGGTCTTCCCTTGCAAGCTCCATCAGCTCTTCAAAAAGCTCTTTCGCTTTGGAAGAACCATAGGAAAGCTCCGAAAGCCGGACATCGCGCAGTTTCAGATCTTCCCTGTCCAGTGTAAATCGTACTTTATTGTCACTGATTCGTTCTCTTTTCATCTATGATCCGCCTTAATATTTTATATACTATTCCATACTTCGCGGCTTCCGCCGCTCCGTAATATATGCGCTTACACTCCCGGTTATAAGCCTTTCACCCGGTTATCAGTTTCGCGCACTTCGCGGCTTCCGCCGCTCCGTAATATATGCGCTTACATTACCAGCCATATGCCTTACTCCCGGTTATCAGTTTCACGCAACAAATCTGCGAATTATTTTTCTTGCAATTTTCATCTTAACTGTATATCATAAAAATGAACATCCGAACAGAACATCCAATTTGAACATCCGATCTTAATTCACTTCAAAGTTCCTGCCGATGGGCCTCATGATTCCGACGTTATTCCGACATTAGAGGTTCTTTTCCGGCAACTTCCGACAAACTTTGAAAATTAATAAACGTTATTATCACGTCCGTCTGCCAAAGGGAAACTATCACAGACGCTTACCTTCTTTTTGTGCAGAGGCACGCAAAATAACGTAAGATCACGTCAGAAAGGAGGATAGTTTCGATCAGATACTGTTCGAAACACAGGATACTCTGCATAACAGAATGGGACATGCTCCGAGGAGTATGTCCCATTTGTTTTCCGGCAGACTGTGGACCGGATACAGCTTCTCATTTGGCTTTTCAGCCCTCGGAGATCGCTCCAACCGGGCAGCCGCCTGCGCAAGCGCCGCAACTGATGCACATATTCTCATCGATTGCAAACTGACCACCGTTATCGGAGATCGCACCTACCGGGCAGGTTCCTGCACATGCACCACAGCCGATACAAGCATCACCAATTACAAATGCCATAGCCTTATCCCTCCTTACTGGATATAATAGAATAACGATTGTGAGTGTATTTTACACCATCTTGTCATTTTGCACAAGAGGTATCGTTCATAATCACGAAGTTATCACAGAGGAAGGGATTTTGACCGGATTATCATTCTGCATCAGGGTCTGAGATCCGAATGAAACCGGCTTCGAAGTTCCGGATTCGCATCGATATAAGCCTTAATACTCCGGATATTACCGGAGATCTCATCCATGGCACGAAGGATACTGTGAAGCCCTTCATACTCATCCTCAGTCACACGTCCGTCCTTGGATATGTTGACCAGCATTTTGGAAATGCCGTCAATGGACTGCGCACTGCTCAGGAACTGCAGGGACAGCCGTTCCAGAGAATCCGGCGTCACCTTCTTCCGCGCTGAACCCAGGATCCGTTCCATCCCAATGGGGCAGACATTGTTGCAGTAATCCTCGCAAAGATATGGTGCACGATACTCACGAGCCATGATGCGGACTTCCTCCGCATATGGTTCGATCTTGTTCAGCTCGATCCGGGCCAGACGGCTTCTTTCAATTCCTAATTGCAATGCAGCCTTCTCCCTGCTGGAAAAAGCGCCGTCTTTCTCCGCTGCACGCATCCGCGCGATATAATATATATTTTCGGTTGCCTTCGATGCCTTTCTGCCCATTTCGATTCCTCCCCCCCCCCGGGTAAAACAAGCCCTCATCCATACCCTGCCGCATTCTACTTTTTTCGAATCATAACGGTATGTTTCCGAAATATGTTATCACAGAAACGGGGGAAAAATCCAGCATTAAACACACAGGAAATATAAACAATTATTCATATTATGATGTTTTAGCAGCACATTGCACACGTAGTGTGCGTGCTGCGAATCATCAGCTGGGGGCAAAATACCTTTTGACCCCAGCATCATATTATGTGCGAATAAAATGCCCACGGCCCTGATCATTCTTCCCTGCGATCCTTCGTCTCAAGCCACACCCGGTAGACCTCCCGCTTCGGGATTCCCCGCTCCGCAGCAACTGCTTTCATGGCATCCTTCTCGGTCATTCCCTCTGCGAGACACTGTCTCATATGTTCCTCAACGGTAAGCTCTGCCCAACGGGCCGCTTCCTCTGCCTGCTGCTCCTCTCCGGACTTCCCGGCGATCACCAGCACGTATTCCCCTTTGGGTTCTTCCTCCTGAAAAAAGCTGAGCGCCCCCTGAAGGGTGGTTCTTTGAAACCGTTCGTGTTTCTTCGTAAGTTCCTTGCATACGGTCACCGGACGATCTCCCAGAGTCTCAGCCAGATCCCTCAGCGTCCCAAGCAGATGATGCGGAGCTTCATAAAGAACAATGGTCCGCCTCTCCCTCGCCAGTTCCTGCAGAATCCTGCGCCGCTCCTTTTTATCCTGTTTTTCCTGCGGAAGGAAAGCTTCAAACGCAAAACGCCGCGTATCCTGACCGGAAGCCACCAGTGCATTTACGGCTGCGCAGGCTCCCGGTACCGGAACCACCGGGATTCCCGATTCGTAACACCGCTTCACCAGAACCTCCCCCGGATCTGAGATCCCCGGCGTCCCGGCATCCGTGATCAGTGCGATGTTTTTCCCTTCCAACAATTGTCCGATCAACACCTCTGCCTTATCATACTTATTAAATTCATGATAGCTGGTCATGAGCGTATGAATATCAAAATGGGTGAGCAGTTTCCGACTGTTCCTCGTATCCTCCGCAGCGATCACGTCAGCTTCCGAAAGGATCCGCACCGCACGATATGTCATATCCTCCAGATTCCCGATGGGGGTAGCGACCAGATAAAGAATGCCTGCCATCATAGACTCCTCTCTGCCTTATGAGCCGGCCAAGGAAGCCGGCTCATAACCCTCACTTCGCTCGGGCATCACCTTCGGTGATGGACTCACACGCTTCTCATTCCGCCTGATGGCGGAATGGAAGCTACTCATGGTTTTCCATACATATCCAGCAACTGTCTCGTGTAGCTTCCGTCCGGATTATAGACGACCAGCGTCGGAAGTACCGTCAGCTGCGGGCCTCCGCCCTGCACTGCCTCCAGCAGGACCATGTTCGGTTCCTTGTCCGCATAGGGCTGAACCAGCTGCATCCGTTTTGGTTCCAGCTTGTATCTTTGCAGCGTCTGCATCAGTTCCGGCAGACGAAACGGTTTATGCACCACGGAAAATGTCCCACCGGGTTTCAGCAAATGCGCTGCTGCGCGTACGATCTGTTCCCAGGAAACGGCGATCTCATGGCGCGCCAGATTATATGCCGCCGTATCATTATGCAGACCGCCCTCTCCTTTGATATACGGAGGATTGCAGGTCACCGCATCATAGACAGCCTTTCCGAAATTCTGCGGTACCTCACAGATATCCCCCTGAAGGATCCTGAGATTTCGGAGAGCCATTTCCACAGACGGAGCTGCTATGTCCCGGGAAACCATAGTCATGCCTGGTTTGTCCGGTGTATCCGGTTCATCTCCGGCACCATGAAACATCTCCAGATTCATTCGCACACTACGGCCGGCCATTTCCGCCACTGCCTCCTGAAGCTCCAGACCGTCGCAGGAAGCGCATTTTCCCTTTGCCGTGAGCAGAAGCGGGATGATTCCCGTTCCGGTACCCAGATCCATTACCCGGTCCCGACTGCGGGTCCGCACAAAATTGGCCAGAAGTACCGCATCCATACCAAAACAGAAAAAGGATGGGTTCTGGATGATCCGGAACCCATTTACCTCTAAATCGTCAATTCGCTCTCCTTCCCGGAGATATTCAGAAAGCTTCACGCTTAATTTCCCTCGTGCCCTTTCGGGTCCTGTTTCGGCCGACGACCATGTCTGTGAAACCTTTGTCCCTTATTTCCGCTTTGGTTTCCGTTTTGGTTTTCACCCTGGTTTCCGCCCTGCGTCCCGTCAGCTTTCGTCTGCTGACCCTGCCTTTTTCCTCGGTTTTGATCCCGATTATTTCTTCGATCCCACTTTTCGCCCTCAGCGTTTCCGCCCTCCTGACGGCCATGGCTTCTCTTTTCGCCTTCCGGACGATCCTTTCCGGCTCCTTCCCGATCCTGTCTCCGGTCCTGGCGATCCTTCTGAGGACGGTCTTTCCGATCCCGGGATTCTTCATTTCTGTCCGATCTATCTGATCTTGACGACTTTTTGTCCTGATTTCGATCAAACTTATTCTCCTGATTTCTGCCCTGGTTATCACCGCCCGCATCTCTGCCGCCACGGCCGCGGGAATTCCGTCCGCCCTTTTGGGCCTCACGCCTGCGCTGACCGCCCTCCGAAGCCGTCATTTCACCGGCTTCTCCTTCCTCATCGCCATCTTCCAGCTGAGACAGCTCCGGATCCAGTAAAGAAAGATCCGTATCGAACTTTCTTCCACGGGGGCCGGATACCAGTTCCTCTACGCGATATTCCACCAGTTCTTTATTGCCTTCTTCATCCGTTACATAGATCTTTACCTTCTGGCGGAGCACATTCAGAGATGCCACTTCACCGGTCACCCCGTCATACGCCGTTACGCGGTCACCGACATTCGGAAGTTTGGAATTCAGATACTCGTAGGTATCCTGCTCGTGCTTCAGGCAGCACATCAGTCTCCCGCAAACACCGGAGATCTTTGTCGGGTTCAGCGACAGGCTCTGTTCTTTCGCCATTTTTATGGACACCGGAATAAAGTCCGCCAGATAAGAATGGCAGCAGAGCTCTCTTCCGCACATGCCGATCCCGCCGCGGATCTTTGCCTCGTCCCGAACACCTACCTGCCGAAGCTCGATGCGTGTGCGGAACACGGAAGCCAGATCCTTGACCAGTTCCCGGAAATCCACTCTGCCGTCCGCAGTAAAATAAAACATGATCTTGTTGTTATCAAATGAACACTCCGTGGAGATCAGCTTCATTTTCAGATCACGTTCTCTGATCTTCTGAACACATACCTCAAAGGCCTTGTCTGCCTTTTCCTTATTTGCCTCATACCTGGCCAGATCCTGCTCCGTTGCCAGCCGCTGGATCGGCCGCAGGTTCTGTACCCTCGATTCATCTACTTCGTGGCGTCCCAGAACGACCCACCCCAGCTCGATGCCTTTGGTAGTCTCTACCACTACCTTCGTACCGAGAGGGACTTCCTTGTCCTTCGGGTCAAAATAATAGATTCGTCCATTCGTCCTGAACCGGACGCCGATCACTTCCTTCATATCAAATATTACTCCTATTTTCTTTATAACTCTTTCAGAGTCAGGATCAGAAGACGCATTACGTCCTCCAGTCTGGCATTTGCGGCGATCCGCTTTTTTGCATTTTCGATGGCCTTCGCCTTGTCCTCCAGCTCGTTATAGGACAGGTACTGCGCCTGATTCCGGATGGTACTGTATTCCTCCCGGAAAATGATCTTGTCGGGTTTTCCCGTCACCTTCAGCATCAGGATATCACGATACCATACCATCATAAGATCCAGGTACTCCCCGATGCTCATCTTGTAATTCACACAGGATTCAATGGCATCTGCAATATCTTCCATATCCATATCATAGATCTGTTTTTCCAGTCGGATCACGGACCGTACCAATGCCTCGTAGTCTTCATTGGTCGCCAGCAGGATTGCCTTGCCGAGATTGCCCTGTGCATACTCCGTACAGAACCGCGCCGTTTTATCATCCAGATTATAATGCTCCTTCAGATATTCTTCCACGTCACGCTCCTTCACCGGCTTCGTACTGAGGGAGATGCATCTGGAAATGATCGTCGGAAGAAGTTTTTCCAGTGAGTTTGTGATCAGGATCACGATACCGTACTCCGGCGGCTCCTCGATGGTCTTCAGGATCGCATTCTGTGCTGCGGGATTCATCAGCTGCGCATCATTAATGATATAGATCTTGTATTTTCCGCTGTAGGGACGGATATCCATGGTGTTCACCAGCTGATCCCGGACCTCATCCACAGAGATCAGGTTCGGCTTTTCGTGCTGCACCATAATGATATCCGGATGATTCCCGGAATCCGCTTTCTTGCAGGAGGGACATTCGTTGCATGGATCCGCCCCGCCCTTCTCACACTGCAGTGTCTTCGCAAAGGAAAAGGCCAGAGAACTGCGTCCGCTCTCATCTTCACCGCAGATGATATATGCGTGACCTACCCGGTTTTGCTCGATACTGCTTTTAAAATGCCGGATGATATCTTCATGTCCGATGATATGCTGAAAGTCCATATAGCCCCCCTTATTCTCCAATTAGCGCGCGAGCAGCTCATTAACCCTACCTTTAATCATATCACAGATGGTGTCGATTGGTAAAGTGGCATCTACTTTGAGGATCCGCTCCGGATCTCTGGCCGCCAGGGTGCGATACCCCTCTGCCACCTTCTTATGAAAGTCGATGGATTCCTGCTCCATCCGGTCCAGTTCGGCCTGATTCTTCTTCCGGGCGATTCCGATCTCTGCCGGCAGGTCCAGCAGAAATGTCACGTCCGGCATATACTCCCCGATAGCCGGCTTGTTCACGGCATACACCGTCTCCACACCCAGGCCGCGTGCGATGCCCTGATAAACCACCGAGGAATCCACAAACCTGTCGCTGATCACGGCCTTTCCGGCTTCTACCGCGGGTCCGATGACTTCCCCCACCAGCTGGGCGCGGGCAGCCGCATAAAGAAGAAGCTCCGTAGCCGGTTTCATTTCCTTATGGGCAGGATCCAGCAGCAGCTCACGAACCGCCTCACTGATCACCGTTCCTCCCGGCTCCCGGGTCAGCAGAACATCGTAGCCCTGCTTTGTAAGATAGGCCTTCAGGCATTCGATCTGCGTGGTCTTTCCGGCCCCGTCCGGACCCTCCATCGTAATGAATAATCCTCTCATCACAAAACCTCCGATTATGCTGCGAGGATCTCTTCGAATTCCTCACATGTCCAAACACTGTTCACGAAATATGAAAAACGGATTTTCCAGTTGATCATCCGCTGCGTACTCCCGTCAGATATAACGTACCGCCGGCACGCTCAAAACTGTCCTCCCGTCTCCAGCTGGATGATCTCGATGACGCGCTGCAGCTGATCGGAAATGTGTCCGCGCATGGCCTGCTGTGCTTTCACAACGTCCCCTTCCAGGATCGCTTCCATGATACGGGCATGCTCACGGGAAAGCTTGTCATGGGAACTGAAATCCTTCACATATTCATAGCGATAACGGTAAGCCTGCTCCCGCAGACTGTGGGCCAGACTCACCAGCCGCCGGTTTTTTGTGGCTTCAAAAATGACATCGTGGAACCTCTCGTCCTTCTCCACGATCTTCACCACATCCTTCTTCTCCAGGGCCGCATCAAATGCCTCCGCCGCCTTTCGGAGTTTAGCCTTTCCTTCTTCATCGATCCGCAGGCTGGCCAGGCGCACGGCCAGATCTTCCACCGCCATACGGACCTCCAGAGTTTCCTGCAGATCCTCCACCGTGATCCTCGCCACTTCCGCACCCTTCCGCGGCAGCATGACGACCAGTCCCTCCAGCTCCAGCATGCGGATGGCTTCTCTTACCGGCGTCCGGCTGACCTCCAGACTCTTGGCCAGCTTCTCCTCCATCAATCGCTCTCCGGGCTTCATCTCCCCGCGAATGATGGCATTTCGTAATGTTTTAAAAACGACTTCTCTGAGTGGCAGATATTCTGCCGGATCGAATTCCAGTTTCATATGTGCCTCCTTGTTATTATCATACTTCGCACGCAGGCGTGCTCCGTGAGATTATCATTTCGTGTTCAACTGCCTTTGCGCCCGCCTATTGTGGGCGAATACAGATTAACGGGTTCCCACCAGGAAGATCATCGCGGAAATTCCGTCCTTCGCCAGCTGCTCCTGCAGCTCTGAAATATCCGACTGAAGATCCGTTTCTCCATCCTCGTTATCCACAGCTGCGCCGGGCAGGATCCCGAATACCGTCGGTCCGCTGCCGGTCATGATGGTCGCTGTAATGCCCATCTTTCTCAGACATTCCTCGATCCGTGTGATCTCCGGATATCGCGCCACGGTAACAGGCTCCAGAACATTTCCGAGGCGGTCGGTAACGCCGGAAAGGTCTCCTTCCTTCAAAGCATCAACCATCCCGTCAATGTCCGGATGGATCACTTCCTCTGGTGCCTGACTGTCATAGGCCGTGTATACCTCCTTCGTGGAAACCCCGAAAGAGGGCTTGATGATAATGAACTGACACTCCGGCAGATCCGGAAGTCGCGACAGTTTCTCTCCGATCCCTTCCGCCAGAGCGGTTCCCCCCATCAGACAGTAGGGAACGTCCGCCCCGAGACGGACACCCAGCTCCGCCAGTTCCTCCGGCGTACTGCCGGTGCCAAACAATTCCGCAACACCGGTAAGAACTGCCGCACAGTCCGTACTGCCACCGGCCATACCCGCCGCCATGGGGATATGCTTCTCCAACGTGATGCTCACCCCGCAGCGGATATCATACTTCTCCAACACGACTTTCGCGGCCCGAACGATCAGGTTTCTGTCATCCAGAGGCATCTCATCGATGTCCGGGATGCTGCACCCCTCGGCGAGTTGCAACAAAACCCCGGGTTCCGGAGTTTTCTCAAAGATCAGCACATCATACAGTCCGATCTGCTGCATCACCATCCGGACCAGATGATACCCATCCTCTCTGCGTCCGATGATATCCAGTCCCAGATTCACCTTTGCATACGCTCTCCGCTCGATCCTGTCTCCCATATCCTATCCCCCGTTAACGATCAATTAATATGTCCAACCGACATCTTTCTAAGCCATGTTCCGTCATCCGCAAAATATGATCGTGCACATTGTATACAGTATGCCTGTATTCATCATTATAACATGTTGTTTAAATACGTTCAATAATCCCACGAAAACCTTTATAAATAACCGGCCCGAAAACAAAAACGAGTAACCACATATAAAATGGTTACTCGTTTTGCATTCATCATCCCGATCAATAAAGCATTTTTATCTCAACCTTAATTGACAGATCCACATGCTCACGGAAGGTCTCCGCTGCAGATTTGGAGCTGACCGAATTCCCGTAGTGTGTCGGGATCGCTGCCTTCGGCTTGATATTGTTCACCAACCGCGCCGCCTCCCGGGCGTCCATGGTATAGGTTCCTCCCACGGGCACCATGGCGATATCACAGATCACATCCAGAGCCTCTGCGGTCTCATCCGTATCCCCTGCGATATAGATCCGCTGCCCGGCAATGATCACGATATAGCCTACCCATCCTGCTTCCTTCGGATGAAACGCCTTTCCGATATTGTAGGCGGCCACCGTCTCCAATCGAAGCCCGTCAAAGACATATTCCTCACCGGGACGCACCGTACAGATCTTCGCAACCAGCGATTCAACTTCCTTCGCTTTCTCGGCCATGGTCTCCGGAACCACCAGAACCGTTGACGGAGAAGCCACCTTTGCGATGTCCTTCGGAGAAAAATGATCATAATGATCATGTGTGATCAGGATAAAGTCCGCATTCTGCGGCTCCCTGCGCATCTGAAACGGATCGATGTAGATCCTTCGATCGCCTTCCATGATCTTGATACTGTTTTGCGTAAATAGCTCGATATCCTTCGTCATATCGCTGCACCCCCATCTATAATCTTCCTTGTTCTGCAAAGCCGCCCCCATTGCTGCCTTGCCAGATTTAAACCACCGTCTCTATCATACTTCAAACCACCGTCTCTATCATACTTCAAACCACATGGATTATCAACCACCGAATTATGTCAGTCTCTGTCAGGTAATAGTCAGGATTTCTATCACATAAATTGTCCTCGGCACTATGGAATGGGCACAGATGCCTTTCTCGGCCCGGCAGCGCGACCCTCGAACGGCATCATGCCCATTCCTGTATAGTGCCTCGTCGAATGGTCAGAATGAAGAATCACAGGCCGTAGATCCGCCGTCCTGCCGCCTGCTCTTCCTGCAGCCTTCTGAGCGCTTCCTCCGTCACCCGCTGCCCTGCCCGGACGATGGGCACTCCCGGCGGATAGACATAAATATCTCGCTGCACAAAGTCCCCCACCTTCGGCAGGCGCGGAGATCCGATTCCGGGCGCAGGTCCGGTCACACGCTCCTGTTCGACATTCGATTCAGGTCGCTCTTCAACGTCCGCGTTCGGTTCCCGGCGCTTCCGAACTTCCATGCCAGAAGCACTCTCTCTTTTCCTGCGACGTCTGCGTTTCTTTTCATTTCCGATTCCGACAGATTTCCTCTTATCTTCGCAGAATTTCGTTTTTTCAGACAAAAGTTCCGTCTCCCTGGCTTCCAGCTCTGCACGCACACTCTCGATCTGCCGCTGTATAGCCGCACACTCGGTATCCCTCTTCTCCATGATCCAGCGGTCTAGCGAGATCAGAGATTCTTTCAGCCGCTGCAGATCCGACTCCTCATCACATACCGTGGAGATCAGGATCATTTCACTGAATCCGGCAAGCTCTACAACGATCCCGGTTTCCTGCTCCAGCCAGCGAGCCATTTGCGTCCCCCTGCAACATGATTCCATAATATGGTTCTGCTCAAAATAACGGTCATAGGCCTCTTTATCATAGCCTCCCTTCAGCCGATCCGCCAGGTTCCTCGACTCCTCGATCACCGCCTGCCAACCGGCAAAAAATTCCGGAGCCACGGTCAGGACCATACGCGAAGGATCCTGGTCCGCGCCGTATTGAACAAGTTTCAGCGCAGACAACGCCTCTCTTAATTCCTCCCGGAAATCCCACATCCTCCGGACATATGTATCTATCTTCTCACGATTTTCATCCGCCCAGGCCAGCGCCTCTTCCGCAGAAAGCATCAGGATGTAGGAAGGGGAACTGCTCTGAAACACCGACAGCTCCGAGTGGATACAAATCTCCCGCCTCGCCATCACCTTTCCCTGCTCATCTATCATACTGACATGGTAATCTTCATTCGGATCCGGTTCCTCTCTTCGATCCCCTCCCACATAGAGAACCGCTGTCTGTGTCAGGGCCGGCAGGGTCTTGTGCAGACTTGCGATCACATAATCCGCTCCGCAAGATATGCCGCTGAAACCCGCAAGCTCCGAGGAAAACGGCAAATGTGCCCCATGGGCTTCATCCACGATCATACGAATGCCGTACACTTCAAGAACCGCATGCAGTTCCCCCAAAGGAGACAGACTTCCGCCGTAAGTCGGTGAGGTAATGATACATCCTGCGACCCGTCGCAGATCCTTCACTTCCTCAGAAAGAACACGAAGCAATTCCTCCGAAGAGATCGGTCCATAGTCCGAATCATTTTCTGTCCTCAGCATTATCATTTCCGCTCCCGCGAGCCTCAGACCATGATGAACGGAGAGATGGCAGTTCGCACCCACCAGGAAGATCGGAGTAAGCGCATCCAGCTCCGTCCGTATCTTTTCAAAGGAAACCTCTTTCTTCGCCGCACCCGGGGCCATCCAGTCAAAGAGTTGCTCCGTCGGATCGTCTTCCGAAGCTGAACTTGAATCGGATTCCGAAGCAGGTTCCTGAGTGTCTTCCGAATCAGTCATCCAGGCAGGTCTCCAAGCATGATTTCGGTACAGGTCCTCTCTCCACAGCATTGCGGTCGCTCCTATCGCAGCAAGGATCCCTGCCGTGGATCCGCCCACCAGATAATGGGCATAGGCCGCTCCCACCATATCTGCTGCCGCCTGTTCGGATTCCAGGATCGGACCCGTTGCACGATGCAGATCGTCCGTTCCCGGAACCTCCGTTACATCCAATCGGAACACATCGTCCCACAGTCCGCCCAGCACGGGCCTGCGTTTATGGCCGGGCATATGCCAGGGGGACAGATCCCGCCCTGTATAGGTTTCCAGCATTTCTTTAATATATCGTTTCATTTCCCGTTGCCTTTTTCAATCTCGTTATATATAATGTTTCAGTGTCTGTATGTTTCAAAGCCTATTATAGCACAGGTTTCAGCATGCAAAAAGATAATGCATCACCGGAGGTATATCAATGGCAAAGCCAACCAAAAAGAAAACCAAAAACGAATACAGAAAGTCGATGATCCTCTGCTTCGTCCTGGCAGGCATCTTCCTCGCCGTCGCCGGGATCTGGATTGCAATCCACTGGAATTATATGATCCTGGGCAAAACCACGCAGCTGAACACCGAGATCATGATGGGCAACGCTCCCCAAAAAGGAGACTACGCCACACTGAATGTCAAGCTGGTTCTCGGAAATTATGCGGAGACAAAGCACCGGATCAACGGGATCATCCCCATCGGTACCGACCAGCACTACGCCATCGTCCTCTTCGATGAAGATGCGCTCTATGTCATTTCCGCAACCGTAAAGAACAAGAGCGATATCGATCGTCTGGAAAAAATGGTTGACGCCTCCTGGGCTCTTCTGACCGGTGAATCCGAGCAGTGGCCCGACGACACGGTGGAGCTGACCGGCAAGATCACCACCATGGATTCCCAGATCCTCGGTTTCTACAAGCAACAGCTCTCTCAGGCCGGTGTTACAACGGAGTATTTCAAACAGATCTACGAACTCACACTGGACGCAACGGAATCCCGCCTCTCAAAGTTCCTGTATCTCGGATTCTTCCTGCTCCTGGCATTCTTCTGTATCCTCGGTGCTTTTGGCAGCCGGAAGCAGATGAAGAACGTGGAAGATATCCAGGCCATCGCCCGTGAAAATGCAGCGGATCCGTCCCTGAATCCGTTTCTGAACGGAGCAAGTGCTACTGCGAATCCCTATGCGGCAAGCATGAATGCTCCGGATAGCACGAACCCCTACGCGGCAGGAAGCCAGGCTGAAACACCGAACCCATACACAGCAGGCACGAACCCATACGGCGCCGCCGGTACAGAAGCTCCTGCAAATCCGTATGCAAACACAGGCGCAGCCCCCTACGGCACAGATACTCAGGTCCAGGATCCGCAGGCACAGGGAGCAAGCTTCCCGGGCGCTTCATCCTCCGAGGATGACACAACCGTTCTCGTTGCACCGGACTCTGCAACCTCGGATTCGTATAATTCGGATTCTTATACACGAAGCTGATCGGACAGTATCAGTATCCATTCTAACCACCGTCATAAAAACGGCAATAATATGATAACAGCAAAACCGGCGTGGGCCATGCCCACGCCGGTTCTTTTTTGCAGATCATTTTCAGATCCCTTGTTAGATTTCGGGACCGATTATGGTGTCATCCCATCGCCGTTTCCGGCGTTATTTGTGTCATTTCCGGTACCCGCATTATCGCCGGTGCCGGCATTGTCACCTGTACCTGTACCTGTACCGGTTCCGTTGCCGGTTCCATCACCTGTCCCCGTTCCGGTTCCAGAGTCCGTTCCGCCGCTGCTTGGCGTCGGTGTATAGGCTGCTCTTCCCATGTTCTTCGTATAGTCGTATTCCTTCTTAATCTCGGGGAAGACGCCCTTATTGTACAAATGTCCGAAGTAATCGGTTTCAAGAACGCCATAGCAGTAATTGATCTTGTTGCTTACGATCCGGTTGATCTTGTCCACATAATCATCCGGAAGCTTTTCAGCTGCATTTGCCGGTGTAAACTCACCACCGATATAAGTACCCTTGTCTGTCTTCCAGTTGTACCACAGATTGAACATGATCGGATCCGTATCCGAGAATACATCTCTACCCGGAAGCAACCGACAATCCCATTCCGTTCCGAACAGATTCGACAGCGTCGGCAGGATATCGATGGAGCAGACCGGATCATCCACGATGATCGGTTCCATCTTCTCCAGACAACCGCTCCAGAGGATCAGTCGGTTATGGTCACGCTGCAGATAGTTGGTTACGGTGTATCCGTACAGTTCTGACAACAGCGGCATCTCGCCCAACGCCGCATCATCATCCAGACCGTACGGGAAATGATCCGCTGAAATACAGATTACGGTTTCATCTGCGATTCCGGCCTTCTCCAGCTGATCGATCAGGTATGTCAGCGCCGCCTCCAGCTCCAGATTACATGCGATATACGCTTTAACATCTTCCGAATACGGAAGGTTCTCCACCTTATCCCAATGTTTTCTGGACATGGCATTGGAGTTGTAACTGTAGGAGGAATGTCCGCTGACGGACATGTAGTAAATATTGAACGGCTGTTTGTTGATGTACTGCGGAAGTGTTCCTTCCATCATCTCCAGATCACTTTCCGGCCAGCCGCCGCTGATGTACGCCTCAGCACCATTTCCGACACCCTCAAACCCGTCGCAGTAACCCAGGTTCACATGTGTCAGATCACGGCTGTAATAGGTATAATCGTTGTTATGGAACATCTTTCCATAGTAACCCAGCCGATCCAGCTGACTTCCCATGGTGAAATAGTTGTTGTAGCTTGCCGTCTGCTTCATGGACTTACCACCCATAGTGGGGAAGAAGCCCATCAGGTTCTCAAACTCACCGCCCGTAGTACCTGCCGTTGCCGGCTGATAGTAATCAGTGAAATTGATACCCTTGGTTGCCATACGGTATAACGTCGGTGTCAGTTCCGGATCAATGATATCACCGCTGAAGGCCTCTGCTGAAATGAAGATCAGGTTCTTGCCCTTGAACATGCCGGTATAATCATTTGTCTTATACGGCTTCACGGAGCCGACATAGGTATCCAGATCCGCATAGGTATCGCTGGTTTCTTCATCCGCAAGCTGCGAATAATCCACGGCATAGGTCGCCATCTTGTATTCCTTCGGCTTCTCCGTGGTAGCCTGCTCGCTTCCCGGGGTCACACCTGTATCCGTACTTCCCGGAACAGGGCTGCCGCTGGACGGTTCCGTTGCCGTTGTATCATCATCGGCATCAATATCAAACCCTCGATTTTTATCCGCATTGGTGATCTTTCGCTGGACTTCCTGACGAACACCGGTCAGCAGACCGAAATTAACGACATTCGGCTCAAATGTATACTTGGACCAGTAGGTCTCCCGATACGTCTTCGCGATCAGGATCAGAAGAAGTGCTCCGATCCAGGTAGCTGCGATCACGATGCCCATCTTCACCTTTCGTCGCCATCCGGTCTTCAGGGACATCAGATGTTTCTTATCGATCTTCAGCTCGAAGATCAGGAAGGCCACCGTCGGCAGCAGGAACAGGATGATATGGAAGATTCCCTTGAAGGAGAATACCATATCCATGACGTCACCCATGAACTGCTTTACAACACCGCCCGCACCTTCCGTAACGGTATTCAGATCATAGAATACACCAAACTGGAAGAACACAAAGAACTCTACTATGAACAGGATCACCGGAAGGAAGATCAGCACTGCCTTCACGATCATGTTCACTTTTCGATTCTTGGAAATGGACGAAAGTACCGATCCGATCATTCCATATGCGATGGAGAAGAGCAAAATGTAGACGGTATGCCATCCAAAAAATTCCTTTTTTGTCCCGAGACTGAATACCAGCTCATAATAAAAGATCGAGAAAGGAATCATCGCCCTTGAAATAAAGAAGAAGAGCTGTTTATTATTCTGGAATGACGTCTCGAACTTTGCCTGAAGCGTCTTCTTTCCACTGTTTCCGCGATTTCCGCGGCTTCCACCATCACGGCCATTGCCGCCACCGCCATTTCCGCGGTTTCCGCCCCCGCCGCCACGGTTTCCACCGCCGCCATTGCCTCCGCCGCCGGATCTTCTTCGTTCAGGATTTCCCTCAGACCGATATCCGGAAGACTGGGATGTTCCTGGTCTCTGCATACTTCCCGGCTGACGCATAGGGCGCTCCCCTTCCGCATCCGCATAGATCCTCTGACGGTTCCGTCCGCCCGGCGGCAGCTGCAGAGAACTTCCGGACAAATCTGCGGTCGTTCCTTTGGAAGACCTCACAGGCGCGGCTAACCCTGCTACGGGTCCTGCGGCCACTCCCACAGTTCTCTCCGTCGGAACACTTGTCTCTGCCTGCAGCGCTGACATTCGGATATTCCGCGCTTTCGGAGCCGTATGGCCCGTTTCCGTCTCGTCAAAGATTCCCTGACTGGATGGTTTAGCAACCGTCTTCTCCCGCCGATCCTGCCCGTTCGTACGCCATGGACGCCTCGACTCATCAGCCTCAGCAGATCCGGTTCGGGCATAAGAAGATGTGCCGTCGGTTCCGGTTGCCGCGTAGCTTCTGCTCACGCCATACCGTTCCGCCGTTCCGCCGTAACCATATAGTGTCCGCTCGGGTCTGCGCTTTCCTGACAGAAGCTCCTCTTCCTCTTCCTCCAATTCACGGATGAAGTCCAGATCTTCCTCTGTTTCGGAATTCACTCTCATTTCATCACTCATGTTATATTCTCCATATCTGAAATAGGTAGACTTTAACTTGTACAGTTTACACTACATTTTGTGGCTTTGCAATAGCAACCACAAGATTTTATGTAAATCTTTTTACGATTTGTACATTATTGACAGACACTTCTGTTAAAAATACGTCTCTCATCATCGATATTATGGTAATTCTTCCACAGAAAGCAAAGAAGCATACGCCGTCTCAAAGCCTTGCGCTGCCGGTGTATGCTCCCCCACTGCATAGTATATTCTTTATTTAGTCATAGGTAAATGTGATCTTATGCTTCTCCGGTTCACTGATAACCTTGACATTTGTGTCTTTCAGTCTGGTATACAGGGACGGATCTCCTTCTTCCCGGTAGGTTTCAAAGGTACCGATCACCTCGATCTCGGATCCTTCCTCTGCAAAATCCTCCGGCGTGGTGTGATCTCCTTCTCCCCACTGAAACTCCACACCCTGCTGACAGCAAGCCAGCGCATCCTTGATCAAAACGTAAGGATAATAGAGATTCGTGACGTTGGAGGTCGCTATCGTAAGTGTGCCTGCGGCTTTGAAGGTCTTCCCGACATAAGCATCCGGATCCCCATAGATCATCTGGTATACCGTAGCATAGACCATATCACCATCCATGGCGGTAAGGTCAATATCCACCGACATATCCGCCGTATCCTGATAAGCCGCATGAATCTCATCCAGCAATTTCCTGTCATCTTCCGGTGTTCGCTCCGCCTTCTTCTCTGTTTCAGATTCCGTCAGCGGTTCTTCCGTACTGATCGATTCCTGTACGGATCCGGTATCCACCTCAATGGTGGTCGATTCCGTTACTGCTTCTGTCGCCGCTGAGGTTTTTTGTTCCTCTACAGCGATCTGCCCCTGGATCGCATCTTCTACGGCGTTCTTGGATTTCACATTTCTTCCGTCCTCAAAGCCACAACCGGCCATGGACAGAAGGCAGACCGCACTTATTACAGCAACAAACTTTCTGCCGCTTTTCTTCATGAAAATACACCTCCGAATCTGCCGCTCTTTTGGCAGTGCTGGTATTAACAGTATCGATATTGTAGCATTTTATTTCAGAAAATCAATCAAAAACACGCAACTGTCATATAAATCATATAGTTTTCAGCATTTCCACCGCTTTCTTTTTGATCGCCATGGTCCCGGCGCGTTCCGCCACCAATTGCAGATTTGCTCTGGCCTGCTCTTTTTCACCACGGCAGAGCTGGATCCAGGCCATCTGGAAGGTACTGTCCATCCATTCAACAGGGTGCTTTCCTTTCGCAAGCTCTTCATTCACATACGCTTCAGCCCTGGAGGGATCCGGGCTCGCCAGATCGATCCGTCCCTGCCAATCCTTCCGGACATTCAGGAATACCTTCCGCGTTGCTTCCGTCATCCGAAGCTTCCCCTCCAGTTCGGCCAATTCTTCGGAATACTGCTGAAAGAGATCCGGCCGGTTCTCATCTATGGCCGCCATCCCTTTCAGCTCGATCCGTACCGCAAGGATATTCTGCAGCAGGATCTTCTGCATTCCGTCCAGTTTGCGGCGCATTTCGGGATAATCGCAGAGATAATAGCAGGACAGCGCCTGCTGAAGCAGATGCATATTCTTTTCCTGCCGGGCCATGGGCTCCTGCAGAAAGAGTTCATAGACATCAAATGACAACACCGGATCACAGTCATGATACAGGATCCTTGTCCGCCTCTCCATTTCCGCCCGTCTCTTCTTCCGATCCACCGGATTCAGGATCGCGAGAAAGCATACCAGCCAGATCACCAGGGAAAACTGTCCCGCGCTGCCTCCCTTCAGCAGATAAAACATCAGCAGGCCCACCATCAGGACATTTAAGAGCACCTGATTGAGAAATGCGATCCTGTGCATCTTCCTCTGGTATTCCTCATAGAAATGTACCGCGGCAGGATTCTCCGTCGAGCTTTTCCGGAGAACCACATAGCTCTCCCGATCCAGCAGCCATTTGCTCAGCCCGGAAAAAAAGATCTCCACCAGCCACATATTTGCCAGATACAGTACGGCACACAGGCAGAAATACCCGATCCTGCCTCCGAGAGACAGATCATCCACGATCCTCGCCAGCAGATATTTTTGGACGACTGTCTTCGCCAGAAGAAACATCGGCACGATGGCTGCGCCACTTCCGATCAGGATCCAGAGATTCATTTGTTTCTTTTTTACCGTGACCCATTCATGCATGGTTTCCATCCCTTTCAAACTTTTGAGCCGCTCGTTTTGATTCCACGTTTCAGATCCACGATTCGAATCCACACTTCGATTCCACGCTTCAAATCCACGCTTCAATTCCACGCTTCAATTCCATGCTTCGTGATGATTATTCTACCATCTGTATACCGTAAATACAAACAAAAAAAGCCTTCCGGCATTCAACCGAAAGGCTTTTCAGAGGTGCTGAACGGATTTGAACCGATGATCAGGGAGTTGCAGTCCCACGCCTTACCACTTGGCTACAGCACCTGGTTTGTGAATCCCGACCATCCAAATGGCCAGGTTCCGCTTGCCACCCTCCGCTGCCTTCAGCAGCTGCGGCTGTCAAGCTTCACTGTGACAATCCACTGCGCGGATTGTCTTCGTCGTGATTTTCTTTGAAAATCACGACATGCTCCCCGAGTAGGGCTCGAACCTACAACCCCGCGGTTAACAGCCGCGTGCTCTACCATTGAGCTATCGAGGAATATACGCTGATACTCATACATAGATGAGCTGCGCAAGTTCCGCTTGCCACCCTCCGCTGCTTTCAGCAGCTGCGGCTGTCAAGCTTCACTGTGACAATTCACTTCGTGAATTGTCTTCGTCGTGTTTTTCTTCGAAAAACACGACCCACGGAGATGGAGGGATTTGAACCCTCGCGCCGGTTCCCCGACCTACACCCTTAGCAGGGGCGCCTCTTCAGCCACTTGAGTACATCTCCAGTGCCTGAATCCCTCACCAAGGCTTCGCATGCCACGAAACCAGTGACTTCATCAGCTTTTGCGTTTTCATATGATTTCAAACGCTTAAATATAATATCAAATCGCATGCGAACTGTCAAGCACAAACAATAATTTGAGCAAGTTTTAAGCAACTTTTACTCTGTGCTCATACGCTCCTTTGATTCCGACCGATTAGGAATAATAATCGTCGCTCCTGTCATCCGATTACCCTGCCGGTCTTTTGATACATCACCTGCAGCATATCCCGGAAGGCCTTTGGATCCGGACGATTCTCTCCAAATCGAAAGGTCTGTCGGATATCCTTTCCTTCTCCGTCCAGCCCGAACCAGAAATCGCATTTGGTGCAGAAGAGTCCGGATGGCCCGGCCGGCACTCCAAATACATGAATCCCAAAGCGTTCCACTACATCAGATCTCAGGAGCCGCTCTGCAAAAGCCGAATCCGTCAGCCTCTGATGCAGCGCGTGAAGACGCACCACATAATTATCCTCCTCGATCGGTTTCTCGCCGATCATTTTCAAAACCTCCGGATCCGTCAGGTCCAGAAGATACAGCTGTTCCATTTTCGTGATCGGACACCAGCGGTAGAGTTTTTCCGTGGTATACCCGTTATGCCGCGCGATGCTGCCCCAGATCCAGAGTCCGAAGCAGACCGCCGCCAGCAGAAAAGACCAAAACGCAAGGCTGTGCACTGTGTAGTAAATTCCGTCGATAAACGTTGAAATACCCAGCGCAAGAAAGGGCAGCACAACAAAAACACACCCCAGACGGCACGTATATGAAAGTGCCCGTCCGAAGCGGTCCATCTTTTTTCGATCATTTGTCAGACATGCCCACACCTGATCACGCATCATTTATCCCCTCTTGCCTCACACTTCGTGTTTGCTTGCTTTACGATTATTAATAATCCATATCGATATGGATCGTCCGCAGCTCATCCCGTTCAAACTGGAGAAAATAGCACGCCTCTCCGGTCCATTCTTCACCGTAATACCACAACTCCTCATCCACGCCATGAAGCAGGTCCTCGATCGCATCCGGCTTACCGGCATATTTACGCACATTCCACCGGCTGATATTCATGGGGATCTCCAGTTGGATCATATCATCAAATGAGTTGCCCTTCTTTTTCCTTTTTTCTTCCGTCTTTCGATCTTCGCTATTTGCCCAGATCTCCACCACTGTACAGTCACCGCTCCTCCGGCAGCCAGAAGCTCTTCCTCCCCTCCCGGCGGAGGCGCAGTTTTGTACCTGTTCGGTGTATCCAGCGGGCGAAAATCCAGTTCGACACCCGCTGCCGTCAGCTCATCCACCGTGGTTTTTCCCAGGACAAATTCCTTTCCGCGGCAGGTAAAATGCGGTTCCTTCGAAAGCCCATCAAAAGAAGTTGCGTGCAATCCCCTGACAAAAACAAAGAACCAGAGCAACGCACCCACGGTAAAGAATGTGCCACACGGATAAAGCCGGAAAGCTTCAGCTTCCTCTTCGGATATTTCAGATTAAATGTGTTCATTCCGATCATATTGCATTCAATTACAACTTTCTTTTAAAAATGAGTGTGATCATTCCGAACGAAATGATCAGATCCGAATATTAATGATGCTGGGGTCAAAAGGTATTTTGCCCCCAGCTGATGTTTCCTTCGATATCAAAACTCAATTTGGCAATTAAAAAAACGAGCCTTTGCTCTGTAAAACAAGGGCTCGTCTAACATTTATTTGGAGTTTTGCATAGGCCACATGTTCGATCACCCAATGACAGAGCTGTTCCATACGCGCAGGAGCATTATCAGATGCAGCCACGTCCTCATCAGCGGTACCGTTCGTGATACTTCTTTTTGCGACTGCGTTTTCTTTATTTGTTTGGCTGTTGTCATTCGTTTTTTTCATAGTCGGTCTCCTTGCTTCGCATCCTGCTCGCCTGCCTTTGTGACCGCCTATTGTGGGCGGTCACAAATCCTCCCTTCGGTGTTTGTGGCTGTATACGGATTCAATTCTCCCGATGGAGAATCGAATCCTATTCCATACTTCGCGGCTCCCGCCGCTCCCTGCATCAGCAGATGCCTTCCTTGCGGATCCAGATGGACGGGCGGACAGCCGGGCGGTCAACCACATTTGTCGCAGCATAGGCTTGAATGTGCGCGTCCTTTGCAACTGCCGCAAAGATAAGATCCCCGGGAGCATTATCCGTGAGCCACCATCTGCAACCCCGATCCCTATCCGCTATAACTCCTCTGCGCACGGCATACTCCGTTGCATCGCAAGTGCGTATCCACTTCCCGGCCGCCTCTTTTACATACTTGCAGACATCCTGAATGGAAAGAAGCGATACCTTATCCGTAACCGTTGGCTCCCAGGTATATTTCTCTCCGAAAAATGTACATCCACCCGCATCCTTTATCGTTGTCACGGTATCTAAAATCCTTTCAAACTCATACCGATTAAATGCCTTTTCAGCAAAATCCGAATTCAGCCAATCCCGGATATGGGAATCCCGCCATGTCCCGGAAGGCAGACATCCGTAGCTGCCTGCCTTCAGAGGCTGGAAATAATACACCGCATCCAATCCCTGCGTGGCAAGAAGCCGGATCCGATCCCGCTGCTCTTCAACAACCACCCAAAGAATGGGTTCGCTAAAGTCCTCATTCACATTGCTCTGGGGATAACGTCCAAACTGAATGATCTTTCCAATCATGCTGCCTTCCTCCGTGTTCGCCTGCTGAGTGTTTTCCTGATCATTCATTTCCTTCATATCCTGTGCCTCCTCTCAATTCCACACTTCGCTCTTACGGTGTCTCTTGAATAGTGTCCTATAAATCGGACTGTGTTCATTCTTCCTGCTTTTTCTGCTTGCAGAATAACACAGCAAAACCCATGTGTCCATACCGTTTTCAGGCCTCCAAAGAACCCCCAAAAAGCCACATTTTCAGATCGGCATTCAGATGGAGATAAGCAACCTTCATGTGAAGATAATTGATATTCAGTTGGAGTTTATTTGGCCTTAAATCGGTGGAAAAAAACGCATGTACAAGATGCATGAAGATGCGCGGATTTTTTGTGCAGTTTTGATAGAAAATGCTCCGAAAGTAAAAACTCCCAAAATAAAGAACTCCCGAAGCGCAAAACGCTCGGGAGTGAAAAGAATTGATTCAATCTCAAAGCCACATACGAAGACCAGCCGCCGCTTTACAGTCTCTCATTTAGGTCAACGGTGCGCTTTTCGGATCATTTAGACCTGCCATGTACTTTCCGGATCACGATGCAGAGGATCACACAGTATAGTGCAGCCAGCCCTGCCACGATCCAGCAGAACGTCAGGGATTTCGGAGCCAAGCCCACCAGGATCAGCACCGGCGCACCGAGAATGATACCGAAACCGGAGCCGGAGACCAGATTATTTGCGGCAGGTGTAGAGAGACCCGGATCGATCTCCCGAAGAAGCAGGACGCCGGAGCTGATGGTTCCGGTCAGCATGCCGTACATGGAGATCAGGCCTTCGTAATAATAATCCGGATAAACGACCTTGCAGATCACCGCTAAATGCACCCAGGTTACGATCGCACCCACCACCGCCAGCAGAAGGAACGGAATCCAGTGCACACTGATATCCTCCACGTTAATCGAAGCAATACCTGCTACGATCATGATATCAAAGAAGAACCCGGAGATGCGATTCAGCAGATAGTTGTTCTGGTACTGCCGATGAACGATCCCCATCTTCTTCCCTTTTTCCAGGGAAACCCTAAGCAGAATGGCAAGGGCCGAACCGATGATGAAATTAAAGCCCCAGAGCAGCGGATTTATCGTATTTGCAACGCCCGGAGAGGCCGCCGAGATCCCGGAGGTGATACCCCAGGTGACGAGATACGTTACCAGATAGGTGAGCAGCACCATGGCCAGCTGCACCGACAGCTTGTCGATGGAATCGGAAATGGGGATCTCATTTTCGCTCTGGAAGAAGTCCGCAGCCGGACGAGCCTCCGCGGATGCCTCCGCCTTCTTCAGTTTTCCATTTGCCCGAAGGACATTTAAAATGATCACGCCCACAACGCAGGCAACGATATATCCCGCTGCCGCAATGGCCAGACCGAAGCTCCGCCCACCGACAAAGCCCAGAGATTCATAGGTACCGCCTACATTGTTGGCCTGCCCGGGTCCCTGTCCGTAGCCCATGGGAAGGAGCATGCCCGCTGCCGAAAAAAGCTCCGGAAATACCGTGAGTGACAAAAGAATCGTAAGAAGAAGTCCCACCGTGCCCTGCACCAGATAGGTAGACACGATCACCGCCCCGGACTTAAAGCCGGTCAGATCTCCTTTTGATGCTTTCTGCATGGGTACACGCAGACTCATGGCGATAAATCCCAGCGCAATGCCGTGATAGACCAGAGTCTCCATCAGTGTCTGGTCGATGGTGACCAGCCCCGTGTATTTCAGTCCCAGCATCAGGAACCCGCCCAGCACGGCGATGGGCATCATGCTTCGGCGCACGAAAGAAAGCTTCTGCCGGAGAAAATTCGCCACCAACAGCACACCCGCTATCATTCCGAGCTGGATGATGATATTCCAGAGATCTTTATTTGCTGCCGAATAATCCATGGGGATAAACTCCTTCTGCTTTCTCAGTCTCAAAGATACAGATACGATCAATTTTTTCCATGATCCGCGTTCAATTCATAAAAATCCAGATATTTCTTCAGATTCGAACCCTTCGGGGCACGGATCTCATAGTATTCCTTCGCCGTTGAGATCAGCAGCCTTCGGTTCATTACCATAGCCATATCCTCGATCTCCGCGCAGGGAAATGTATGTCCTGCCGCTTCAAGCCGATCGGCATACAGGATCAGCCGGCCTTCTCCCAGCTGCTTCTCCTCATGACCGGTGTCAAGAATCGAAAGTGTGATCCCTTCGTCACTGAAAATGGCATCTGCATGATTCACATCCCCGGCGCCCCTGGGATTCACCAGTTCCCCCAGCGCAGTCTTCTGCCAGGCGATCCATTCGCCGACATTTTCAAAGAGCTCCGCAGGCTCGAACCGACATGTCTCCGTGTACTCCAGCGAAAAACCGCAGTCACAGAACACTCTGCTTTTCTTTGAATGCAAGGTCCCTATCTTCCGGCAGGCCGGGCAGAGATAAACCGCGGTCTCCATACCTTCGGCACGTTTCCTTCCCTTAAAGATCACAGACTCCTGCTTTTGTCTCTCCCAGGCATCCTCATAAATGTCCCGGTTGATGCATTCCGTGATCTCCTCCGGTTTCATCCGCTTTAATTCTTCCGGCTGATACACCTTTACCGGATGTCCATACACCTTACCTTTACAAATCTTCTTCCGCCAGCGGGGAAGCGCGAGATATCCGCCCTCGATCCGGTAGGTCACCAGCGGTACGCCGGAGAGACGAACCATCTTTCCTGTGGAGGGCACGATTCCGATGCTTCGTCCGTCCCAGCTTTGTTCACCTTCTGCAAAAAGACAGATCGCCTGACCATCCTTCAGCCTCTTCAGCATCAGACGCACACTGTCCGCACCCGATGCCGCTTTCATCCGCGGGATCGGATCCACGATATGCGAGATCACCTTAGAGATCCAGCCCAGTCGAAACAGATGCTCACTGGAAACATAATAGATCTGCTGCTTCCGCGAGCTTTTTCCCAGAAGGATCGGGTCATAGGATGTGACATGATTGGTGATCAGAAGGTACGCACCTTCGCAGGGGATCGGCTCTGCGGAAAACCGAAATTTACGCCAGATCAACTTCCCCATGGTCGGCAAGAGGATACGCCAGTATCTTCGATGTCTTCGACATTTTTTTTCTTCTGACATGGAATCCTCCGCCCTCACATGATCTCATTATCGGAGCAAACCCCGATGATACAATCTTATCACATCCACATGCTTCTGAACAGAAAATATTAGATTTGTACAAAAGTCTGCAAAGAAGTTACAAGGATTGGCCTGATATACTACACATGAACTTGAAACAAAGCAATAACAAAAAACACTAACAAAAACAAAATCATAAAAAGAAAAGCAGATGGATGCGATCAAGAAGGTCGTGGAGAACAGCTAAACAGCAGATTGCTGAGGATAAAGATGAAAAACATCCGGCAGGGCGTGCGGATAGCCCGGCCGGATGTTTTTTTGCGATCGTATTAAATTACATATAAATCATTTTTACGATACTCTCCCGTACTCTGTCCGGCAGATGTCGTGTCAGTTGTACGGCAGCTTTGTACTTAATCCCCGCAGTCACTCTTGCAGGCGGGTTCTTCTTCACTGCCATCCGCAGTGCCAGACGGGCGATGCTGTAGGGACTGTCCCCGTTCCTTTCATCCCCTTCCATCTGTCCAACGGCCTTCTCTATAGCTTCGTTGTAGGGAGAGCCCTCTTTGTAGTAGGTTTTGCGACAGTCGGTGAAGCCGGTCTTCGTATCTCCCGGTTCGATAATGCAGGCAGAAAGACCGTAAGGCGCGATCTCCATGCGCAGCGCATCCACCAACGCCTCCAACGCGTATTTGCTGGAGGAATAATGACTCTGCATGGGAATGGAGATCCGTCCGGCCACAGAGCCGATCACGATGATCCGTCCCTCGCCTGCAGCCCGCATCACCGGCAGGATCGCCTGACAGGAGCGAAGTACACCGAAATAATTGACTTCCATCTGCTGATGTGCATATTCCAGCGGTGTATCTTCGATGGAACCTGCCACACCCATTCCGGCAGCCAGGATGGCGATATCGATCTTCGGCAGATCACGGATGACATGCTGGATCGACGTTTTCTTTGTTACGTCCATCCTTCGCAGGGTCAGACTTCCGCCTCCCGGAAACTGTTTTGTCCCCTCGGGGCAGTGGCGGGATACGCCGATCACCTGACAGCCGCAGTGCGCAAATGCCAGTGCACAGGCCTTTCCGATACCGCTGGACGCGCCCGTGATAAATACGGTTTTATCTTTCAGAGATGATAAATTCATAGACAACCTTTCCTCCACTGAAGTATTTACATCATGTTCATTGCAGTATTTTTCTCATAACAGGGTATTCGCGTCCGCTCCCGCAGAACCCCGGGCCTGCATATATGCGGATGACACGAATTCCAATTATCATTATAGCCGAAAGGGACAGATTTTCCCATAATTTTCTTGATGTCGACGGAAATTGACCGACACCGAAACAGTCACAGAACGACCCGCCCCGAGTCTGCCTGCAATGTCGCATGGGAAGCGACCAAAAGAATCTGCATTTACGGTACACTTTCATTAGAAACAAAAAAAACACGCGTCAACGCGAAGAGTGAGATAAGGAGGAACCGACATATGAAGAAAGGACTTACAGAGATCGTTTTTATCCTGGATCGCAGCGGATCCATGGGCGGATTGGAAGCAGACACCATCGGCGGCTACAACTCCATGCTGAAGAAGCAGCAGAAGGAAGAGGGTGAGGCCATCATTTCCACGGTGCTTTTCGATGACAAGACAGAAGTCCTGCATGACCGGAAGCCGCTGGCCGAGGTGAAACCCATCACCGACAAGGAGTATTTTGTACGCGGCTGCACGGCGCTGCTGGATGCGGTGGGCGGAGCCATTCACCACATCGGAAATGTCCATAAGTACGCAAGGGAAGAAGATGTACCGGAGAAGACACTCTTCATCATCACCACGGACGGTATGGAAAATGCCAGTCGTCAGTACAGCTACGACAAGGTGAAGAAGATGGTAGAGCGTCAGAAGGAGCGGTACCACTGGGAGTTTGTCTTCCTGGGTGCGAACATCGACGCAGTGGAAGTGGCCGGAAGATTCGGCGTGGACCGGCATCACGCGGTGCGATATGAATGCGATGAGGCAGGAACCGCACTGAATTTCAAAGTAATGTCCCAGATGGTCTCCTGCGCAAGAAGCGCCTCTACGGCAGAGGCCATGGAGGAAGCGTTTGAAGGCGACGCAATGCTCGCACCGATTCAGGAGGATTACAAACGGAGACATAAAAAAGAGCGGAAATGATCCGAAAACATCAACACAGCCAGAAAGCTCCGACCATCCTGCAAATGGTCGGAGCTTTTGGTTGACACATCCTTATCGCTACTCTCCCAGCAGCGGCTGCTTGTGATCAAACAGTGCGAGGTTGATGGTATAGGTATCATACACCTCGTGCTCGATAAAATACTCGATGATGAGGTCAAACTTGTTGCTCTTGGACAGTGCGAAACCGGCACGTTGCAAAAGGTCCTGAGTTTCATCCAGGTTGAGCCTGAGCGCCAATGCGAAGGCAACCGCCGTCATTTTCTTCGGCTGGTATTCTTCCTTGCTGCGAATCTTGGAGAAGAGCTTGCGGTCCACGTTGGCCCGCTTGTACACCTCCACGTCCGTGTAGCCCTTTTCATCGATCCACCAGAGCAGGGCCTCCTGCCAGGTGTCCGCGATATGCTTCATGCGCTCCTCGAGGGTATCCTCCTTTGAAGCCGGAATCTCTGCGCATACAGCCTCCTCGGGAGCCGCATCTTCCAAAACAACCTCAGATGGCACATCCGCTTCGGGTCTCTCCGCAGCCATGTCCCCACAAACCATCCCAAAGGAAAATGAATTCATGCGGGCCGCTTCCGCTGCTCGGCCTGCGATACGTCCCGTTCCATATACTCCGTACTCTTCCTTCTTCTTTGCCTCCGCCGTCTTCTCATCGATATACTCATCGATCTCATCGAAGATCTTGCCGGATAGCACAAAGGCCTCGGAATCGAATACCACCAGAACGATCTTTATCTCATGCTCCAGCAGATACTCACTGAACACGGAAACCGCCACCTTCAGTGCCTCGTCCTTCGGGAATCCGTATACGCCGGTGGAGATCAGCGGAAATGCAACGCTTTCGCATCCGAGTTCCTCCGCTACCGCAAGACTGTTCTCGTAGCACTGCCTGAGGGCATCGATCTCGCCATGGGCGCCGTCTTCCCATACAGGTCCGACTGCATGGATGATATATCTTGCCGGCAGGGCAAATGCCGGTGTGGCCGCTGCCTGCCCGATATTCAGACGTCCGATCCGCGCACGCTCTGCCAGCAGCAGGTCTGCACCTGCCGCTTCATATACGGCCCGATCCGTTCCGTCCGCATAGATCGGTTCGGGATTGGCCGAGTTTACAATGGCGTCAGCCTTTACTTTCGTTATATCGTTTCTTACGATCCGAAATGCCAAAGGTAGGCACCCCCTTTCGCACGCTTACGCGCGATACTTTCTGCGTTGTTTGTTACGGTACATTTCCGCATCCGACAGCTCGATGGCATCCCGGAAGGACCCCTCCTTCGCCTGCATGGTGGAAGTACCGAAGGATACCGACAGCTTCTGTCCATGGATCCGAAAGATATTCCAGATCCTTCTCTGCATTCTCCTCATCCGTCAGAACCAGTGCCGGAACGGCGAAGATCACCGTGTTGTTCTCTTTCATATAATCCAGCACCTGCTGCACATCTGCCCGGGTGTTGGGGCGGTCCACGATCAGTCGTTTCATCCTGTGTTTCCTCCGGTTATCTATGCGAGTTATGGGATTCTTCACCGTACTCCGTACGGCTCGAATGACATATGTCTGTCATCCCGGAATCCCGATCATGCCTCTCCGTCCACCACCAGGGTTGCGGAACCCAGTGCCTTCAGCGGCCGTCCGTTCTCATCCCTCACCAGCGTATACCGCACATGGAAGGGTACCCGTCCCACCGTCAGCGGAATGATCGCCTCCAGACTCTCCACACCGTTTTCCAGCTGTTTATGCCAGTCACGGTACATATCCGCATAATCCGGCGGGAAGACTCCGCTTTCGATCACCGGTTCCGGATAATTCTTAAGCAGCGGCGGAAGTCCCAGATCCCGCATGCAGCGGAAGCAGGGCCGCATCTCCTTCGTAGCAATGGTGTACTCCCAGGCATAGATATTTGCATGTTCAAAGGCCGCCTTGTAGCGGATCTCATCCGCCGTTGCCTGGATCTCCCGCTTCTTCTCCGCGGTCACATTCTGCACCATGGCATAGACCAGATATTCATTGTCGGCTTCTCCGATGATACGGGCGTAGGTACGGATACAGATATGATCCTCGCCGCAGCAATCGGAGGTTACGGTACGCCAGGTCTCGGACATCTCCTCGTCACCGCTCTCGATAGCTCGTTTCAGCATGTCTTCATATTTTTCGTCCTGACCCTCATCAAAATTGTTCCAGGTGTCGTGGCCGATGATGTCGTGCTCGTTCATATTCATGCCGAGCTCCTTAACATATTTCCGGTTCACGCGAAGGATCTTCTTCTCCTTCGTATCGGTATTGTACGTGAAGATTGCTGCTCCGCCTACAAAGTTGTTGAAAATGAGGGTCTCCATGGAATTCGGATCCCAGAATTTCCCGGCATCCAGTGTCTTCACCAGATGCATGGCCGGCGTCAGCGGTTCGTGGTCCAGCTGTACCATCTTCTCCCGGAATTCCTCCTCAGGCATGGGCTTATAGTAGAGATACCCCTGGATGTAGTTGCAGCCGGTGCTCTTCATGTAGTCCGCCTGCTCCATGGTCTCCACGCCCTCTGCGATGACCGGCGTGTTCAGCCATTTGGTCATCTGAACGATGGAGGACAGGATCGTACCGCCGCGGCCGCCGATGTCTCCGGACAGGAAGGCCATATCCAGCTTGATCACGTCCACATCCAGATCCTTCAGGATGTTCAGAGAAGAATAGCCGCTGCCGAAATCGTCCATTTCCACGGTATATCCGTGGTCATGCAGCTGCCGGAGCACCCGAGTGATCATCTCCCGGCCGCCGATGGCCGAGGACTCCGTGATCTCCAGACGCAGATACTGCACGGGGATGTCGTATTTCACGCGGATCCCTTCGATCGCCTCCACATAGTTTGTATTGTAAATGTCATAACGGGACATGTTCACCGAAATGGGTATGATAGAGAGTCCCTGATCCAGACATTTCCGCTGGAACTTACACACGGTCTCGAAAATGTGCAGATCCGCGCGATAGATCAGGTTGTTCTTCTCCAGCACGGGAATGAAATCCCCCGGCATCTGAACGCCATAGATTGGGTGACGCCAGCGCATCAGCGCTTCGGCCCCCACCATGCGGCCGGTGGAATGATTGATCTGCGGCTGATACACCGCAAAGATATGATCGAACTGCAGGGCATCTTCAAAACAGCCCACCAGTTCCGGTTCGCTCATTTTTCCCTGAGGTTCTGCCTCATATAATCCCATAAGCCCCTCCTATTCCACACTTCGCGCCTAAAGCGCTCCGCTTCGCCCCCACAGCCATAGTTACTTTTATTTTACCATGAATCCATGCATTTCTCCACCGAAAAATAGGAAAATGTCTGACAAAAACACTGCCTGTTTCTGTTGATTTTATACTTGTGAACGTATTGAAAAACAGGGAAGGGTGATATATTATGATACTACGCGCAATAATCCACGGAGCGCATGAAATGTTGAATAAATAGAAAGGACCTCTGAATATGATCAAAGAACAAAAACGATCCCTCACAGGGCTTCCCCTCCGGCTGGCATCTCTCCTTCTGGTGCTCGCCGCGGGACTGGCGATCTGCCTGTTCCCGATCCGCAGCTACGCCTATGACGAGGACGACTATCTGCCGCCTACCGGCAACAGCTTCTTCGATGATTTCATCCACGATCCTGAGCATACGGATGACGTATACTGGGACATCCATCAGACGCCGAAGCTGACCAACGGCGGTGCCACGGGCTGCGCCTCCTACTGTGTGGATTTCTCCAAGTACTGCTTTGACAGCGGTGCGCTGACCACCAGCGATTCCTACACGGACCCGGACGAGATCCGCGCCGGTGATATCGTCCACCTGACCAGTGAGAAATCCGGTCACTGGTTTGCAGTCCTGAAGCGGGAGGGAAATCTGCTCTATACCGCTGAGGGCAACTGGGGCGATTACACCTGGATCTGCCCGTTCTATCATTATGAGATCGTGGAAGATAACGTCACCGGCAGCCGCCACAAATTTGAGCGCGGTTATCATTTCGTGCCGGAGGACACGGGAGCCAAAGCCTGGAAGCATACCTCAGGCGGCTGGCGCTACGAGGACTCCTACGGTTTCTACCTTCAGGATTCCTGGTCCCGGATCAACGGAAAATGGTACTATTTCGGACATGACGGCTACATGCTGACAGGCTGGCAGCAGATCGGAAATAAATGGTACTATTTCACCGGAAGCGGTGCGATGCAGACCGATTGGAAAAAGATTGGTAAGAAATGGTACTACTTCGGGAAGAACGGTGTGATGGCCAAGGGCTGGAAGCTGATCGATGACAGCTGGTACTACTTTGCCGGCGGCGCCATGGTAAACGGCTGGAAGAAGCTCAGCGGAAACTGGTATTATTTCTCCGGCGGCGCCATGATCACCGGCTGGAAATGCATCGGCGGAATCTGGTACTTCTTTAACGAGGACGGAGAGATGCAGAGCGGCTGGCTGGAAGAAGGAGGAAAGATCTACTACCTGAATGACGGTGCCATGGTCATCGGAACCTTCACCATCGAAGGTGTGGAATATACCTTCCTGAAGGACGGTTCCCTGGACGACAGCTTCTATATCGCCGGATAAACAGTGGGAGAATCTTCTCTACGACGTTCTTTGCATAATAAGACCCTCGAACGATATGGTTACTCACGTATCGTTCGAGGGTTCTTTGTTTTTTACCAATGCGGTGCAATCTTCCGATTCGAAACTTTGCAGATTTTTTATCGGAACCAAATCTCCCTTAGCTGCGTCTTCCTCTTCCCGTGGTAGCGAAGGAAGAAGGCATACGTTCCGTCCGGCAGGGTATCGGGATCGATCAGACCCGAGCAGTCCAGCCAGGTCATAGGATCCAAAGCCGACGCATCAGTCACTCCCGGCTCTGTCAACGGAACCGCGATCCGGGCGATCACCGGTCCGTCGATGGATGTTGAGATGTCGAAATATCCTTCATCAAAGTATCCTTCATCGAAATCTTCTCCGCTTTTCAACTCGTCTTCCGCCACATTCTCCGGTTTCTCATATTTCTTCATCTCGTCTGCGCTTCGCTCGTCGATCCGCGCAGGGCCGTGAAAGGTCACCAGATTCTCCGGTGTTTCATACCGTACTTTGATCCCGATCTCCGAAAGACCTTTACATTCAAAATACTTGTAGCCGATCAGGGTTCCGTCCTCGATCTCCCCGATGAAACGCTCCTCACCCAGATTCGTAATATTGGGAAATGCGATGGGATACACGCTGTTGCAGCCGTGGGGCATCCGTCCGTTGGTCAGATTGCAGCAGATTCCCGCAGGATAAATCCCCTCCGCCCGTAGCGGACCGTCATTCAGTCCGCAGCTGGTGATCTCCACCTGTTTGATACTTCCGTCCTCTGCGATCTCGATCTTCTCGGCGCAGGCCTGACGGCTGTAATCGGATTTGTGGGTGAGCCGGTGATAGAACACATACCACTGACCGCTTAGCTGAATAATACTTCCGTGGGTCGTTCCGGTCATGTTCAGTTTGTCTTCGATCTTCCGACCATCGATCCCCACATCCCCGTTGGAGACAATGGTTCCTCCGAAAGAAAAATCCCGGTCCGGATGATCGGACACCGCATAGCAGAGCTCATGGTTCTGCCAGGAAGAGTATACAAAATAATACTTCTCTCCCATCTTCCGCATGGAGGAAGCCTCAAAGAAGGGGTGCTCCTCAAAGGACGTTCCCTTCACCTTATAGGGAATGATATGCTTCGCAGGCTCTTTCACCGTCAGCATGTCATCCTCCAGAACCGCCATAACCGGTCCGTTAATGGAATCGGGATAGGACAGAATTTCCTCCCGCGTACGGCCAAACATTTCCTGCTCTGTTTCGAGAACCCATTCCTCCCCCGGGTGATCCTCCTCAAAGCCATACTGGGTGCCGTAGTACAGACGGATCACACCATTATCATTCAGCACCGCCGGATCGAAACAGACATACCGCATCATGAGCGATCCGTCCGGATTCTTCACATGTCCCAGAAATTCGTACTTCCCGGCCGGAGTGTCACACACCGCCACACTGATGGGCTGGGTATAACCGCCCACACCGTAATCTCCGGACATACAGTAATAGAGATAATAGCGGCCGTCATTTCCGCGCACCACATCCGGCGCGTACATGTATTTCCGCTCCGGATACGCCGGATCCTGCGACGCCCGATACGTGATCCCCTCACACCGCCAGTCCGACAGATCCTCCTCCGGTGCGGACCAGACCTCGTAATCCTCCATACAGAAGGTCCAGCCGCCTTCGCGGTCATGGGATCCGTAAAGATATACCCGCCCGTCAAAAAGATGCGGCTCCCCATCGGGAATGCACACATTCAGCGGAAGGAACGGGTTAAACACCTGTTTTTTCATATTCATCTCCAAGCCACGGTCAAACCGCGACACAAATTCAATTATTCCAGTCTATCCAGTCTATCCAGTCATTCCAATCATTCGATTTGTGGTTTATTATCGATCCGTTTTCGGTATATCACCGGCTTATCTTCCATTTAATTTTTCGATGATATTCGGAAGCTCACCGTCCACCTTGTCATTGTCCAGCTGGCAGGTTCCGGCCTTGCGATGTCCGCCGCCGCCATAGGACAGGCACAGTTCGCCGATGTCCACGGTGGAACTCTTGTTGATGATGGACCGCCCGATCATGACCGCCGTGTTCTGCTTGCGGAAGCCCCATGCCACATGCACGGACACCTCAACCTCCGGCCACAGTGCATAAACCATAAAGCGGTTGCCTGTATAAATGGTCTCCAGCTCCCGAAGATCGATCACCGCAACCTTGTCATGGATGGTGGTAACCTCCTTCAGCTGCGCGATAAACTTCTCCTGCTGATCAAAATACATATCCACGCGTTCCTTTACATCCGGCAGTTCCAGAACCTGCTTGATGTCATGATCCACGCAGTAGTCGATCAGCTCCATCATCAGGGCATAGTTGGAGATCCGGAAATCATGGAAACGTCCCAGTCCGGTTCTTGCATCCATCAGGAAATTCATCAGCACCCAGTCCGTCGGATGCAGGATCTCGTCCTCGGTGAAATCCGCGCTGTCGCCCTTATCCACGGCCCACATGATCTCCTCGGACACGCGGGTAAAGGTCTTAGCACCACCGTAATAATCATATACCACCCGGGCAGCGGATTTTGCGTCTCCGTCGATGATATACTTGCCCTCATAATCCTCTTTCTTGTTTCGGATCAGCTCACTCTCATGATGGTCGAAGGCCAGTCCCACCCGCTTGTCAAAGGGCAGGTTCGTGGTGATATCATTTTCCGTAATATCCACCTTGCCGTCCTGCACATCTTTCGGATGTACGAACTTGATATCATCGATCAGATCGATCTCCTTCAGAAGCATGGCGCATACCAGCCCATCAAAGTCACTTCTCGTTACCAGTCGCTTCTTGTCTCCCATTTTACACTCCTCCTATTCCATACTTCGCGCTTAAACGCGCGTCCCCTGCTCTTCATTTATCTCCGCGCGGAGCTGGTCGGTCATGCCCACCTCGCGGGCAGCCTTCTTCACCGTAAAATGCTCCGCCACCTGCCGTACCTCATCCTCTGCTGCCAGAAATGCCTCCGCCACCTTCGGGTCGAAATGCTTGCCGGAATCCTCCCGAATGATCTGCATCGCTTTTTCAAACGGAAATGCTTCTTTGTAGCAGCGCCTGGATACCAATGCATCAAAGACATCCGCTACCGCCATGATCCGCGCGGAAAGGGGGATCGCCTCTCCCGCCAGACCGTGGGGATATCCCATGCCGTTCCATTTCTCGTGGTGGAACTCCGCCAGATTCTTTGCTTCCTTCAGGTATCCGGAATCCGGAACCGTCTGGATAACCTGATCGATCAGCTGTGCACCGGCAACGGTGTGCGTCTTCATGATATTATACTCTTCTTCCGTCAGCCTGCCCGGTTTGTTCAAGATCACATCCGAAACCGCGATCTTTCCGATATCGTGCAGCGGTGCGGAATGCTCCACATCAAAGATAAACTGATCCGTCAGCTGGTCCGTATAGTAACCGAACTCCCGCAGCTTATCCATGATGATCCGCGTGTAGGCAGCGGTCTTCCGTACATGATCACCCGTGGTCTCGTCCCGGCTTTCCACCATGTCCGCCAGAACCATGATCAGGGCGTTCTGCATCCGGGCGATGGTCTCGGTCTTCGTCCGCAGCGCACTGACGTAATTTCCACTGTCTTCCGTGGTCTTGGTCAGCGCCTTGTACATGTTCTCGATCTCGTCGCCGGTATGGATGTCCAGGCCGCGGATCCGTTCCACGTTCTCTTCCAGAGAATCCTCTTCATCGTAAGCAAACTTGCTGGCGCTGAGAGCCATGGAGTTGATGGGAATGATGATATCGTATTCCGAGATCCATAGGCCGATGGCGATGGCCAGCACCAGGAAACTCACGAAAATGAGCAGCAGCCGCGACAGGAAGTTCAGTTCCTTGGCCGTGATCATTTCCAGTGTAACATCCGTGATGGCATAACATACCGTCTCTCCGGCAGAATTCTTCACCGGTACATACGAGGTAACCAGCCATCCGTAGGAATCCACCGTAACCTTCGGGTCGATGGGTTCCCCCTCCAGCAGCTGGGGAAGCTCCTCCTCAAAGGATTCATCAAAGGGCATGACGGTTCCCGGCGGTTCCGACGGAACGTCCGGCGTCTCCACATCCAGCACCACATGACATCCGTCCGGAAGCATTTTATAAACATAGAGATATTTGATCTCCTTATTCTGCTCCAGGATCTTGTAAAGCCTTGTCTCCGCCTCCTTATATCCGGGAGCATCGTACCCCCGCTCGATATAGTCATCCACCAGGTCCCCGTCGATCAGTTCCGCCACCAGTTTGCTGGTTCCTTCCGCAAGCTCCGTATGTTCATCGATCGTATAGCTCCGGTACAGCAGAACACTGATGGACATGGCTGCGATCCCCATCAGAACAAAGACCACAACCAGAACGAGGACCAGCTTCATCCGAAGAGAAAGTCCCCGATTCTTCTTGCCCTTTTTTACTATCCTGGCTGCCTCTTCCGAAAGCGGGTTCTGCTGCCAGCCTTCACACCGGAGGAACTTCCGGTGTTTTTCAGGCAGCAGCCAAAGGAGAAGAATCAGGATCCCGACAGTGATGGATTTATCTGCCAGTTCGATCAGGATATCATGGACAACGGGAACATCACTGATAGTCCCTTCCATGATGGCAGCCAGCATCAGTTCATAGCTGACACCGATGGCCGTAATGATCAGGATCAGTCCGAGGACACCGTAAACCTTCTTCAGATAACCCTTCTTTGCAACCCAGAAGGCCAGGATTGCTATGATGGCATTGATAATGGAGTAATAGACGGACGACACGTCAAAAAGACTCTTGATCAGATTGGTAAAGATACCGACACTGATCCCGGGAAGATAACCGCACATGGCTGCAGCGATCACCGTACCGACACAGTCCAGATAAAGCGGACAGTCCAGCGCATCCATCAGCCGGCTTCCGGCGATGTTGATCCCCATGCAGACCAGAACGATCAAAAGCATTTTCAGGATTCGATTTTTTTCAAGAAAAGTTTTATTATTCATTAAAATTCCTGAAATCCCTGTAACCCAAACATACGAAAATAGTCTGTTACCCCATCGAATAGTATAGCAGAAAATCTGCAAATATGGAACCTGTTTCTTGCGGTTTCACACAGCTATGCAGCATCGTTTTTCCGACGAAGACACTCAAAAAACGGCCCCGTGTTCTTCACACGGAGCCGCCTCGCTATTCGATACCTTTTAAATTCGTTGATCATGAAAAACCGGATCAGAAGCTATCGGATCAGAAGTTATCAGATCAAAAGTTACCGGATCAGAAATTCATCGGCACATCCATCCGTCTGGTCGGATCTGCTTCAAAGAACTGACGCGGGGTTGCGCCCATGCTGCCTGCCACCATGCTGCTCGGGAAGGTCACGAGCTTGGTATTGTAAGCAGTCACATTTGCATTATACAGTCTGCGTGCTGCCTGCAGATGCTCTTCCACATCCACGATGGCACTCTGCAGCCCCAGAAAATTCTGGCTGGAACGAAGTTCCGGATAATGCTCTGCCAGGATCCGGATCTGACCGGACAGCTGGTCCATCCGATTGCTGGCATCCTGCCGCTCCGGCATGGACATGTTGCTTCTCATCTGTACGATCTTTGTCAGGGTCTCAACCTCATGCTTCTGATAACCCTTCACAACGTCTACCATTTTTGTCAGAACGTCATAACGCTTTGTCAACGCAATGTCGATCCCGGACAGTGCCTCATTGCATTTCAGACCTGCCACTTTGATTCCGTTTGCCATGCTGATCCATGCGATCACAAAGATCAGAATCAAACCTACTATTGTTCCGATTATTGCCCACAACATAGTTTTATCCTCCTAATTATTTTATTCAATACTTCGCACCTTCCGGCGCTCCGTGAATCATCACGAAGCGCGTATTTGGCGACTATCTGCTTTTATTTTTCGATTTGAGTTCGCGCTCCATCAGTTCGGAATGCAGTTCAGCAGCTGGATCAGTTCCTCGATCACAGCCACATCCGCGCGCATCCTCATCATCTCATTTTGATAATCAATGGGTTTGTGCAGGTTCGCATCGAAGGAATCCATCCTCGAATTGAGACCTACCATCAGATACCCACGATCAAAAACCAACGTTACATTTCCGTACTTCCGTTTCAGCGCCATCAGCCGCTCCATCATCTGCGGCGTCAGGATGTAAAATGCATCATGCTCCATTTCCGAGCGCACCGTGAATTCTTTATTGAATTCCACACTCTCCATCTGCAGCTTGTCCTTTCGGATCCGGCCCCCGGGTTCTCCTGCATACAGGAAATTCTTCGAGAAAACCTGCACCGCCAGGCTTCGCTTCGTCGGATATTCAAAGCAGAACATCCGTCCCTGAAAATAGGTGGTGGTATGGGAATTCTTTCCGTTGCTGGTGTGATACTGGATCGTCACATCCGCCTGCTGGAACCGGATTCCACGATATACCGCATTCAGATAATCCTCCGAATGATACCTGTTTCCCAACCTGCATACGCCGCTGGCCTTGATCAGCATCTGATCCATCCCCTGTTCCCAGTTATAATACACATCCTGGAAATGCTGGTTCAGCATCTGCCGTACAAAGGTTTCCTTGTAAAGATATTTCAGCCTCTTCTTTTTTCCGCTTTCGCCCTTCAACGCAAAAACAAAGACGATCGCACATGCAATGATGAAAAAAGGAAGCAACGGTACCAGCGCATTGTTTCTCAGATTTCCTCGATTCATCCGAAGGATGAAGATCACGATAAACATCGCAACCATGGAAAAGACTGCCCAGAAGGTCTGGGAGTTTATCTTTTTCCGGAGTTCCTCCATTTCCGCAAGGGTTGCGGAAATGCTCTGCGCATTCACGGGTGGCTGCGAACCGTTCTGCGGCGTACCCATTCCGCGGTTCATACCTCCGGACGGCATACCCATAAAATTCTTCCGGAACTCACCACCGTAACCTCCGGTGGGATTTCCCGGATATCCATTCATCGGGTTTCCGGGTGCTCCCGCATAGCCGTTCATCGGGTTTCCGGGATAGCCCATTGGTGAACCGACATAACCGTTCGTCGGCGCTTTTGGATAACCCATCGGCGATCCTCCGTAACCGTTCGTCGGCGCTCCGGGATAGCCCATCGGTGAACCGGCGTAACCGTTCATCGATGCTCCCGGGGGCACTCCCCGTCCACCGGGTGGTGCCCCACTATTGGCATCCAGCACTGCCGAATATTTATTTCGATCATAAAGGTTCGGGGTTCCTCCCGTTCCCAAAGGATCCTGTCCTCTCATTGTTTTTATCCCTCCCCTTCAGTGTAACATCCGGACCATACCGGAGCTTTGCCGAGGTTATGGGACCCTCCGTATGAATAATAAGTTACACGATTTGAGATTAGATGTAAAGAGGGAGCTTCCATGGATATTTGTTTTTTCGTTCATTTTTCATACGTTAGCAATTCATACATTCGTCCTGCATGTCTCATTACTCATGCAAAAATAAAAGGTGTGCCCATACGCTCAGACACACCTTTTAATTATTTTAATCTTTATTATATTTTTTATTATCCCTCTTCCCAGTAATTCTTCTTCTGGATCAGTGCAATTACCGGACGAGCCGCGATCATCAGGATACCGATAATGTTGAGGTACATGCAGATTCCGTAATGGATACCGCTGATCTTCACCAGATCCCGGAACTCGCCGTTCAGGATGGAAAGGAGCCATACGAGAAGCGCAAGGCACGGAAGATAAAACTGTGAATACGGAAGCTTCTTAAACTTATCAACGATTCCGTTGATCGCAGGAATGAAGGAACCAAACTCTACAAGGATTCCCCAGATCGCGATCAACGCAAACAACAGTGCATACAGCTTCAGGATTCCGCCGCCTGTAACAAGCAGACCTTCACTGCTGGTGATACCGTATATGTTTGCCGTTACCCATCCCTTCAGGAAGGATGTGATTAAGATAAAGAAGAAGCCGACATATGTAACGATCAGAATAGGCTTGCTCTTGATCATTTCAATGATGTTTCCCTTCGGCGCATATGAACCGGTGGGCTGCTGTGCCTGCCACTGTTGCTGCATACCGGCGGGCTGCTGATACTGCATATTCGGCTGCTGCATTCCGGGCTGCTGATACTGCATGTTCGGCTGCTGCATTCCGGGCTGCTGGTACTGCATGTTCGGCTGCTGCATTCCGGGCTGCTGATACTGCATGTTCGGCTGCTGCATTCCAGGCTGCTGTGGCTGCTGAATCGGCATTCCGCAGGTTCCGCAGAATGCTGCACCTTCAGCAAGCGGTGCACCACAATTTGGACAATTCATAACGATTCCTCCTTTTGATTACCCTGTCCGCAGAGAGTCCCCTGCCGGACACATTTCCGGCTCGCGCCGGATCCCCTTTTATGATTGTCCGAAAAATATAGACAATCCTTTACCACAATAAAACTTAACATAAAAACCATTTTTTTGCAATAGTCGATAAACATAAAAAAGGCCCGAAGGCCTTTTTTATGATATATGCGATTCCACACTTCGCGCAAACGCTCCGCGATCATTTCTTCGCCTGGATGATGTCCATCACCGGAGAGATGCAGGAAAGCAGAATGCCGATCAGGCACAGCCACCAGCCCCAGCCGATGTCGTGAGTTCCTGCGGAATGTGCGAAGGTTCCCATCAGCAGAAGGAACAGTGCAAATCCAGGAAGATAGAAACGTGCAAATGGCAGTGCATGGAACTTGCCCTGTGCATTTCGGAATGCGGTTACATCCACTTCAAAGAAGAGCAGCGCAACTGCCGTCAGCATAAGGAGGACACCCCAGAGACCCAGGATACCGCCGCCGGATACAAAGAAACCGGCACCTGCATATCCACCGCCGTAACTCTGTCCAAACCAGACCGGTACGATAGACGCGATCAGGATCAGGACGGCTCCGACGATCCGGCAGATCGAAGGCTTTACATATTTGGGGACACGTATCATTTTCGGCTTCGGTGCCATGTATCCCGGGGGATACATACCCTGCTGCTGCGGCTGGCCATACATGCCCTGCTGCGGCTGACCGTACATGCCCTGCTGCGGCTGGCCGTACATCCCCTGCTGCGGCTGGCCGTACATTCCCTGCTGCGACTGGCCATACATCTCCGGCTGGCCCTGCGGCTGCATTCCCGGCTGACCCTGTGGCTGCATTCCTGGCTGACCCTGCGGCTGCATTCCCGGCTGACCCTGCGGCTGCATCCCCGGCTGATACTGCATCTGCTGTGCCTGCTGACCCAGCGGGGTCCCACAGCTGCCACAGAACATCGCTCCATCCGGAAGCGGAGTTCCACAATTCGGACAATTCATAATCAAACCCTCCTTTTTACCCTCTCCAGTACTTTTAATGGTTATTATTGGTTTCCGGCAGTTTTGCAAACTGCAAAACGTTGAATACCTTCCTTTGATGAACGTTCAACATCTGCCCACAGAATACCACAAAATCGGCCTGCATACAACAAAAACCACGATTTATATCTCTCCCAGGCAGTCCCGACGGATCTCTCGCGAGATCTTCCGCACCTGCTCCACAAAATCCGGCTTCGCTGCATCTCCGCGGAAACGTACACGGTAATAGCCTCGGAACACCGTCTCCAGTTTCTCGCGCACCTGCATTTCCTTAACATAGGGAAGATAATCATAGACCGATTCTGCCGTTACGCCGTCCGGAAGTCCCGCATCCAGACGTTTTCGAAGTACCTGCATATCCGTCATTAATCTGCGCTCCGGAGACAGCCGTGCGTATCGGATCCTGCGGACCAAAAGCGTGATCAGCAGAAGAATCCCGGATGCAGCAACCACCGAAAGCAGATATAAGCCCACGGTCCGCAGGATCTGCCATACGGAATGTCCCTGTTTCAAAGCCTCCGGATCCGTCTGTCCCTGAGGGATCGGGATCTCCGGCGGTTTCGGAATATCGGCCTGCCCGGACGGGTTCTTTTCAGTTCCGGATGAACCGGAAGGACCGGCCTCCGAAACCGTGAGCCCCCAGGCGGTATCTTCTGCATTTTCGTACACCGCCGTGGGTTCAAACCGGATCCATCCAAGACCGGAGATGTAAGCTTCCACCCACGCATGAGCGTTCCGGTCATAGACTGCTTCCCCTTTGTTTTTGTCTTTCTCAGCATCCTCATCCGACGGAAGATAGAGGAAGCCCTGTACAAATCGGGCCGGTATCCCGTTTTCCCGGAGCAGCAGGACCATGGCCGATGCATAGTGAACACAATAGCCCCGTTCCACCTCAAAGAGAAATGCGTCCACATAATTATCCCGTCCGCGAAGGTCGGTGGATGCATCATACGTATACTGCCTTAGATATGCCTCGATCTGCTTTGCTTTCTCAAACGAGGTCTCACAGCCTTCCGTCAGCTGCGCCGCCAGCTCCTTTATCCGCTTTGTGGACATGGACGTATCCAGATATTCGTCATTTTCTTCGATGGACTGATAAGCCCGGATGCAGGTTTGATATTCCTCCTCAGACATATAATCCGACAGATTCAGGCCGTAATATTCTTTTGCAACCTTTGCTGCGTCCTCGTAGGTCGCGGCAGAGCCGTATACTTCATCCTTCCCCTTATCCGGGAGTTCACCCATGCCGGACGCCGCGCGGCGCTCCGACTGCTCCGCCAGCCGAGCAAAATACGGATTTGCCTGATCCAGCGCTATGTAATTAAACCCGTAGGAAAAGCCTTTCTTTCTCTGCTCCCCGCTGCCGTACTCCAGTCCTTTATCGATCCGGTAGACCGTGGACGGAAGCAGAAGATCCGAAGTTCGGATATAGTGATAGGTCACCGTGCCTTTCTGCGTGCCGGAAAAGCAGGACGCCTCTGCCTTTGTCACATCACTTTCTGCGAGCGCGGACAGATACATGGCCAGCCAGGCATTTACCGGAAGCCCGGAGTTTACCCGCTCCGTAAAGCCCTCCGGCCCGAGTTTGGCATACTCCGCTCCCGCAAGGTATACGCCGCGGCCGCTCTCATTTGTATCAAAGAAAATGGCTTCCCTTCCGGAATCCGATAGTCCGCCGCTGAGACGGCCTGCCTCGGAATAACCGGTGTACGCCGTATCGTCGGTATCAAACAGTCCTTCAAAAAAGTAGGACACATCCCGATAGGCCGTGACAATATAATCTCCTACTCTGGAGAAAAATCTGCGGACACCTTCCCAGCGCATGGGATCCTCCGAATTCGGGATCGCCAGTGCAATCCCCGCGACGATGGCGAGAAGCACACCCCAATAGCGGGACTGACGGTTCCAAAATTCCGAAACCGCGGCCGTAAAAAGAAAGACAAGACTCACCGCTGCATATCCGGGCATGCCGCCGAAGATAAACCAGAGAACCGTGCAAAGCAGAAACAGACCGGAGAGACACCATTTCCATGCGCTGCAATGACGGATCAGATGCACCAGGGCAAAAAGTAAAAGGGCCGCTGCAGCATTGAAAAACAGAGGCAGATCTCTGGAAATGAGCAGCACCGTAAGGGGAATGGCCGGCAGGAGCCGAAACATAAGTGTCCGGCGATCCATGCATAAAAAGATCAGGCCTGCAAAAAAGAACGCAGCAAAATACAGCAGGAGAAAGCCCGCCTCCAGTGAAAGGTATGGAATCTCCTCCAGCAGGCCTGCTCCCGCCGCTGCCAGAGCGATGACCGGAAGTCCTTCCAGGATGTACGTCCAGATCGCGTTTCGGGCCGCTGCGACGGAGGGTGTTTCTTTATTCTGTTTTCTGCGAACCGTTTTTTCTTTCATTGTTTACATTCCATGACCTGCCTCACATCAGGCATAGCTGCTCTTCTCCCTCTTTGATATACAGTGCCACCGCATCCGTCTGACGCACCGACTGTCTTACACGTTCTTCGATGGCATCTGCCTTATCCCGCAGGATGATCTCCTTTGAGAGCTCCCGGCAAAGGGACTCCATGCCCTCCAGATCTTCCACCAGAACCCGCTTCACGTCTGAACTGTAAAAATGAAACTGTACGGGCTGCCGCTGCTCCGCAAGGATCCCGGCCACAGACACTGCATACTCCAAAAACCGGTCTCTTCGGATCAGCCGATCCTCCGCGGATTCTTTCTCTTCTCCCGCCCTAGCGATAAGAGCGACTGACAGCAGGTCATATTCCCGCTCCTCCGGAAGCCTGACAAACAGTTCCCCGCTTCGGGCATAGTTCTTCCAGTGGATCCTTTTCAGGGGATCCCCGGCTGAATATTTTGCAAGGTCTACCCCCAGCGTGTTTTCATACTCCCGTTTACGACCCGGGGCACCGTGGACCATTTCCCAGATCACGCGGCTCATATCCTCTCCCGCCATCCCGGTCACCATCGGAAGCACCTGCAGCCGCAGGGGATTGGGATTTCGAAGCGTCAGTCTGATCAGACCGAAACAGTCACGGAAAATGATGCCTTCGATGCCGGCTATGTAACTGCCTGCATAAACACAACGCATCCGGGTCCGGAATTCCTTTTTCTCCCGGGGAAAGAAGGACAGGGGCTGACCTGTCATATCCTCCCGGAATTCGGTTCCTGTCTCAAGAGAAAGGATCAGACCCGAAGCCGGAAGCCAGCCGGCATTCTCCACCGTCAGGTAGTAGGACTCTTCCTTGCCCTTGCGTACTTCCCTCAGCGGCATCTCCTGGTAGATCCGCACCGTAGCCCGGATATACAGGAGGTACAGAAATGCCAGCGGAGGATACAGGACGGTTGCGTAAAACAGGACATACGAAAAAGCTCCTCCCCGATTGCTTACAAAAACAATGGTTGCAATGAGGAAGAGCAGATAGATCCCGCGCGGTATCCACCGGCGTCTGCGTTTAACGGTTTTGTTGCTCATGATTCTACACTTTGCGCTCGCACGCTCTTATTATTTCGGACGTTTCACACTCTCCAGTACATCCAGGATCACCTGATACCCCGTGAAATGATTGATCCTTGCTTCCGTGGTCAGCACGATGCGGTGCGGCAGCACCACTTTTGCCATATCCAGTATATCCTCCGGCGTAACAAAATCTCTGCCATGCACAAAGGCTGCGGCGCGGGAAGCACGAAGAAGATCCAGACCGGCACGGGGGGACAGGCCGCATCGTACCTCGGTTTTTGTCCGTGTAGCCTCCACGATCGCCAGTGCATATTCCACCAGTTCCTCGGAGAAGATCACCTGCTTCACGGCCGACATCATTTCCACAAGCTCCTCTACGGAAATGACTGCAGACAGGGGCTGCTGAAGTTCACCTGTCAGGAACCGCTGTGCCAGAGTCATCTGCTCCTTCTTGCCAGGATAGCCCAGGGTCAGCTTCATAAGAAACCGGTCCAGTTCTGCTTCCGGCAGCGGGTAGGTTCCCAGCTGCTCCACCGGGTTCTGGGTCGCTACCACCAGGAACGGCTCCGGAAGCGGATAGCTGGTTCCGTCGATGGTCACCTGATGTTCCTCCATCACCTCCAGAAGCGCTGACTGGGTCTTCGGAGAAGTACGATTGATCTCATCTGCCAGCAGGAAACGGTGAAATACCGGTCCTTTGATCAGACGAAAGGTCTTCGTCTCCGGTTCAAAGACCGTGGTTCCCAACAGATCTGTCGGAAGGGTGTCCGGCGTAAACTGCACGCGCGAGAAATCCATGGTAACGGACGCCGCAAAAGCCTTTGCCAGCGTGGTTTTTCCGACTCCCGGCACGTCCTCCAGAAGCACATGCCCACCTGCCAGAAGGGCGATGATCAGATTCTTCACCACCGCATCCTTTCCTGCATAGATCCTCCGGATGTTCTCTTTCAGATTATCTATTTTTTCCTTGAAAGTATCATTTGTGGACACAATTTTTCCTCTCTTTATATCCCGATTGTTTTGAATAACCATCTTTGCTGTGTTAAAATGTATGCAGACTTACTTGATTATAGAATAAGGGGGTTAAATTGATGAATTACAAAAACTATAAAAATGTCACCATCCTGGAGCATCCTCTGATCAAACACAAGATCACTCTGCTTCGGGACAGGAATACCGCCACATCCGAATTCCGCAGTCTGGTGGAAGAGATCGCCATGCTGGAGGCCTTCGAAGCACTGCGGGATCTGCCCCTCCGCGATCAGGAGGTGGAAACTCCCATCGAGACCTGCATGTCACCGGTCATCGACGGAAAGAAACTGGCCATCGTTCCCATCCTGCGTGCAGGACTTGGTATGGTGAACGGCATCCATGCACTGGTTCCCTCCGCGAAGGTCGGACACATCGGACTCTACCGGGATCCGGAGACCCATGAGCCGCATGAATATTTCTGTAAGCTTCCCAGCCCGATCGAGGAACGTCTGGTCGTTATTCTCGATCCCATGCTGGCAACCGGCGGATCTGCCGTGGAAGCCGTGAATTCCATAAAAGAACGCGGCGGAGAACATATCAAATTCATGTGCATCATTGCCGCACCGGAAGGTCTGGAGCGCCTGGCCGAGGCGCATCCGGATATCGAAATCTATGTGGGAAATCTGGACCGCTGCCTGAATGAGCAGGCTTACATCTGCCCGGGTCTCGGCGATGCCGGCGACCGTATCTTCGGAACGAAATAGGCCTACTGGTCCTCCAGATCCATGTCGACCAGCAGAAGCGTATCCGCCATGTAATACCATTTTCCCTTGTACTTGTAAATGTACCGGGCACGGGTATCACTGTCATACGTTACTTCTTCTCCGTTATCGATGTAGCTGACCTTCAGCGAGAAGTAGACACGATACACCTCGGAGATCCCGAGATCCACGTCATAGATCTCCTGGATCTTATCGTGAAACCTTTTTACAAAAACCTCTTCCAGTTTTTCTTCGCGCTGAACATTTACTTCCTTCACAGAAATGCCGGTCTGACGCGCAAACACTGCTTCCGTAAGAAGCGTTATATCCACATCATATCCGCGGGGCACATAGTGATCCGACCAGGCGGAGGGATAACAGGTACGGATATATTTATCCACATCCTCCGCCTCAATGGACTTGAAATATCCACGGATCGCACCGCCGATGGTGATGCTGCCCCGCCCGGTAAAAGCAAAAACGGCATATCCGATACCGGCCAGCACAAAAACCCCCAGAATACTGAGGATCAGTGCCAGCTTTTTCTTGTTTATCTTCTTTTTCTTCGCCGGTTTCTTATGTGCCGTTTTTTTTGCGTTATTAACTTTCTTTTTTACGTTCTCTTGTTCTGCCATTTTTCTTAATAAATCTGTTCAAAACTAAAACCTGTTTGTTAAGTGTATGATCACCGGGTTTCGAATTGACGGTACCTTGATGCATAAGAATTCCGAAATATCTGTATCTTAATTATCTCCGGAGTGCTTCGCAAGATACCCCTGCACTGCGGACTCATACAGATTATTTCCCTGACTGTCAATGATCACGATCACCGGAAGCCGCTCTACCGTCAGTTTCCGGATGGCCTCGGTTCCGAGATCCTCGTAGGCAACGACCTCCGCGGAGGTAATGCATTTGGAAAGCAGCGCTCCGGCACCGCCAACTGCCGCAAAATATACCGCCTGCTGCTCTACGATGGTCCTGCGTACCTCCTCGGAGCGCTTGCCCTTGCCGATCATACCGGCCAGACCCTTCCGAAGAAGGAGCGGCGTGTATTTGTCCATACGGCTGGAGGTCGTCGGTCCCGCAGAACCGATCACCCGGCCCTCCCGCGCAGGTGTGGGACCCAGGTAATACAGAAATGTCCCATCCAGCGAGATGGGGATATCCTCTCCCTGGGTCAGGCTTTCATACAGCCGCTTATGTGCCGCATCCCTGGCAGTGTAAATGGTTCCGGTTATATATACATAATCCCCTGCCCGAAGCTCGGTCAGTTCTTCTCTCGAAGCAGGGACGTGGAGTGATGTTTCCATATTGTCTCCTTTTTTTCAGACTGGTTATGATCCGTCACAGTTTCACCGTTTTATGACGGTTTACATGGCAGCACATGTTCACGGCCACCGGAAGTCCTGCGATATGGGTTGCATAGGTCTCGATGTTCACGGCAAGGGCGGTATTCTTTCCGCCCAGACCGGCAGGGCCGATACCCAGACGGTTAATGGACGCGAGCAGTTCCTCCTCCAGCAGCCGTATATGCGGCAGATTGCTTCGCTGTGCTGCGGAGCGGGTCAGGGCCTTCTTTGCAAGAATAGCCGACAGTTCAAAATCGCCGCCGATGCCGACACCGACCACAAACGGCGGACAGGCATTCGGACCTGCTTCACTGACTGTCTTTATCACCGCATTCTTCACACCTTCAACGCCGTCTGCGGGTTTCAGCATATACTGTTTGCTCATATTTTCGCTTCCGAATCCCTTCGGAGCTATGGTAATGGACAGTTCGTCTCCCGGAACCACATCGTAATGGATGATGGCCGGGGTGTTGTCCCTTGTATTTATCCGCTGGAGCGGATCTCCGACAACGGATTTTCTGAGATATCCTTCCGTATATCCCTGCCGGACACCCTCATTGATGGCCTCCGTCAATCCGCCTTCCACATGCACCTCCTGTCCGAGACGCACAAAAAAGACTGCCATTCCCGTGTCCTGACAAATGGGGATCTGCTCCTCTTTTGCCAGTTTCAGATTTTCCTGCAGCTGTCCCAGGATCTTCTTTCCAAGAGAAGAGTTCTCACTGTCCTTCGCCAGGTCCAGTGCTCTTGCCATATCCGGTGCAAGAGTCAGATTCGCCTCAATGCACATCGTTTTTACCGCAGCAGTGATCTCCTGCGCTATGATCTCACGCATAGTGTTCCCCTTTATTTCACAATGATACCGGGCGTTTTTGCCCGGTAGTTCCGAAACATGATCAGATATTTCGAAAAAGTATTCACGTTATAAGACGCGGAACACGGAAAGCATAGAACCGCCCCCGTATTCCGCGCCCTTCCTAAATCTACGACAGAAAGTCATCTCTTCCCTTGAAAGGCTTCTTCACCTTCTTCTGCTGGGAATAATTATAGATCTTGATACAGACATAAAAGATCAGAAGTACAACAACGATCACGGCAAGCCAGTAGGAGATTCCGATCAGAAAATCTTCTATGCCCTTCGTATTCGTGAGGTTTTCAATATTTTCCTTTAATCCGTCCATAGGCTAATCCTCTTTCGTGCTTTCTTCTGCACTATCTTCTGCACTGTCAGCTGCAGGTTCTTCGCTGCCTTCTTCCTCTTCCAGCTTCCGAAGCTGCTCTTCGGTCTGTGCAACGGCATCTCTGACCTTTGCGATGCTTGCAACCGTGATATCCTCGCCCTGATCCAGTCGGATCAGCTTCACACCGGAGGTGATCCGGCTGTAGGTAGAGATATCACTGCATTTCAGCTGAATGATGATACCCTGCGTAGTGATCATCATGATCTCATGATCATCGTTCACGGCCTTTACGCCGATGATATCACCGGTCTTGCCCGTGATCTTATAACACTTCAGACCCTTGCCGCCGCGCTTCTGTACCGTGAATTCATCGATCTTCGTCCGCTTGCCCATGCCTTTTTCCGACACGATCAGCAGGGACTCACCCTGGGTATTCATCTGCATACCGATCACTTCGTCACCCGGAGTCAGATTCATGCCCCGTACGCCCATGGAACTCCGTCCGGTGCTACGTACATCCCGGTCATTGAATCGGATGCACATACCGTTTTTGGATACCATGAAAATGTCACGGGTATTATCCGTGGTCTTTACTTCGATCAGCTCATCATCATCCTTCAGTGTGATCGCGATCAGACCGTTCTTCCGGATATTCGCATACTCGGATTCCGGTGTCTTCTTTATCATACCGTGTTTGGTTACCATCAGCAGGTACTTCTTATCCGTGTATTCCTTGATGGGAATGATGGCGGTGATCTTCTCGTCGCCGTCCAGCTGCATCAGGTTGACAACGGCTGTTCCGCGTGCCTGTCTGCCCGCCTCCGGGATCTGGTATGCACGGAGCCGGTAGCATCTGCCCTTGTTCGTAAAGAACAGGATGTAATGCAGCGTTGTGGTCATCAGCAGATCCTCGATGTAGTCATCTTCGATGGTCTGCATTCCCTTGATCCCTCTTCCGCCGCGTCCCTGCGCACGGAAATTGGACACGCTCATCCGTTTGATATATCCGAGATGAGTCATGGCGATCACGGTATTCTCCCGCTTGATCAGATCCTCGTCCATGATCTCGCCGACTGCGGCACCGATCCTTGTCCGCCGCTCATCACCGAACTTTGTGGCAATGATCAGAAGCTCTTCCCGGATCACTGCCAGAAGCTTCTTCGGATCAGCCAGGATTGCCTTATATTCGGCGATCTTCTCCATCAGTTCTCTGTACTCATCTTCCAGCTTTTCTCTTTCCAGACCGGTCAGCTGGCGGAGTTTCATTTCAACGATGGCACTTGCCTGCTCTTCCGACAGACCGAAACGCTCCATCAGGGAAGTCTTGGCTACGGAAACATTTTCGGATCCGCGAATGATCTTGATGACCTCATCGATATTATCAATGGCGATCAGCAGGCCTTCTACGATATGGGCACGTTTTTCCGCCTTGTCCAGATCATACCTTGTACGTCTGGTAACGACTTCCTCCTGATGCTTCAGATAGTACTTCAGCATATCCAGAAGGGACAGCACCTTCGGTTCATTATTTACCAGTGCCAGCATATTTACGCCGAAGGTATCCTCCAGCTGGGTATGCCGGTACAGATTGTTCAGCATCACATTTGCATTGCAGTCCTTACGAAGCTCGATAACGATCCGCATACCTTCGCGGTTGGATTCATCACGAAGATCCGTGATACCGTCCACCCTCTTGGTCTTGACCAGCTCCGCGATCTTTGCGATCAGCATGGCCTTGTTCACCATATAAGGAAGCTCGGTCACAACGATGCGCTGCTTTCCGCCGGCCATGGCTTCGATATCGGAGATGGCACGCACTTTGATCTTGCCGTGTCCTGTCCGGTATGCTTCCTCGATGCCTGCCCGTCCCAGGATCTCCGCACCTGTGGGGAAATCCGGTCCCTTGACGATCTCCAGCAGCTCTTCGATCTGTGTCTCACGGTCTTCATCGATCCGGTTGTTGATGATCTTAACAACTGCGTCGATAACTTCTTTCAGGTTATGCGGCGGAATGTTGGTTGCCATTCCGACGGCGATACCTGTGGTTCCGTTTACCAACAGATTCGGATACCGACTGGGCAGAACGGTAGGTTCCTTCTCTGTCTCGTCAAAGTTCGGGATAAAATCCACCGTGTCCTTGTTGATGTCCGTCAGCATCTCGATGGACATTCTGGTAAGTCTTGCTTCCGTATAACGCATGGCAGCCGCGCCGTCACCGTCCACGGAACCGAAGTTTCCATGGCCGTCTACCAACGGATATCGGGTATTCCATTCCTGCGCAAGTTTTACCAATGCATCGTAAATGGAGCTGTCACCGTGGGGATGATATTTACCCATGGTATCACCGACGATACGCGCACATTTACGGTGCGGCTTGTCGGGACCGTTGTTCAGTTCGATCATGGAGAACAGGATCCGGCGCTGTACCGGTTTCAGACCGTCTCTTACATCCGGCAGGGCACGGGCCGCAATTACGCTCATGGCGTAGTCTATATAGGAATTCTCCATCGTCTTTTTCAGATCTACTTCTCGCACATCGTCAAAGATCTTATCGTCATCCATATTCATACCTATCCTTTAATTTTTGTGCCTATATTTTTGTGATAATTCGGCGTTTCTTTGCCCGACACATCCCTCAACTATATATCGAGATTCTTCACAAATTTCGCATTTTCTTCGATGAATTTCTTTCTCGGCTCTACCTTGTCTCCCATCAGGATATTAAAGGTCACATCTACCTCGGATTCATCCATATCTTCGATACCGACTCTGAGCAGTATCCGCTTCTCTGGATCCATGGTCGTATCCCAAAGCTGGTCAGCATCCATCTCACCGAGTCCCTTGTATCGCTGCACTTTGTTCTGCTGATCACGGCCGACTTCCTCGATGATCTTCGCCAGTTCATCATCGCTGTATGCGTACCAGAACTTCTTATTTTTCTCCAGTCGGTACAGCGGCGGCTGAGCCAGATAAACATGTCCCTGACGGATCAGCTCCGGCATGAACCGGTAGAAGAACGTAAGCAATAACGTCGCAATGTGCGCACCGTCCACGTCGGCATCCGTCATGATGATGATCTTGTCATAACGCAGCTTCTCGATATCAAAATTATCATGGATCCCCGTGCCGAAGGCTGTGATCATGGCCTGGATTTCTTTGTTCTCCAAAATGTGATCCAGACGTGCCTTCTCCACATTCAGGATCTTGCCACGAAGCGGCAGGATGGCCTGAGTCGCACGGTTTCTTGCGGTCTTGGCGGAACCGCCTGCGGAATCTCCCTCGACGATATAGATCTCGCAATTTTTCGGATTTTTATCCGAGCAGTCTGCCAGCTTTCCGGGCAAAGCCATACCCTGGGAAAGCTCTGTCTTCCGTATCATTTCCTTGGCCTTCCGGGCCGCATTCCGGGCCTTCTGTGCCTGCAGTGCCTTCTCGATGATGGTTCTGGCAACCGCCGGATTCTGCTCCAGGAAATAAACCAGCTGCTCATTCATAATGGATTCCACTGCCGTACGGGCGGTGGCATTTCCGAGCTTCTGCTTGGTCTGTCCCTCAAACTGCGGATTCTCGATCTTAATGGAAATGATAGCAGTCAGACCTTCCCGAAGGTCCTCTCCCATCAGATTCTCATCCTTCTCCTTCAGGAACTTGTTATTTCTCGCATAATCGTTGAACACCTTTGTGATGGCCGAACGGAAGCCCGTCAGGTGCATACCGCCCTCCGGTGTAACGATGTTATTTACAAAGCTGTAAATGGTCTCATTGTAGGAATCATTGTGCTGCAGCGCAACTTCCACATAGATGTTGTCCCTGCTGCCTTCGCAGTAAATAGTCTTATCGTAAAGCGCATTCTTGTGACGGTTCAGATAAGCCACGAATTCCTTGATACCACCCTCGTAGTGGAAGGAATCCTTGCGGCGTTCTTCCTCCGGTCCGCGAAGATCCTCCAGTGTGATCTTCAGATTCTTTGTCAGAAATGCCGTCTCTCTGAGACGGATCCGAAGGGTATCGTAATCATAGATCACATCATCAAAGATGGTTGCATCCGGTTTAAAGGTAACCTTGGTTCCGGTACCTTCCGTCTCACCCACCACCTTCAGATCATACATGACCGTTCCGCGTTCATACCGCTGCTTATAGATCTTTCCGTCTCGGGAAACCTCTACTTCCAGCCAGTCAGACAGAGCGTTTACAACAGAGGAACCTACTCCGTGAAGACCGCCGGATACCTTATATCCCCCACCGCCGAACTTTCCGCCGGCATGCAGTACGGTAAATACGACTTCTACTGCCGGACGACCGGCTTTTTTCTGAATATCTACCGGAATTCCTCGTCCGTTATCCACAACCGTAATAGAATTATCTTCGTTGATATATACATTGATCTCGCTGCAATAACCGGCCAGAGCCTCATCCACCGCATTGTCTACGATCTCGTAAACCAGATGATGCAGACCTCTGGAAGATGTACTTCCGATGTACATGCCCGGACGAAGCCGCACTGCTTCCAGTCCTTCCAGGATCTGAATCTGTTCTGCGCCATAATTCTGGTTTTCCTGATTCACCTGATTCTCCTGATTTTCAGCCATGTCGTCTCCTTTTTTTGTTATAAATTTCACGCTTTTGTTTCAGTTATTTTTCCCTGTATCACCTGATAGACCCGGTCCTGCTGCATTCTCTCTCGGATAAAATCACCATATCCCGTGCAGGTAATGATGGTTTGTATCCCGTCGATACTTCCGAGAAGTGCATCCCTTCGCCGTTCGTCCAGCTCAGACATCACATCATCCAGAAGCAGGATCGGAGTATCACTGATCATCTCTTTTACCAACTCGATCTCCGCCAGCTTCAGCGTAAGTGCCGCAGTTCTCTGCTGTCCCTGGGAGCCAAACACTCTTACATCATTTTCATTGATGTAGATCCCGATGTCATCTCTCTGGGGTCCGACCGAAGTAGCGGCATATCGAAGATCGGATTCTCTCCTTGCTTTCAGCTGCTCTTCCAACCGGTCAGCGGAAACGCTTGGTTCATACCGAAGTTCGACTTTCTCCCTTCCTCCGGTGATCTTCTCATGCACACGCTCCACAACCTCATAAAGCATGTGAATAAAATTCTGACGTTCTTCTATGATCCTTTTTCCGTATTGAACCAACTGCATATCCCATATATCCAGCGTTTCAAGAAGTTCTTCGCAGGAGCTGTGCCTGCTTCTTCGAGAAAGAATCTCTCTGAGAAGGTTATTTCTCTGATTCAGAACCTTGTTATAGTCAGCCAGATTCGAATAATAAATCCTGCTGAGCTGACAGATCTCCGAATCCATGAATCTTCTTCTTTCCGCCGGTCCTTCCTTAACGATGGACAGATCCTCCGGTGAGAAGAAAATGATATTGATGAGTCCAAACAGTTCCGAGCTCCTGCGGATCGGCAGACCGTCGATATTTACGGTCTTTCCGTTTGTCTTTCGGAGCTGCATATCGATGCGATGCCCCACATTTCTCTTTTTTACATTCAGACGGATATGTGCTTCTTCGGCTCCGAAACGGATCATATCCTTATCCCGTGCCATTCGGTGCGAACGCGTCGTAGCACCCACATATGCCGCCTCCAGAACATTGGTCTTGCCCTGGGCATTTTCTCCATAGAGGATGTTTGTCTTATCACTGAAGCCGAGTTCCAGGCTTTCGTAATTTCTGAAATTCGTTAATGTGATGGACTCTATATACATCTATTTACATCTATGCCTCTACTTTTACAGTCTGATCACGATAGGTAAAGGTATCTCCATTCATCAGCTTTCTTCCTCGCCGGGTGTCTGTTTCACCGTTTACCTTTACTTCTCCGTTTTGAATGACTTCCTTTGCTTCCAGCCCGGAATCCACCAGCCCGGCCAGCTTCAGAGCCTGTCCGAGTTTTATAAATTCATCTTTGATCTTAATACTGTTCATGGGTCGATTCCTTTTTAAATCTCATTATATTTGACTCCGGATTTTTTCCGGACAGATCAAGCATATACATCCGTATTGATATTGATGGGCAGGATGATATATACGTAGCTCTCCTCTGCATCCTTGATGATACAGGGATTCTTGGAATCCATCATATAAATATTAACGTCATCATCATCGATCACGCGCATTGCATCCATGAGGAATTTCGGGTTGAAGCCGATAATGATCTCGTCTCCTTCTTTCTCTATCTCCATCTCTTCCTTCATGGAACCGAGATTTGTATCCAGTCTCACATAAAGATTATTGTCATTCTTTACGCTGACAATGATGGGCTTCTTATCCGTCTCCTGGATCAGTGGGCTGGCACGATCGATGATTCCCATAAATTCTTTCTTATTCGCCTTAACGGCCAGACTATGACCCATGGTCATCATGTTGGTAATCTTAAAATACTCACCCTCGATCAGACGGGATACCACCCTTGTATCCTCAAATTCAAAAAGAAGATGTCTGTCTGAGAAGAAGATATCCACCATATCTTCTGCATCACCGTTGATGATCTTGCTGAGTTCCTGCAGCGTCTTGCCCGGAACTACAACCTTAACATCTTTATTTTCTCCTGCAAGGTTTATCTTTCTTCTGGAGATACGATGTCCGTCCAAAGAAATGACGATCAGCTGGTTATCCTTTACTTCAAAGTATTCACCGGTCATCATCTTCGTGCTTTCATTATCCGATACCGAGAAGATCGTCTGACGGATGATATCGCGAAGTGCCATCTGAGAGATGCGGATACTGTTCTCCTTCTCGATGGAAGGAAGCGGTGAAAACTCATCTCCGGATCTGCAGGGAATCGTAAATTTGGATTTTTCGCATCGAATATCTACGCGTATATCCGAAGTTGTTTCAAGATCGATCTCACTGTCCGGCAGCTTTCGGATGATATCCGAGAAGATCTTTGCTTCCAGTGCAACCTGTCCTTCCTCCAAAACCGTTGCATCGATCACTGTCTCGATACCAAGTTCCAGATTATTTGCAGTCAGATATACTTTTCCTCCTTCTGCTTTCAGAAGAATGCATTCCAGAATAGGCATGGTCGTTTTTGTAGATACTGCCTTGGATACGATATTGATTGCAGAGGTGAGCAGATTTTTCTTGCATTTGATGATCATGGTATGTTTCGTGCCTCCTGCCTTCGCGGCTGTATAATAAATAAATATAATATATCGTAGTAGTAGTAGGGGCTGTGGATTTGTTGAAAAGAGCCCCGGGTCCTTATAAATTAAGGCTTCTCTGATGTTTGTATCACTTAGGATAACGTGGATACAGGTATTTGATAAATTCCTTTCTCAGATCTGTAAAGCATCAGATTCAGTTTTATCAATGCCGTTTCAGATCGTTACTGTATCTGTTTAAAAAGTTCAAATAAAGGTTATCCATAGATTACTAACACGCAGTTATAAAAACTATGTGGATAAATCAGGCTTTTATATTAAGATTCCTGGTTCGGATTGATCTGTTTTTTGATCGCAGATACCCGGAGACGGAATTCAGGATCCTTATCCAGCTTTTCGGTAATGCGGTTGATTCCGCTGAATACGGTGGAGTGATCCTTTCCACCGACCACAGCACCGATGGAAGCCAGGCTCTTGTCTGTCATTTCCCTGGAAAGATACATAACCAGCTGTCTGGCAAGGGCGATATCAGCGCTTCTCTTTTTGGATTTGATGTCATCGATGGAGATGTTCATCTGTTTTGCAACAACTTCCAGGATATATTCCGGCGTAATGGATATATTTGAATCCTTGGAGATCAGATCCTTTAATATTTCCTTTGCCAGATTCAGATCGATGGCAGTATGCTGCATGGTGGAGTATAAATTAAACTTCTTCAGTGCACCTTCCAGTTCCCTTACATTAGAGACGATATTCTCTGCAATGTAAACATAGATATCTTCCGAAATGTTTACGATTCCCATCAGCTTTGCCTTGTTTTTCAGGATTGCCATACGGGTTTCATAGTCAGGAGCATGGATATCGATGGGAAGACCCCATTCAAACCGGGAACGAAGTCGTTCTTCCAGAGTGGAAAGTTCCTTTGGAGGACGATCGGAAGAAAGAACAATCTGTTTCCCATGATCATAAAGGAAGTTAAATGTGTTGAAAAACTCTCTCTGCGTCTGATCTCTTCCTATGATCTCCTGAATATCGTCAATGATCAGAACATCAACCTGACGGTACCGGTCTCTGAAGTCTTCCATCTGATTACTTTTAATAGAAGTAATGATATCATTTGTAAATACTTCGGAAGATACATACAGGACTTTCATATCCGAATGGTGGTCTATAATGTAATGAGCGATCGCCTGAATCAGGTGGGTCTTGCCGAGTCCCGGACCCCCGTAGAGGAACAGAGGATTAAAATTATCCTGACAGGGTGCATCCGCAACCGCAACGCAGGTTGCAAAGGCATGTTTGTTGTTATCTCCCACAACGAAGTTTTCAAAGGTATAATTCTTATTGAGATTTTCCTTTTCTTCCGAACCGGAGGCATTATGCTCCGGCTTTTTTTCATTCTTCTCGGCCAGCTTTTCCTGTTCTGACTTTATATAGAAGTCTTTTTCATTGATCTGGATCTCAATATCCAGATCATTCAGAACTTCACGGACGGAGGCAAGAAGAAAATCATGATACCCTTTCCTGTGAATATACTCGACTCCGTGCAGACCTAATTTCTCGTCCACATAAAAATAAACGGTTTTATCATGCACGTCATAAATACTTATGGAACGAATCCAGGTAGCGATGATCACATTTGGAACGTCATATTGTGTTTCCATCACATTCATGATACTGTCCCAGTTTTCAATGATCGCTTCTTTTATGGATTCATCATTTATTGTTTTATTGGTATTTAATGTTTCACTCATATTAGTTTTCCTATCTAAGTCTAAAGCCCTGTCTGAAATATTATCTGAAATAACATAAATATGCATTATATAAGTATAAACAGGCATAAAAACACACAGTAATAATAATACTACAAAATGGCTCAAATAACAAGGTTTTATGGCGATTACAGCCGCCTATATTATGAAAAATGAAAAAAAATAACTGTTGATAGAAAAATCGCTGAAAGAGCCTGTAAAAGCGTACTTTATATTTTTTAAAAACATACTATCCACAGATTAGCAGTAAGTTATCCACATATTATAAACAAAATGTGGATAATTACGTTAACTAAGAAAAATGAAATACTTGACTTTTTCGGTCGTTTCTAATAGAATATTGTAGGTTTTCCCTCAAAAGTGGGAACAAACCATATAGTTTTATAATTTTTATTATCTTTAATAAGGAAAGGAGTGAATACCCATGAAGATGACATTTCAGCCGAAGAAGCGTTCCAGATCCAAAGTACACGGCTTCAGAAAGAGGATGAGCACGACAAACGGCCGCAAGGTTCTGTCTGCAAGAAGAGCTAAGGGAAGAAAAGTACTTTCCGCGTAATCAGATTTTATTTTAATTCAGATGAGAAACATTATTTCACTGAAAAATTACAGAGAGTTTGGCAGGGTGTATGCCCACAGAGAATCGTTTGCCAATAAGTATTTAGTGATGTACGTTGCCCCCAACCAGACAACGTGCAGTAGAATCGGAATCTCTGTAAGTAAAAAGGTTGGAAACAGTGTCGTAAGGCACAGAGTTACACGTTTGATCAGGGAAAGCTACCGGCTTCATAAAAATGAGATTGAGATGAAACTGGAGAAAGGCATGGATCTCGTTGTTGTTGCAAGAGCAAGCGCAAAGGGAACCGGCTATCAGGAGATAGAGAGTGCCTTTCTTCATCTCTGCCGGCTGCATCATATTATAGGATAATAATAGCTTTTTTGGGTTTATTAAAGGGTTATCATATGAAGAAAATATGCATCAGACTGATCAGATTTTACAGAAAAAGGTTGTCCCCTCTGAAGGGGCACGGAACCTGTATCTTTTATCCCACCTGCTCGGAGTATGCCCTGCAGGCATATGAGAAATATGGATTTTTCAAGGCAACAGGGCTTACCATTTGGAGAATTCTGCGTTGCAATCCTTTCAGCGAAGGTGGATATGATCCGGTTCCCTAGCATTTGTCGGCAAAAATAATATTTTTAAATTCAGGTTGTCTATAATTGTTGTGAATTTGTTGATAAGTTGGAAAAAACCTGTGGATATCCTGAAGATAACTTGCCGATAATCCGAAAATTGGAGAAAAAAAATGATATTAACACAGTCAAGCAGCTTTTTGCTGGGTGGTCTGTCAAAGCTGCTTGGATGGATCATGAACGGGATCTATAACCTGTTCAATAACATGGGGGTTTTAACCATCGCCCTGAGTATCATCGTATTCACGGTGATAGTAAGACTTCTCATGTTCCCTCTTTCCATCAAATCCACAAGGTCTTCCAAGATTCAGGCATATCTGCAGCCGGAGTTCCAGAAGATCAACAAGAAGTACAGAGGAAAGAAGGATCAGGCTTCCATCCTTGCAAAGCAGAAGGAAACCAGCGCGCTGCAGAAAAAGTACGGTATCAAAATGAGTACCGGTTGTATCACCGCACTCATTCAGCTCCCGATCTTCCTGTCTCTCTATAACGTGATCCAGAATATTCCGGCCTACGTAGACAGGATCAAGGCACTTTATCAGCCGATTGCAGATGCCATTATGAAGGTATCCGGCGCAAAGGAGACACTGACTACCTTTGTTACGGAAAATGCGATCCAGAGAGCACCGGATCTGTCAAAGGTTTCTGAACTGACTTCCAATTACGTCATTGACGTACTTGCTAAATGTAACGGAGATGCATTAGATAAGATCGGAACTGTATTCAGCAGTAATTCCGAGGTTGCATCATCGATCGCGGCAAATAAAGATAAGATCATTGCATCCAACGATTTCATTCTTGGAATCAACCTGTCAGAGGTTCCCGGCTGGGCATGGACCTGGGCGCTTATCATCCCGATCGCTGCTTTTGCTTTCCAGTTACTGTCCATGATCGTAACACCGCAGCAGTCTTCCGGAGATCCACAGCAGGATGCTCAGATGAAGTCCATGCGTCGTTTTATGATGGTTATGCCCATCATGTCTTTCTTTGTAACCATCAGCGTACCGGCCGGTCTCGGTCTGTACTGGGCAGTCAGCGCCATGGTAAGTGTGATCATCACACTGTCCCAGAATTTCTACTACAAGCATGCGGATATGCAGGCCATTACGGAAAAGGCAAGGCTGAAGGCAGAAGCAAAGGCGGAAAGAAAGAAAGCAAGAAACGGCGGTGTAGAAAAGAAAGGTTTCCTGGATCGAATGCAGGAAGCAGCCACCGGTCAGAATACGGCGGAACAGAAATCACAGGATTCAGAAGGCATGAGGAACTTCGGCAGTGCAAGACTGAAGAGTTATACTTCCTCTACTTCCTATAAGAATGACGTTGAAGAGAAAAAGAACGTGAAGTACAAGGAAGGAAGTATCGCTTCCAAGGCAAATGCACTTCGGGATTATTACGAAAAGAACAATAAGGACTGATAGTCCGTTGTTCATCAGGAAACAGTTAAAAACAGTTATACGAATTGATATAAAAGAGGTATGTTCGAAATGGATTATAAAGAATTTCGCGCAAAGACAGTTGAGGATGCGGAAATTGATGCAGCCAGACTGTTCGGTGTCGTAACGGCAGACCTTGATATTGAGGTTGTTGAAAAAGGCAGCAGCGGATTTCTCGGTCTGCGTGCTAAGCAGGCAGTGATCCGCGCAAAGGTAAAGGACACGGCAACCGAGGGTTCTGCAATTAAGGAATCTGCGAAAGAGTCTTCAAAAGAAGTTGTTAAAGAAGAAGTTAAAGAGTCTGCAAAGAATTCGGTTTCCGGTACTGCCGAAGATGGATCAGAAGCAAAACCGGCTGCTGAATTAACCGAGGAAAGCAAGGATCTGATCGAAGACACAAAGACTTATCTGACCAGGCTGTTTGAAGCGATGGAGCTGGAAGCAGTCATTTCCGTAGAAATGGATGAGACGGAAAACGTTCTTTCCGTAGATGTGGAAGGTCCGGATATGGGCGTTCTGATCGGAAAGCGCGGACAGACTCTGGATGCGCTTCAGTATCTGATCAGTCTGTATGTGAATAAGAAGAGCAAGGACAAGTACATCCGTGTAAAGCTTGATACGGAAAACTACCGTGAGCGCCGGAAGGAAACACTTGAGAATCTGGCTAAGAACATTGCTTTCAAGGTAAAGAGGTCCAGAAGATCCTTCACACTGGAGCCTATGAATCCCTATGAGCGTCGGATCATTCACTCCACGCTGCAGAACGATAAGTTCGTAGCAACAAAAAGTGAAGGTGAAGAGCCGTACAGAAAGGTTGTTGTATATCTGAAGAAGAACGAAAAGTACGGCAGCCGCGAAAACTAAGGCATTATATAAACAAAACGATCCGGAATCTGAAATCCGGATCGTTTTGTTATTGGTTATTATGATTCTTATTTAAAGGTTTTGTAGATAGATACATATACGATATCATTCTGGATATTAACCTTGATCTCATCCGCTATCTTTGCAAGGATGGATTTTTCCAGTTCATCCCACTCTTCCAGCGCGTCCGAATCCTTCTTTATGGCTTCACGATAACGATTGAAGGACCATACATCTGCGGAAGCCATGGACATGGAAGAGGGATCGGTACCTGCATACATCCAGCCGCCCGGATAATAGTTCGTCAGTGAATCGTCTGCCGGTTCCATGCAGCGCTCCAGAAGATCGCGGATCTTTCCGAGAAGTCCCTTTGCAGCGGTGTTCTTACCGGAGGTAGAGCTCTTCAAAAGCTGTTCACGCATTTTGGAATTCATGACCGTCAGAGTCTTCAGGTTCAGACAGAAGGTTCCGCCATTTTCCTCAATCCAGAAGTCTGCTTCCTTTTCTCCGGTGAGTGCTCTGACAAGACTCATCATCTCTTCGGTCAGCAACCGGAGATGAAGAGATTCTTTCTTTGATAATCCTTTGAATGCCGCGGATGCATCTGCCTGGGCAAGTGCTTCTTCGGTTCCTTCACCGAAACTGGTTACATGGATCACATCTGATTTCATAAAGGATACCTCCAGTAGATTTAGATTTAAGATTCAGGATCAATGATAAATGAGTGCTCCCGCCGGGAATCGAACCCGGAGCTAGCGCTTAGGAGGCGCTTGTTTTATCCGTTAAACTACGAGAACCGATCGAATATTGTAATTACATACTCGATTTTATATGAAACACATGGGACTGTCAATAATGAATCAGGAGTTGCCTTTTAAGGCAGGATTTTTAACGAAGAATCGCTTCGCCCTGCAGCCAGGTAACTCCGCGGAAACGACGGCCGATCTCCGGCTTTCCGAGCAGGTCCTGCTTGTTTACGGCAATCCGGATCACGTAGTACAGACATGCTACATCAAGGAGATATACTTCCTCACCGGTCTTCCGATTCTGAACTAAATTGACGTTCAGTATGGTACCGATGATATCATAAACATCACTTTGCAGACCGGAGGGAATCATACTGCTGTCGACGATGGAAAGAACGTCCTCCGTATCAATGCGGTGGTCGATGGTATCCTTCATATCCATTTCCCGCATCATCATTTTATTGAGCAATTCCTGATTTCCGTGACGGATCAGATGGATCGTGGCAAGCTCATCCCGCATTCGATCGGATTCATATTGCAGATCCTGCTCTGTTTTCATAAGAGGAAGCAGGATGTCCGCTCCCAGACAGAGACCGGACAGACGAACGGAAAGGGTGGCCGGCAGCGGCTGCCGCCACTGATGATCCGTGAGCGTCGCAATGTTGATCAGGGAAAAGATCACGGAGAGATTGATATTATCGATCATTCCGTAATAGCCGCTTCGATCATTCAGCTGATCAACGTGAACCTCATCCGAATAAACATAGTTTCCGGGAGTTACAAAAGGAAAACTATGTTCGATCAGAAATTCTCCTTCTGCATTCATTTCTCCGATAACGGAAATGCCGATCCCGTCTCCGTATTCCTTGTCCAGCTGAACAAGGGAGGTAAAAAGAGACCGGCTGACAACGATCCGTCGGTCAGGATTGTGCCTCAGTTCCTTTTGAACCTGGTCCAGTTGGTGGAGCGATTTTAAATTACTGAAGCCAACGGCTCGAAAATACTGATGCATGGTCAAAACCCTTATTTCTCTGTTATTAGTCTCGTGCTCTTCACGCTTTTAATATCAGTTCTTCGGGACGAGCAGCTCGGTTCCTCCCATGTACGGACGCAGTGCCTCCGGAATCTTTACGGAACCGTCGGCATTTAAGTTGTTCTCCAAAAATGCGATGAGCATACGCGGAGGTGCAACTACGGTATTGTTCAGAGTATGTGCCAGGTACTTCTTTCCGTCTTCGTCTTTTACACGGATGCGGAGACGTCTTGCCTGTGCGTCACCCAGATTGGAACAGCTTCCGACTTCAAAATATTTCTGCTGGCGCGGAGACCATGCTTCGACGTCGATGGATTTTACCTTCAGGTCTGCCAGATCGCCGGAGCAGCATTCCAGTGTACGTACCGGAACATCCAGACTGCGGAACAATTCCACGGTGTAGCTATACAGCTTGTGGAACCAGTCCATGGATTCTTCGGGCTTGCAGATCACGATCATTTCCTGCTTTTCAAACTGATGGATACGGTATACGCCGCGTTCTTCGATACCATGAGCTCCCTTCTCTTTACGGAAGCAGGGAGAATAGCTGGTGAGCGTAAGCGGCAGAGTCGGTGCGTCGATCATGGAGTCGATAAAACGACCGATCATGGAATGTTCACTGGTACCGATCAGATAGAGATCCTCTCCTTCGATCTTGTACATCATGGATTCCATTTCATCAAAGCTCATAACACCGGTCACCACATCACTGCGGATCATGAAAGGAGGAATGCAGTAGGTAAATCCTTTTCCAATCATGAAGTCTCGTGCATAGGACAGGATCGCGGAATGCAGGCGTGCGATATCACCGATCAGATAATAGAAACCGTTTCCGGCAACCTTTCTGGCTGCGTCCAGATCAATGCCTGCCAGGCGCTCCATGATCTCTGTGTGATAGGGAATTTCAAAATCAGGAACCACCGGATCACCGAATTTTTCCACTTCAACATTTTCACTGTCATCTTTTCCGATGGGAACGGACGAATCAATAATGTTCGGAATAACCAGCATGATCTTACGAAGAGCTTCCTCAATTTGCGGAGCCTCTGCTTCCAGGTCAGCCAGACGCTTGGAGAATTCGGCAACCTTCTTCTTTGCTTCTTCGGCAGCTTCTCTATCTCCCTGTGCCATGAACTTACCGATCTCTTTGGAAATCTTATTCTTGTCTGCACGGAGCTGATCGGCTTCGGCCTGATTGTCTCTGCGTTTCTGATCCAGTTCGATGGCTTCGTCTACCATGGGAAGCTTTCGGTCCTGGAATTTATTCTGAATGTTCTTCTTTACAATGTCGGGATTCTCTCTGAGAAATTTAATGTCTAACATGATCGTATGTCCTCCGGTTGATGATTAGGTGATAGTTTATTGATGATATTTGATTATTATGTCTGAATTTATTTTTGTAATTTGTTATGTCGTTGGTTCTCAGTTTGATAATTTCAGTCGATATCAAAAGTTTCATCCGGTGAAGTAAGTTCTTCAATCTCCTCTTCTACCGTTTGCGCTTTTTTGAGTGCTTCCTTTTCTTCGGAAGAAAGAGTGATAAAGGATTCACCTTTAATGATCTCTTTTGCGTAGGTGTAGCACCCATCTCTGGAATGCATGGTGTTCAGTACAACTCCGGAATTCTCCTGATCCAAAAGTGCAAGGGAAAAACTGAGTCCTCCCGTTACATTTTCAAAGGCGTCGTATTTCACAAGACCTACCTTATTAATACAGGAATCCAGATGACCCTTAAATTGCTTATGTTCAGAGGTGACACGGCGGGCATTGTTTTTGACTTTGTCCATTTCCTTGAACCGTGTCAGTATGATCTTCTCCAGGTCTTTCCCTTTTTTTCCACCCATGACGGCGGCGTATTTCCGGTTAATATATTCCAGACGTCGGATCGTAAAAAAGAGGGCAACGGCCAGAATGATGATCAGGATCAGAAGGAGGATCAGAAGGATCTCGATCCGGATTCCGAAAACGGTGATTTTTTCATTCATGGTTATCTCCTATGTCAGGATTTGTTTCGTTGATCGTAACGAAAGTATTCGTTTGATAAAAACGGGTTCGTCAGATTGTTTGCGGTAATTTGAATCTGACCTATACAATAAGCCGGAATGGATCAGTTTCGTGGAATGCTGTACAGAAGATGCAGGATCCGTTCCATGTCATCCGTGGAATAATATTCGATCTCGATCTTTCCGCGGCCTTTTGACTTGGCTTTAACGGAAGTTTTTGTTCCCAGAACATTTTTCAGATTTTCTTCGATCTCTTTATAGATCGGTGTGAGATCCTTTTCTTCAGTTTCCGAGGATTTCTCTTCCGGTTTCTCAGCTGCATGAGCTAAAACCTTCTTTACATATACCTCGGTCTCACGAACCGTCATTCCCTGATCAAATATCTTCATTGCGGTTTCATACTGAAGCTCGGGATCTTCGATCATGATCAGAGACCGGGCATGTCCGGTGGTGATCATTTCATCAATCACCATCTGCTGTACTTTCTCGCAGAGCTTCAGAAGACGAAGGGAGTTTGTAATTGTAGTACGCCCCTTGGAAACACGATCGGCAACTTCATCCTGCTTCAAATGAAATTCTTCGATCAGTCGTTGATAGGCTTGTGCCTCTTCAATGGGATTGAGATCCTCACGCTGAAGGTTTTCAATCAGTGCGATCTCAACCTGCTGTTGTTTGGTATAATCACGGATCACAACAGGAACTTCTTTCAGTCCAGCCAATCGTGCAGCGCGCCAACGACGCTCACCAGCTATGATCTCGTAGTACTTCGCCTTCTTAACAACAACAATGGGTTCGATCATTCCCATCTGTTTGATAGAATCTGCCAGTTCATTTAACGCATCTTCATTAAAATGCTTTCGTGGCTGATTTTTATTTGGTTCGATGTCGGAAATCTTCAGAGTTTTTTCGACTTCTTTTGTAACTGTTTTCGTAACGGTTTTTGTTACCGTTTTTGTCTCCGGCTTTTCTTTTCCCGGCTTTTTCTCATCGGTCGGAATAAGTTCGTTAATTCCACGTCCGAGACCTCTCTTTACTGCCATAGGGTCCTCCTTGCTGATATCTGGTTGCTATCTATATATAGGATGATATTATTCTAAATCAAAACCACGGATCATTCGTATATATAATGAACACGGAGTTATCCACATGGTTTACATAATGTCTACTTGTACTGTTTATAACTTTTATGTAAATCAGATGTATGTTTCGAAATATCTCTTTCTTTTCCGTGTTATTATGCGGATCTATCTATAAATAAGTAGAAACTAAGTTAAAAACAGTTTGTTGTGGATAACTTCTTCCGCAAGAGCACGATATGCTTCCGCACCGGCAGATCTACTGTCATACAGATTGATCGGGAGACCAAAACTGGGTGCTTCTGCAAGACGGACATTTCTCGGTACCAAAGTGTTATATATGATCTCGTTCAGATTCGATTTTACGTTATCAACTACCTGCTGAGAAAGATTATTTCTGGAATCATACATGGTAAAGACAACGCCTTCGATTTCAAGTGTTTTGTTCAGCTTCTTTTTGATACGATCGATGGTATACATTAGCTGAGTTAATCCATCCAATGCGTAAAACTCGCATTGGATCGGGACGATGATCGTATCTGCTGCGGTCATGGAGTTGATCGTCAGAATACCCAATGCCGGAGGACAGTCAATAATGATAAAGTCATATTTCTTTCTGAGAGGACGGATCAGTTTCTTTAAGATAAATTGTTTATCTTCTGTTTCCAAAAAATCAATCTCTGCACCTGCCAGTTCTCGACTGGAAGGAAGTAAACTTATCTGAAGATTCTGGTTGGCAAAGATGTTAATATGAAGAGCTTCGCCAAGATTACAGTTTCCACACATGACATCATAGATGGAATACCCTAAATTGTTCTTGTCTACTCCGAGTCCGCTTGTCATGTTTCCCTGGGGATCCATGTCAATTGCCAGAACTTTCTTGCCTTTCTCAGCAAGACAGGCTGCCAGATTTATGGAGGTTGTGGTTTTACCTACTCCTCCTTTTTGATTTGCTACAGCTATGATTCTTCCCATTTTCTTCTCCAAATCGGATATGTTTCCTGTTTTCTGAGTCTAAAATAGTGCTTCTTTTTGCACATACATGCTGTATTATATCACTTTTTTATGTTCTCTACCATAACTAGATATAGCGTATTGTCATTTACAAAGCACAAGATATTTTGTTTTTATATTGTCCTGGATTTTTCCTTTGGTTTTTATATGCTTTTATTCTTCTAATTATCTTAATATAATAATCCTTTCATATGATGTTTCACGTGAAACATGTATTGCATGTATGGTTCTAATTATGTATTTTATTTAGCTATTTATATTGTTGATTTAATATTCCCGTTAACTGAGCTTTTGAGTATTATCATGAATACGCTTGCTTCGGGAGTTATTTTATATCATACATTGTTTCACGTGAAACATTGTACTTTGTCTCAGGCTTCTATTCGTTTAATATCTATAGAATGGGGTGAGCTTTACTCACATTATTTGAATATTGTTTTGAGGGGAATTGTTGGTATTCCTCTGAATTAATTTTACTTACATTTGAAACATTTTGTTTTTTTAAAGAGTAATTTTGTTTGTATGATGTATGCTTAGTTATAATATTTTTAGGGAGGATGTTTATAGTTGTAATTTACTATTATATTGTTACGTATGTTTCACGTGAAACATTAATCTATTCTAATAATGCTTTTA
>JAILAR010000078.1 GCA_024681515.1 Eubacterium sp. | reverse complement strand
GCAGATCCGACCTTCTCGGTATTTGCGACGGCAGCGGTGCTGCAACTCATCGCATACTACACCTCGGATGCACGAGGACTGGATGTGGATAAGCCGAGAAATCTGGCGAAGTCCGTGACGGTGGAGTAGCAGAGTATCACGAAATGTAATCAAGAAACATAATATAAGAGTTTTCTCAAGGGGACAGTTTGTAAGCAGATTGTCCCCTTTTTGTGCAAAAAAAAAGAGGCATCGAATATATATAATTTTCGTAGTAAGAAAAGCAGGGGAGAATCATGGAGCGCATTAGGCGCGAAGTATGGAATGGAGGTACTATGATGGAGAAGGTGAATGGAGCAATGGAGAACGGAATGAAGGCTGCTGATGCAGCGGCGCTCGGAATGCAGGAGGTTCATGTTCCCGCGGATACGATGATCCTGGGCAAAGACTGTTATTACGATCTGGATTCCTATAAGACACTTCGCAACAATAACGTAGTTGTGATCGGAAGCCCCGGAGCAGGCAAGACCCGTGGTATCATCATCCCGAACATCCTGCAGTGCAGCGGAAGTTATGTGATCACGGATCCGAAGGGAAACCTGTACCGCAGATACAGGGACTATCTCTTTCAAAAAGGCTATCGCGTACTTCTGCTGGATTTCTATGATCCGACGTATTCCATCGGCTATAACTGCATCATACATGCAAAGACGGATGAGGACATTATGAAACTGGCGCATGTGATCACTTATTCCAATCATTCGAAGGAGCACACGAAAGATGCGTTCTGGGACGAAGCGGCGGAACTTCTGCTCACGGCACTGCTGGCCTATCTGAATAATTATTGTGATCCGGAAGAACGGACATTTAAGTCTTTGGTTGATCTGATGAATCTGGAGACCGTTCAGGAGGACTATTCCGATCAGGTAACTCCGCTGGATCTGTTATTCAAGGATATAGAAAGAATTGATCCGGATAGTTTTGCGCTCAGAAAATATAATGCGTTCCGTCTGGCTGCCGGGAAAACGCTGAAGTCGATCCTGATCACGTTACAGACGACCCTCAGCCGCTATGATTCCGAATCCGTTACCAGGGTAATGGAGAACAGGAACGAATTAGTTGTTCCGGATATCGGAAGAAGGAAAACGGCAGTCTTTATCACAGTATCCGATATGGACCGGCGCCTGGACGGGCTGGTCAATATCGTGTTCACACAGATCATGCAGGAACTGGTGCAGTATGCGGACAAAAGCTGCCTTGATCAGCATCTTCCGATCCCGGTTCGGTTCCTGATGGATGATTTTGCCACAAATGTAACGATCGCGGATTTTCCCCGTATGATCGCCAGTATCCGTTCCCGCTGGATCTCAACCATGATGATCCTGCAGGCAGAATCCCAGCTGACAGAGCGGTACGGAGATGACGGGCGCACGATCCTCGGCAGCTGTGATACCTACGTCTATCTCGGGGGCGAAGATCTGCAAACCGCGAAAGCCGTTTCCGAACGCGCTGATAAAAGCCTGAAATCCATCCTGGAAATGCCGTTGGGCACGCAGCTGATCTTCCGCCGCGGAGAGAAGATGGTGAAGACCACGACATTTCCCATGCCGGAATTTGAAGCCAGGCGATTTGAAGAAGCAAAGAAGGAATTCATGAACAGAAATTGGAGGTGATCCCATGAGATACTCAAATACCATGATCGAAGTAGATACCGCAAAGGGTTTGCAGGGCATTTCTCTGGAAACGCGTCTTCTGATGCGGAGGAGGATCTTCCTGACCGGGGAGATCGATATGGAGATGGCAAATGATTTTGTGCAGCAGATGATGTATCTGGACCGGGAGGGCGAAGAGATCCGGATCTATCTGAACAGCTGCGGCGGGGAGGTGGATGCAGGGCTTGTCATTTATGACATGATGCAGGCAGCGGAGAGCAGTATCTCTGTCTGCTGCGTCGGGCACGCGTACAGTATGGCGGCCATCCTGCTGGCGGCAGCGCCGAAGGGACAGCGTCTGATCCTTCCGCACTCGAAGGTGATGATCCATGAACCCCTGATCGCCGGAGGGATCGGCGGAAGTGCCAGCTCCATCAAGAAGGTTTCTGATTCCATTATGGAGACCCGGAAGCTGACGGTGGAGCTTCTGATGAAGCATACCGGACAGAAAAAAGAGGACCTGGAACAGGCCCTCAGTTTCGATAACTATATGAATGCAGAGGAGGCGATCGCCTTCGGACTCTGCGACAGGATCATAAACGCCCCCGAGCGGATGCGGGAGGAGTGAGAGAGTAGAGTGGATCCGTGGTATGCCGTGAGCCTGTGGTCGGATATCGGTTTGCCGAATACCGTGAATGGCTGACGGTTTGCCGAATACGTGAATGGCTGACGGTTTGCCGAATACCGTGACCGGCTGTCCGGCATCAGCCCCAGGATTGCTCGGTGGTTCCCGGCGTTTCTTCCGGATCGTCCTTCTCCTGGTGTTCCTCGGAAAGCGTTGCGATAACCTCCGCATCGATCTTCCGAAGGTCATCATCCGAGATATAATACGTATCCTTGCCCTCAATGATCCGCACCGTAACGGTCTTCGGATCCTGGTAGGTCACCTTCTTTGCCCCTTCCTCCAGGATGTTGATGATCCCCAGGGCAAATTCATGTCGGTACTCTTCCTTGGTAACGTCGTTGTAGTCTCCCGCAGCGACCTTCTGGTTGAAGAGTTCCACGTAGTCTTTAACGTAATCGTGGGTGTCGTTCAGGATGTTGATCGGGTAGATCTTCACATCTACATAGTAGATGCCGTTGTCCATCCGTGTCTGCGCAACTTCGAACCGGATCTTGCCATAGATCTGCTTTGCCACCTCGTCCATCCGCGGAGCCAGCTCCGTGTCACTGGAAATGGACAGCCCGTAATAGGTGTTCAGGT
>JAILAR010000072.1 GCA_024681515.1 Eubacterium sp. | reverse complement strand
CGTCTTTTTCAGAGTCTGCGTTTTAATACATTTTTGGTGTTTGTTCACCTTTTTACCAAGAACTGATGATAATGTGCTATAATATGCCACGGGATTGCCCGAACGAAGCAAAAGCATGTGTTTGATCAGGGTTTGAGAGGATAGGATCATGGGAAGAAGAGCACTCGCGGTCGGAGAATACGACGGAGAAATTCCTCTGTATTTTGAGGTTACAAGAGCATATTCGTTTGAGCAGGCTCAGGAAATGATCTCTCAGGCCGAAAAGGAGAAGCAGCCCTTTGAGGCCCTGTTTGTGACTGTGGAACACAGGCCGGATCTCGTGGAATTCCTGGACTGGCTGAAGCATACAGGAAGAGATTATTATGGCGTCGGGATCCTCGAGTACAGAACCCGGATCCGGTATCTGATCTTCCGCATGCTGGTGCGGAGTAAATACAGGCTGATGTTTGTCGACAGTGATCGTTATGCCGACTGGCCTTTTTCATAGAGGAGCGCGAAGAGATCATCACAAAGCACGGACTGAAATCAGAAGAGGAAAGCATATAATCGATTAATACGTGCTGAAGTGATGATCCTACGGAGCACGTAAGTGCGAAGTATGGAATAAATATATGAAAGACGCATATGGACGAAAAATAGAATATCTGCGCATTTCACTGACGGACAAATGCAATCTGCGCTGTAAGTACTGTATGCCGGCGGAGGGCATCGGCCTCATGAAGCATTCAGAGGTGCTGACGCTGGAGGAGATCTGCCGTACGGCAAGAGTGCTCACGGAAATGGGTGTGTGCCGGATCCGCCTTACCGGAGGGGAACCTCTGGTACGGAGGGGAATCGAGGGACTTATGCGGTCTCTTCAGGAGCTTCCCGCTCAGCCGGAGCTGGCCATGACCACCAACGGTGTGCTCCTGGCAGACCGGCTGGAAGAACTGGTGAGTGTAGGGCTCCAAAGTGTGAATATCAGTCTGGATACGCGGAACAGGGATGTATACCGGGAACTCACAGGAACGGACGGATTTGAGGCTGTGGAGCGAGCAATCGATCTTGCGCTGCAGATGGGACTGCCCGTGAAACTGAACTGTGTTCCGATCTGTGGGATCAATGATGGGGAACTGGCCGATCTGGCGGAATATGCAAGAGACCGGAAGATCGATGTGCGCTTTATCGAACTGATGCCCATGGGGTGCGCACGCGAATATCGTGGTGTGCCTGAAGCGGAGATCCTTGAACTGTTGGAGAAACGTTTCGGAGTGGCCGAAACTCTGACAGGGCAGGAAACAGATGCATACAGTATGTCAGGACATACTATTTCGGAAAATACTGCTTCGCAAATTGGCATGGTTTCGAATGATTCGAATGATGCGAGTGGGCCTTCGGGTTACCGCGGTCCGGCCAGATATGTGCATTTCCGGGGCTTTCAGGGACGCGTTGGATTCATCAGTCCGCTTTCACATGCATTTTGCTCGGAATGCAACCGCCTCCGCCTGACGGTGGACGGAAGATTGAAACTCTGTCTCTATTATCCGGAAGGACTGGATGTGAAACAGCTGCTGCGGAGCGGATGCACAGACGAGGAACTGATGACGTCGATCCGGGGGATCATAATGCTGAAGCCGGAGCGGCATGAATTCTGTGAGACAAAGAGCGCGAAGGAACGCCGGAGCATGTACGAGATCGGGGGATGAGAATTATATGGGCAAAGTGATCGCAGTCTGCATTAGTGAAAAGAAGGGGACCGTGAAGAAGAACATCGGCAGCTGCCTTTTGATCGAGGAATACGGTCTGGAAGGGGATGCCCATGCGGGAAGCGAGCGGCAGGTCAGCCTTCTTTCTGCCGATGAGGTGCAGGCGTTCCGTGAGAGGAGCAAGGGAGCGGTGGAGCTGCCACCCGGCATTTTCGGAGAAAACCTTCTGGTGGAGGGATTTGATTTCAAGAGTTATCCGGTGGGAACCCGGTTTCGGTGCGGTGAGGTTCTGCTGGAACTGACACAGATCGGAAAGCGATGCCACACCGGCTGCGAGATCATGCAGAGAACCGGAGAATGCATCATGCCGAAGGAGGGCGTATTTGCCCGGGTGGTGAATGGCGGCGTGATTGCCTGTGGGGATGACTTGGAGATCGTTACAGAGAGTATGATCGGTGACGTAGGTCGGGACAATTCCGAAGCAATCGAAAGCAGAATGAATGATGCCGGCCAGGACAATTCCAAATCGATTGAAAACGGAATGAATGATGCAGGTACGAACAATGTCGGTATGAATCATTCAGCTGATATGATTCAAAACCCATATCGCGCGGCGATCCTGACGGCCAGCGACCGTTCGTTCCGGGGAGAGAGAGAAGATAAAAGCGGTCCGAAGATAGCGGAAATGCTGACTGCAGCCGGTTACCGTGTAGGATCTTTACTTCTGCTTCCGGATGATGAGGACGGTTTGGCAGAGGCTCTGATACGGTTGGCAGATGAGGAGCAGCCGGATGTGATCTTCACTACCGGGGGTACCGGTTTCTCGCCCAGAGATCGGATGCCGGAAGCAACAAAACGAGTGATCGAGCGGGAAACACCGGGAATCAGTGAAGCAATCCGCGCTTACAGCATGCAGATCACACCACGGGCCATGCTGTCGCGGGCAGTCAGCGGAATCCGAGGGAAGACTCTGATCGTAAATCTGCCCGGAAGTCCGAAGGCAGTGCAGGAATGCCTGGAATTTCTGCTTCCACCGCTGGAGCATGGACTTGGAATCCTGCGGGGAGAGGCGGATGCATAGTATGTTGATAGATGGCTATTTACCAACTCATGGTTGATATTTATAAATTCCAGAAATAATTTACATCATTCTGGTCTTTTAATGGCACTAGCCTGATGCCTCTACCTGATCTAATTCAGGCTACTTATATAGTTATTTGTATATAGCGAGTTG
>JAILAR010000062.1 GCA_024681515.1 Eubacterium sp. | reverse complement strand
GATAATTGTTGAATTGCATGACTGAATCGGATGACCGGTCTGAAAAGATTTAATTGATGATCGTATCAGACGACAACGGAAAATGAGATAAGTGACGGAAATGAAAGAAAAAGATACAGAACAACTGCATATCCTTCATGGGATGACGGAGATCGCCGGACAGAATTCCTACGCAGTCCTTGGGCTTCGGGAGATCGGAGTGGATGCGACTTCGGCCGTACTGATGGAGAATCCATTTGCATATAAAAATGATCTGATCCTGAATGTGGACAGGAACAACAAGAGGAAACTTCCGAGCTCCGTATGGAAGCTGGGGAAGTTCCTGGTCAAAGCGTTACGGAAGTATAATACCTTTCATTTTCATTTCGGAAACAGTATCGGCTGGAATCATGAACTGTTCCTGTATCGGCTGTTTCATAAGAAGGTTTTCTACGAGTTTCACGGATCGGATATCCGGGACATCCGGAAGTTCTGCGAGACAAGTAAGATGGAGTATCTTCCGGAGCAGGATATTGACGAACATACGAAGAAGAGAAACCGGAAGATTTGCAAGAAAGCAGACGGTATCATCCTGCATGATGATGAATTGATCCCATATCTTCCGAAGGAACATGCACCGGTCTACGGAGTACCTCTCCGAGTGGATATCCGTCAGTTTACACCGGAGTATCCGGAGGAGCACCCGGAGAAGATCCGGATCGTGCATGCGCCCAGTAAACGGGGGATCAAGGGAACGCAGTTTATCCTGGAAGCCTTTGATCGATTGAAGGAAAAATATCCGAATCTGGAATTCGTTTTGGTTGAGGGAAAGACACAGGCAGAAGCGTTTGAGATTTATAAGACTGCGGATATCATTGTGGATCAGGTGTTTGTCGGGACCTACGGCGTATTCTCCATCGAGTGTATGGCCATGGGAAAACCGGTGGTCTGCTACATCGATCCGAGAATGTGGAAAAGCTATCCGGCGGAGCTCCCGGTTGTGTCGGCCGATAAGGACGAAGTGGAGCGACGGATCGAGGAACTGATCCTGGACGGTAAAAGGAGACGAGAGCTTGGTATGGCGGGGCGGTCCTTTGTTGAGACCTATCATGATTACCGCGCGGTGGCCTGGCTGTTGAAAGGAATATATGAAGGCCGTTACGCTCCGGTCACGGGACGGGAAGCATACCGGCGGGTCAGAAAGATCTATGAACAGAGGTACAGGAATCCTGCCGATTAGAGAGATGGTGTATGGAACAGACAGCAAAAAAAAATAATCTGGCACAGTTCCTGAAAGGGAGCAGCATTCTGGTGATCAGTAATGTCTGTCTGAAAGCCATGAATTTCTTTCTGCTGCCACTGTATACGAAGCATCTGTCCACGGATCAGCTGGGAATATCGGACTCGGTCACGAATCTGACGAGCCTGATCTTTCCGATCCTGACATTGGGGCTGGATTCGGCGTTCAGCGCGTTTTACTTTGAAAAGAATGAACCACAGCGCGGGAAAAAGGTGTACAGCACACTTTCCACCATGTTCTTCTTTCTGGGACTGGTGGCCGCAGCACTTTCGGTGCTTTCGGCCCCGGTATCACAGCTGTTGTTTCACGGGCCGGGCTACCAGGGACTTGTGGTTCTGGCGTTCTTTTCGCTGGCAGTGAACCTCTGGTATCTGCCGCTTTCCCTGGAACTCCGGATGAAGAACCGGATGCTGGCGTTCGGGATCGCAAATCTGTCCGCATCGTTGGCGATGATCCTGCTCAACATCCTGTTCGTTGCAGTTTTTCACATGGGAGAGCAGTCACTGGTTCTGTCCTCGCTTCTGTCCGGACTGCTTCAGCTTCTGATCCTGTTCCTTTTTGTACGCAGAGTACCGAAGAAGGACGAGGTTGATAAGAAACTGCTTCGGGATATGCTGCGGTTCAGCCTGCCCCTGGTTCCCATGTCCGTACTGAACTGGGTGCTGGCCATCTCTGACCGATATGTGCTGCTGTATTATCACGGAGAAGGAACCGTGGGTGTGTACGGCGTGGCCATGCGGTTTGTGACCGTATTAAATGTGGTGATCTCGGCGGTTGCCATGGCATATACCACATTTGCCTTTCAGACGAAGGACGAAGAAGGGGCAAAGAAGAAATACTATTATGTATTTCAGACGGAGGCCGTATTTCTGCTGCTGATGTGCAGTGCCATTTCCATGTTCGGGCCTGAGGCAATCCGCCTCATGTCTTCGGATGAGTCCTATTACAGCGCGGCGGAGCCCCTCAGGGATCTTTTGTTTGCACAGGCGATCTACGCCATGTCCAATGTGGTAGGTTACGGGATCAATTTTGCTAAAAAAAGTGTGTATTATCTGATTTCGGTGTCTGTGGGTGTTGCCCTGAATCTGGGGCTGAACTTCCTGCTGATACCGAAGTACGGAATGAAAGCGGCTGCACTGACGACGCTGCTCGGTTATCTGGCGGTCTTTGTGCTGGTCTACATTTTCTCCGAACGCCTGTATCCCTGTGACTATGGCGTATGGAGAGCGGCGATTGCAATAATCGCGCTGTATGCGGCGTGCTTCTATCTGGAAGGAACGGAGCTTTGGCTGCGCGTGGTTGTATGGATCGTTCTTATGGCAGCGGTTCTCTGGCTGTTCCGGGAGGTTGTCGGAAAGTTCCTGAGATTCCTGCTGCGAAGAGGAAGGCGTTAAGGAGAATCTGATGAATACTAACAACTTTTTTGTTCACGAAAGCAGTTATGTTGATGACGGCGCCGAGATCGGCGAGGGAACGAAGATCTGGCATTTTTGCCATATTCAGTCCGGCGCGAAGATCGGAGAGGGCTGTTCTCTCGGACAGAATGTAAATGTGGCCGGTGGTGCGGTGATCGGGAACCGGTGTAAGCTGCAGAACAATGTGTCGATCTATGAAGGGGTCGTGCTTGAGGATGGTGTCTTCTGCGGGCCGTCCTGCGTGTTTACCAACGACCTTACTCCGCGTGCGGAGTACCCGAAGGGAAGGGCGAATTATAAGAAGACCATCGTGAAGCGAGGGGCATCCATTGGTGCAAACGCAACCATCGTCTGCGGTAATACGCTTGGCAGGTTTTCACTTGTGGCGGCGGGTGCGGTGGTAACGGATGACGTTCCGGACTATGCGCTGGTTGCGGGAGTTCCTGCCAGAGTGGTCGGCCGTGTCGATGAAAAAGGAAATGTCATCGAGTGGTACCGTGATGAGAAGTGATGATGTTAAAGCGCGGACTGATAACGAAGAGTAAAGCGTGTGATCAGCAGATACGCGCGAAATGGTTTGTTATGAAGCGCTTTAGGCGCGAAGTATGGAATAAAAAAATGATTAAACGATGGAGTGACCTTCCGGAATCGATCCGATGTCCGGAAGTGAAAAAATACTATAAACGCTTGTACCGGAAAAGGGGAAGTCTGCTGCTGAAACGGGGATTTGATATCGTGGCTTCGGTGATCCTTCTGATCCTGCTGGCGCCTGTGATGCTGGGGATCGCAGTGTGGATCAAGATGGATTCCATAGGGCCGGTATTCTTTCGGCAGGAGCGCATCACACAGTACGGTCGGAAGTTCCGGATCTGCAAATTCCGGACTATGGTGGCGGATGCGGAGCAGCTGGGGACCCTGGTGACGGTGGAAGAAGATCCGCGGATCACGAAAGTCGGGCGGAAGATCCGTTCCTGTCGGCTGGATGAGCTTCCGCAGCTCTTTAATATCCTGACCGGAGACATGACATTTGTGGGAACCCGCCCGGAGGTTCTGAAGTATGTGGAACATTACACACCAGAATGGATGGCAACGTTGCTTCTTCCTGCGGGTGTGACCTCCAACGCGAGTGTTGCCTATAAGGATGAAGATGAAGTCATGCAGGGATATCTGGAGCAGGGACTTTCCGTGGATGAGATCTATGTGCAGTACATTTTACCGGAGAAGATGAAATACAATCTGCAGGAGCTGCAGCATTTCGGATTATGGAATGATCTGAAAATACTGATCCGCACGGTGCTGGCAGTAATATAATAAACAGGAGGGCGCAATGGACAAGAGGAGCGTAAGCATAAAGAAACTGCTGATCGACTGTGTTCGGTTCTGGTTTCTGCTGGTCCTTTTTGCAGGACTGGGTGTTTTCGTAGGACTCCGGAGTACGGTTTCCTACAATGAGAGCATCACAAAGCAGATGCAGGATGATAAGCAGAAACAGGAAGAAGAAGAGGCGGCGGCTGAGGAACTGGCAAAGGACGTTGTGGAGGACGTGACCTTCACCAGAAAACAGTGCGAAAAGAAGCTTACGGGAAAGGCTCTGAATGATGTTCTGGATGCATATCACTGGTATCAGGACAGCCAGAGACGCAGAGATTATCTGGAAACGTCTCCTTATCTCCAACTGAATCCCTATGATGTGACTGCGACTTACCTGCAGTTTCGTGTGGATTATGACGGGGAAAATATGAGCGATCTGGATTTCCGGTCCTACGTTCATGCTTTGAAGAATTATGTTACATTTAACGGACTGGTGGATGAGTTCCATATGGAAAATGATGCCTCGGCCAGGGATCTGTCGGAACTGATCGCCATTACCGATGGCGGTAAGGATGCCTATGACAGGATCCTGATGATCACGATCATTCATTCTCCGCTTACCGAAAATCTGATCGACCGTGTGGAGAAGGCGTTTGTGGCGTACGGAACAAGTCTGACGGATACGTATCCGGGCTTCTCGGTATCATTAATGTCAAAGTATCAGGCGAATTATTATCACGGCAGTCTGAATTCTTCGATCGAATCCCAGAGAAACGCGCTCAGTTCGGATCAGACGAAGATCGATACGGCAGTAAAGAAATTCACCAGCATGCAGAAGGCCTATTACAATATGCAGGTAAACGGAACAGATGAGGAGACGGTCCAGGAGGTCGTTCAGGAAGGGACTGTTACAAAGAAAAAGGCAGTGACGGAGATCGAGTATCCGTCACGCAGAAGGATCGTTCCCATGATGATCGTGGGAGGACTTGCAGGTGTATTTGTGGCAGTGATCCTTCTCTTCTTCGGAAATCTTCTTTCCGGAAAATTCCTGTTTGAAAAGGATTATTCCGGTATCTACGGGATCCGTTCCTGTGGAATCGTTCGGGAAAAGGAGAAGAAGGGAATCTCCGGTGCGTTGCAGAGAGCTGAGTATCCGAAGGCGGAAGCGGCGGATGCTCCGGTATTCCTGTATCTGCAGCTGAAGGAAGCTGTGAAGACGGCCGGTGAGGAATCGGATGTATATCTGATCGGATCCGGTAAATTTGCGGAAATGTCCGGGATCCAGACCCTCTCTGCCATGGCAAAGAAGGATGGGATGCGGATGCATTTCAAGGAGGAGTTTTTGGGAGACCTTGCAGGAGCAGAGGAAGTGCTGGGAAAGAAGACTGTATTCCTGGTGGAGCAGTTCCATCGCTCAAGGTTGTCCAAGGTGGATCAGATCGTAGATTTCTGCAGGGAAAACGGCGTGAATCCGCTGGGCGGCATTTGCGTGGATGCATAGTCTGATAGTCTGATGGTCCGATATTTGAACAGATCAGTATGAAAGGAACAATGTATATGCGTAAATTCTTTCGGAAAACAGGATATGGGATTTTGACGGCGGGTGTGGCTGCAATGATGAGCTGCGGAATGCCGGTTTTTGCTGCGGAGCAGCAGACGGGTGATGTGCAGGATACTGCAGGCGTGGAACTGGTTGAAGGTGCACAGGACGTGGCCGACGTGGAACTGGTTGAAGGTGCACAGGACGTGGCCGGCGTGGAACTGGTTGAAGATGCACAGGACGTGGCCGGCGTGGAACTGGTTGAAGATGCACAGAACGTGGCTGCTGAAGGTGAGACAGAGGACGGGCAGAACGCAAACGAAGAGGCGCAGGCCGAGGACCTTCAGATATCAGCGGGAACCTTATCTGCGCAGGCCATGAGATCTCCCTGCGACAGCTCTGTGACTATGGATGACGAAGAGCCTGTTACCGAAGAGGGCTTTGTCACCGGGGCAGACGGAGAGATCTATTATATCGATGCTGAAGGCGTGGTTCTGACGGATCAGATGATCACCGTGGCTGAAAAGGACTATTATCTGACGTCCACAGGCGCTATGCTTCGTTCTGCGGCTGTTCTTTGGGATGGGGTTCTTTATCGCGCAAATAAATACGGCGTGCTGTCCGTGAAGTCGGGATGGGTTCAGGCCGGCGTGGACTGGTATTACTCGAAAGAGGACGGAACACCGCGTACCGACGAATGGATCAGCGGAAAATACTATGTCGATGGAAACGGATGCATGGTGACGGACGACATCATTTACTGGGAGGGACAGTTTTATTATGTGGACGCGAATGGCGCCTGGGTCAGTGAACTCGGCTGGCTGAAATTTCAGAAGAACTGGTACTACATCAATAAGTATGGCAGCCTTGAGGTGGACTCCATCATAACGGATGACAGGAAGCTGTATTATCTGGATGAGACGGGGCGGATGGTGACGAAGACCATCGTCTATGTTGAAGATGAATGGTATTATTATGCCGGCGCAAACGGAGCTTTCCGGGAGAAGGAAGGTTGGATCGAATGTGACGGCGAGTGGTATTATCTGGAAGCTGACGGAAGAGTACGCTGTAATGCAACGGCTATGGATGCCAGAGGGAAGCGGTTCTATCTGGGTGATGACGGCAAGATGGTAAAGAATGAGATCGTCGTGCTGGATGAGGTGATGTTCTGGGCAGGGAAGGATGGTGCTTTCCGTGCCAGGGAAGGATGGCTGCAGATCGGTGATAACTGGTATTACACCGAGGCGGACGGGTCCTTCCGCAGAAATGCATTTGTGAAAACCTCCGCGAAAAAACAGTATTACATGAATGATGTCGGGAAGATGGTGGTCAGTACCATTATCATGTATCAGGACAAGCTGTACTATTTTGATAAAAACGGTCTGGTAAAAATGAATACCGGCTGGATGAAGATCAATGAAAGATGGTACTATGCCATCGGCGGTGGTGAGCTGATGCGGAATCAGATCCTGGAGTACAAGGATCAGCTTTATTACATGGGTGATGACGGGCATATGATCTTCAGCGACGGCGTGGTGACAAAGGGTAAGGGATACCTTGCGGACGCGGAGGGCGTCCTTACTCCGACCACCGGCTGGTTTATGTCCGGGGGACTGTGGTATCGTGCGGATAAGAATTCGACTATCATTAAGGACAGGTATATAACGGTCGGCGGTAAGGAATACTACCTTGATTATGACGGAGTTATGCAGGATAACTGCTTCTTCTATGACGGGGATAACCTGATGTATGCCAAGAAGGGCGGACAGGTCCGCAGGCAGGGCGGCTGGATGCAGCTGGGCGAGCGATGGTTCTTCTCTAAAACGAACGGCGTGTTCTACCGTGGTGTGTCTGTGAAGATCAAAGGCGTTCGATATTATTTCAATGAAGACGGCAGTATGAGAGACGCTCCGGATTACTACTATCCGGGATATATCGAGGACACCTCTTACGTTGAGATCAACGGAAGACGTTATCATGTGGATGCCAACGGAAATGTGGATTCCTGGTTTGGAATCGATGTTTCGGGATATCAGGATATCATTGACTGGGATAAGGTTAAGGCGGATGGCGTGGATTTTGCATTTATACGTGTGGGCGGCAGATTCAAAGCCTCCGGTCTGATCTATGATGACAGTAAGGCGGTTCGAAACCTGATTGAAGCCAATCGTGTGGGGATCCCCGTAGGCGTGTATTTCTTCTCACAGGCAATGACGGTTGAGGAGGCAATCGAGGAGGCGGATTATACCCTGAGCGTGATTCAGGGGCATGATATTCAGCTTCCGGTGGTCATTGATACGGAGAACTCTGAGGGCGGAAGGCAGAATGCTCTTACGCCGCAGGAGAGGACCAATAACATGAAAGCGTTCTGCGAACGTGTTGCTGCAGCCGGTTACACCCCGATGTATTATGCGGGAATGGGTTACTGTGTGGATGGATATGTGCTCTATGAACAGCTGTCAGAGTATATGCATTGGTGCGCACAGTACTGGATACGAAATCAGTGTGACGATTTCGGAGTGCCGTATCAGATCTGGCAGTATTCGGAGAAAGGCAAGATCGACGGTATTTACGGTGGTGTAGACTGCAATATCTGGTATCGGAATTATTAGGATCGGTTAGTTTCATGAATATTTTGAAGCGCAGAATTTTATATGGAGCGTTTGCTCTGGCCGGACTTTGTGTGCCTGCCTTCCAGGCAGAGGCGGAAACGAATGAACAGTGCGAGTGTACGGAGAGCCTGGATGTAGAGAGTGGAGCGGATGCCGGGGAAGCAGGTACTGGCGAGGATGAGCTTAGCGCTCTGGACGGAAATGCTGCAGATGACGCTGCCGGTGCCGGGGATGAGCTTAGCGCTCCGGACGGCGATGTTGCAGATGGCGTTGCCGGGGATGAACTGAGCGCTCCGGCCGGTGATGTTGCAGATGACGCTGTCGGTGATGGGGATGAACTGCGCGTGACGGACGAAGATGTTGCAGATGATTCCACGGATGATGTGGATGAGCTGAGTACTTTGGCCGGCGATGTTGCGGATGACGCTGCCGGTGATGGGGATGAGTCGGGTGCTCCGGATGAGGACGGCACCGATGATCCCAGGACCGGATCTGAGGATGACGGTCTCCTCAAATTGATGGGAAATACAGCGAATGAGGGGCTGAAGAGGAACGCTGAAGAAGAGGATTCTTCGGATGATTCAGATCGGGTGATCCTTCATCCCGGAACATCTTCTTTTGGCAGCGGAAATCGGATCTGGTTTTTAAATGTTGCCGGCGGAAGTTTTAATTCGGACATGATCCTGGTGGAGTCGGATGGTCATTTTGGTCTGATCGATGCCGGGAATCGCTTTGATGATCACATCCTGGATCAGGACGGGACGGAGTATTATGTTCCATGGGTGTATGAAGACGGAACGTATGCATATCTGTCCTGTCAGGCGGAGGGACGAAATGGCAGGGACGCGGCTATTTACATCGTGGAAACCCTGGGAGTCACACATCTTGACTTTATCATCACTTCACACTCGCATTCGGATCATATCGGAGGGATTCCGGAGATCGCTGCGCTTCTGGTGGAAGATGAGACCGGTGTTCATGGACTGATCGACGAACGGACAATCTATCTGAAAAAACAGTTTCACCATATCAGTGCGCTTCAGGATGATCTGGGGGAGGAGACCCGGGAGGATTCCTGGCATTCACAGGCATTTGAATACCAGGCAGAGCATTCGGTGGAAGAATGCGGCGGAGTGGTTATAGATGTCAGCAAGGGACTGACGACCTCGGATGAATCGCAGCCGGAACTGGATTACAGTGACGAGATTGCGGCGATCCATGCGAGCAGTGTGGTCGATCCGACTGAATCGACTGAGTCAGATGATTCGGATCCTGTGAGTGATACGAATGAGAATAACGCGGACAATGCAAATGCCAAATATGATCAGGGGGATCCGGACAACTGGTTTGACGACTCCCTGGAGTTTTTGTTTGGAAATCTGCTGATCCGTCTGTACAATTTATTCGATGTGCAGGGGGCGCGGGATGACAATGTGAATTCTCTGGCGGTGGTGATCTCGGATGGGTTTCACCAATTGTTTACGGCCGGAGACCTGAATGTGGATTACGGTGTGCAGCAGAAGGTGGCAGAAGCGGTTTATGAAGACTGCGGAACGATGGATGTGATCAAGGCCAGCGATCATGGATCGGCACATGCATTTTCCAAAGAGCATTTGGATCTTCTGCAGCCGGAGATCGTGATCACTCCGGCGTCCCGTACAAAGCCGACAAATGTTTTGCCGACAGGAAGTTACTCTGCGGGGCTGTATTATGCAGGGAAAAATTACGGGACGATCTCTTATGAAGTGGGAGCGTCGGACCGGGCGATCGTTGTTGAATTACTGGACAATGGTGTGGCTGTCCGCCAGCTGACCGGGGAAGCGGAGCAGGCACAGCTGGTATCCGCAGATGGATGTATCACCAATATTCTGAAAAGATCCGGCTGGGTGGAATGGACGGAGGCCTGCCTCACGAAGAACGGATCGAATGAGGTGAATTATTATTACTTTGTTGATAATCAACCGGTGACCGGTTGGTGGGATATAGATGAAGCACGCTATTATTTTGATGAAGACGGCTTCATGTACCGTGGATGGCTGACGAAGGACGGGAAGACGTACTTCCTTCAGGCTTCCGGGATCATGCGTACCGGCTGGATGCGGCAGGGAGAGTCTGTGTATTATTTTGATCCGGAGGATGGAGCGTCCGTAACCGGTTGGATCGAAAGCTCCGGAAAAACCTATTATCTGCTTGACAGTCAGAAATGGCTGACGGGCTTCCACATGATCGACGGAGAAGGGTACTATTTCCGGGACAACGGGGTGATGCATACCGGTTGGATGAAGACGGAGGACGGATACCGCTATTTTGATGAGGAAGGCCATATGCAGTCGGAATGGCTGGTTCTGGATGGAAAGACCTATTATCTGCTGAACGGGATCATGGTGACCGGCTGGCAGGAACTTCCTGACGGAGAAATGTATTATTTTGATCCGAACGGGATCATGGTGACCGGCTGGCAGACACTGTTTGGTTCGGTGTATTATTTTGATGAAGAAGGCCGCATGCAGACCGGCTGGTTAAACGTTGATAAAAAATGGTTTTATTTAGACGAGGACGGAATACGGATCGATGGATGGCTCGCTTTGGAGGACGGAGTGTATTACATGGATCCGGAAGTCGGGAGACTGACCGGCTGGCAGGAGATCGACGGGAAGACACATTTATTTGGTGAAGACGGAAAGGCTGTAACCGGATGGATCAACACACCGAGGGGCTGGACCTGGCATTCGGAAAACGGCGAGAGGGTAACGGGCTGGAACGAAATTGACGGGAAGATGTTCTTCTTTGACACCTCAGGTCTTATGGTGACCGGCTGGCAGAAGATCGAAGGCAAATGGTATTTCTTTGCATCGGACGGAAGCCGAAGATCCGGTTGGAGATCCGAAAACGGAAAATGGTACTATCTGTCGGAGGAGGACGGAGCAATGGTAACCGGATGGTGTGAGATCCGGGATGTCCGGTATTATTTTGATGCGTCCGGAAGGATGCTGACAGGCTGGAGAAAGATCTCCGGAAAATGGTATTTCTTCTCAACCCGGGGCGAGATGTTGACCGGCTGGAAATCGTTTTCCGGTAAATGGTATTATTTTACAGATCGTGGGGCTATGAGTGTCGGCTGGGAGAAGATATCGGGAGACTGGTATTATTTCACTGAATCCGGGGTCATGGTTTCCGGATGGAAGAAGATTTCCGGTAAGTGGTATTTCTTCTCTGAAAGCGGCCTGATGACGACAGGTTGGAAAAAACTGGGCGGAAACTGGTATTATTTCACTGCTAATGGAGCCATGACTGTTGGATGGAAAAAGATAGACGGTGTCTGGTACTTCTTTGATGATGCCGGTGTTATGCTGACCGGGACGCAGTCGATCAACGGACAGATCTATGTATTCCGCGAGGACGGAACCTGGAACGAGGCGATTTAGAAATATAGGAGTTGGCAATGGAATTTCGTGATTTAAAGAGGCAATACGAAGCTTTAAAGGAAGAGATCGATGCCCGTGTCTCGGGCGTGATCACATCGAGCCATTTTATCTCCGGGCCGGAGGTGAAGGAGCTGGAGGAAAAACTGGCGGAGTATGTGGGCGTGCGGCATTGCGTTACCTGTGCAAATGGGACGGATGCGCTGACGCTGGCCTGCATGGTATGGCAGGTCGGGCCGGGAGATGCGGTATTTGTGCCGGATTTCACCTTCTTTTCCAGCGGGGAGTCCCCGGCATCGCTGGGAGCGCATATAGTCTTTGTGGATGTGCAGCGGGATACCTTTAATATGGATCCGGAATCGCTGGAGCGGGCGGTCGAGGCAGTTATCCGTGAGGGTAAATATCGACCTCGGGTCGTGGTTGCCGTGGACCTTTTCGGTCAGCCGGCAGATTATGAACGGATCCGGCCGATCTGCGACAAGTTCGGTCTCCTTCTGCTTGAGGATGGTGCACAGGGCTTCGGTGGAGAGGTCCGTGAAGGAGATGTGATCAGAAAAGCATGCAGCTTCGGAGACATTTCCACTACAAGCTTTTTCCCCGCAAAGCCGCTTGGCTGCTATGGGGACGGCGGTGCGATCTTTACCGACAATGATGAATGGGCCGCACTGCTCCGGAGTTACTGTGTTCACGGAAAGAGCGTGGAGAGTAAATATGACAATCTCAGACTGGGGATGAACAGCCGGCTGGATACCTTGCAGGCGGCGATCCTGCTACCAAAGCTGGCAGCATTTGATGCCTATGAGGTAGAGGCTGTGAACCGCGCTGCAGATTGGTACGGGGAGGAACTCGCCGGTACGGATCTGGAGCTTCCGATAATAAGAGCCGGATTCACCAGCAGCTGGGCACAGTATACGGTGAAGCTTCCGAAGCGATTGGAGAGGGATTTGGTACAGAAGGCACTGAAGGAGGCCGGGATACCGTCCATGGTCTACTATATGAAGCCCATGCATTTACAGGGGGCGTTTGCAGGAACCGGAAGTGAAAATGCGGATTGCCCGGTTACGGAGGAACTGTGCCGATGCGTTCTCAGCCTTCCGATGCATCCGTATATGAAGAAAGAGGAAGTGGAGTTTATCGCAAAGGAGCTGAAAAGCCTATGAGGATCTGCTTTGTGGCGGAGGCCAACAGTTCGCATATTGAAAAATGGTGCAGGTACTTTCTTTCACGCGGACACGAAGTACATGTGATCTCTTTCACCAGGGGAGAGATTCCGGGAGCCAGGATCCACTGGATCGATCTGGGACTTGAAGGGGAAGAGAGTGATCTGGCCAAATTAAAATATCTGACCCAGGGCCGCAGAATCCGAAAACTTCTGAAAGAGATCGATGCGGATGTTGTAAATGTACATTATGCGACCAGTTACGGCGCGGCAGTGGCTCTTTCCGGATATCGGGGATATGCACTGTCCGTCTGGGGAGCGGATATTTATGATTTTCCGAAAAAGAGTGTGCTGCACCGGCTTTTGCTGAAATACAGTCTGTCACGGGCGGAGTGCCTTTTTTCGACCAGTCGTGCCATGGCGCGGGAAACCAGAAAGTATAACCGCAAAAAGCGTATCGAGATCACACCGTTCGGTGTGGATGTGGAATTGTTTTCACCGTCGAAGAGGAGCCGCTCATCAGACGATTTCCGGATCGGGATCGTGAAAAAACTGGATCCGAAATACGGGATCGATGTACTGCTTCATGCGGCGGCGCTTATACGTAGCCGGCGTCCGGAGATCGCGCTGTCTCTTGTGATCGCAGGAACCGGGCCTGCAGAAGAGGAATATCATGCGCTGGCGGATACGCTGGGCCTAAGCGGATGCGTTACCTGGACGGGATTCATCCCCCAGGAGGAAGCGGCACGAGTGTGGGCGGATTCGGATGTGGCGGTGATCCCGTCCACATTGGATTCGGAATCCTTCGGAGTGGCAGCAGTGGAAGCGCAGGCGTGCGGTGTCCCGGTTGTGATCTCGGATATTCCGGGCCTGATGGAGGCTACACGTCCCGGCTATACCAGCCTGGTTGTGAAGAGGAAAGATCCTGAAGAATTGGCAGAAGCGATCCTTCGGCTGCATGATGATCCGGAGCTTTGCCGTCGTCTTGGCAGGAACGGACGGAAATACGCTGTGGAACGATATGAGTATCTGCGTTGCTTCCGGCATATTGAAGCGTGTCTGGAACGGATGATCTGACAGTATTTGACATTTCATCCGAAATGGCGGAAATCGTCTGACGATTGTCGCGAATCTGAGGAAGAGAATGGCAGTATTTTAGGGTTTTTCCGGACTTTGATTTACATAAATTGGGAATTTGAAAAAAAACTCAAAAAACGAAAAAAAGTGGTTGACATTATAAAACCTCGGTGGTAATATGTAAAAGCTGTCGCACGAAAGACACAAAAGACATCGGAGACGGGCACAAAACGCGGCGGCTTTTATATTGTCTACGGGCAATTAGAGAGTCTTTCAAAAAATCGTTCTTTCACAATTTAATACCATAGCAACCCCGAAAAATTCTTTTTAAAAATTATTTTTCGGATTATACAATCCAAACACAGTAAGACAAAAGTAAGAATGGATTACTAAAATCGCACAGCGATTGAAATGATCTGAGGATTACAAACTTTTATTTGAGAGTTTGATCCTGGCTCAGGATAAACGCTGGCGGCGTGCTTAACACATGCAAGTCGAACGGAGTATTCCTCCCGAGACCGAGGAAGCTTGCTTCTGAAGAATCACCTGGAATACTTAGTGGCGGACGGGTGAGTAACGCGTGGGTAACCTGCCTCACACAGGGGGATAACAGTTGGAAACGACTGTTAATACCGCATAAGCGCACAGTACCGCATGGTACGGTGTGAAAAACTCCGGTGGTGTGAGA
>JAILAR010000057.1 GCA_024681515.1 Eubacterium sp. | reverse complement strand
AGGGTTTCTGTACAACATGGTCAGGATCATTTCCGGAACGCTGATGGAGATCGGTATGGGACAGCGGGAACCGGAGGATATGAAGCGGATCCTGGAAGCCTGCGACCGCAGTCAGGCCGGGACCACCGCAGAACCCCAGGGTCTTACGCTGATGGGGATCGTGTTCCTTGATCTGTGCGAGTGACGGGCTTACATACCGAGAACGACCGTATGCGAAGAACTGATGCATGAAGAATGATTGCATATGATGAACTGTTGCATGCGATGAGCAATAGCGTATAACGAATGACAGCATGTGATAAATGATGAGCAGCTATGTGTACTTACGGAGGATTTGTCGATGAAGAGAAAAACCATCTGCTTCCTGGTCAGCGGCCTGATGGATGATTTCACCATCAAGCTGTGCAACGGCGTTATGAGCGAGGCGTCCCATCTGGATATCAATCTGGTGGTTGTGCCGGTGAAATACATCGACCGTGATCTGACCGGGCTTCAGGATAAATATGAATATCAGTACAAGACCAACGCGAGCAATCTCCTTCCGGAGAATATCGATGCGCTTCTTGTGGCGGCTGACTGTATCGGATGCCTGACTACAAAGGAGAATCTGATGGATTTCATCCATTCGCTGCCGAAGGTTCCCACGGTCATGGTGGCTTCGAAGGTGGAGGGGTATCCGGGGGTGATCTTCGACAATAAGGTCGGCGTGCGGGACGGACTCACATATCTGGTCGAGAAGCTGGGTATCCGCAGGATCGGTATGCTGGGCGGCTCTGAAAAGCACGTGGATGCGAAGGAACGCCGGGATGCCTATGACGAGATCCGGCAGAAATACGACCTCCCTTACCGGGAGACCATGTTTGTGGAGACAAATATCAGCCTTGACTGTCAGAATGAGGTGGAGCTCCTTTTGGATATGAATCCCGATCTGGAGGCAGTGTTCTGCGTCAATGACGATGTGGCGAGGACGACCTATCAGGTGCTTCGGGCCCGTGGTCTGGAGCCGGGCAAGGATGTGAAGATCCTGGGCTTCGATAACAGCCAGATGGCGGCCATGGTGAGTCCGGCTCTGTCCACGGTGGATGCGGATGCCATTGAACTGGGACGCCACGGACTGCGCATGGTCATGCGTGCTCTGGAGGGTGAGAATCCCGGGGTGGAGACCACGCCGACCCGTTTCATTCTGCGGGATTCCTTCGGCGGTCTGGAAGAAACGGTACGCAAGTCGGACGGCCTCCTGAACCGATCCCTGCTGAACCGACAGTTCGATCAGATCTTCTACCGCTATCGGGATGTGGAGCAGATGGACGCTTCCAAGCTCCGGAACAACTTCCTGCTGCTCATGGAAGAAGTCATTTCCTATGTGGAAAGCGGGCAGCATGATGACTGGCAGGTGCGGGAGCTGAAGGACAAGATCAATACCTTCTTTACGAAGGAACATGCGCTGGAATACACGGACAACAACGAACTGATGCCCTACATCGAGCGGCTGCACGCGGAAGCGGCGGAGCGGTTCGGGACCCCGGAGGCAAAGCTCAGCGTCTATCGGATGCTGATCTCCGTCTACAAGCGCATCCTGAACGCCATGAGCGACCGGACGGTGCAGTACGAATCCGGCATGGACGCCATGCTGTACTCCATGAAGACCATCGTGAAGGATACCCTGAACTTTACCTACGGCAATGACAAAAGCTACGAAAGCATCGTCCAGCCGTTGGCAAATGTCGGATTCCGGAACGCGTTCGTATACATTTATGAGAAATCCATCGTCCATCTGGACCAGGAGCCCTTTGAGGTCCCGAAAATGCTGCGTATCAAAGCTGCCCTGACAGACGGGGAGGTGCGGGATGTTCCCTATATCCGGCAGCCGGTATCGTTAAAAAGCATCTTCAACCACCGGTTCCTGCCGAAGGAAAAATGGACCATGGTTTTGATGCCTCTCTATTTCGGGGATACGGTCTACGGCAGTGTGCTGGTGGACCTGAACAACCTCATGTTCCGGAACGGCGAATTCATGGTGAACCAGTTCGCCACTACTGCGCGGATGATCGAGATTCTGCGGCAGAACAATGAGATCCAGAAGCAGCTGGAGGAAAATCTGGCCGTCATGGCGGAGAACAACATCGTTCTCGACCGCCTGTCCAGAAATGACGTGCTGACCGGCATCCTGAACCGGCGCGGTTTCTTCGACATTGCAAGGAGCGTGATCGCCGAGTGTAAGGAGATGAAGATCGATGTGATCTTCTCCTATGTGGATATGAACAACCTGAAGGTCATCAACGACCGTTTCGGACATGATGACGGGGATTTCGCCCTGAGGGCCATCAGCCAGGTCCTGACGGAGGTGGTCTCCGGAAACGGAACCGTAGGCCGTATCGGCGGCGACGAGTACGCGTTCATTTACTACGGAAAACTAAGTGAAGAGGAACTTCGGAAGGAGATCAGCGAGCGCTTCCGGAAGATGAACGAAGAGAGCGACAAGCCGTACAATGTAACGGTGTCCTGCGGCTTCTACCGGATCCATCCGGAGGAGGAGATCTCGGTGGATGACGCCATGGCGTCGGCGGATGAGGATCTGTACAGGGCGAAGCAGTTCAAGGATAATCGGGTAGTCAAATAAAGGGGGAACATGGAAATG
>JAILAR010000003.1 GCA_024681515.1 Eubacterium sp. | reverse complement strand
GGCAAAAAAAATGGACAACCGGGTCACGATCCTGGAAGCAGACAACCCGGAGGAAGGCCTGACAGCCGTAACCTACTATCATGCACTGGCCCGGGACCATAAGTACGAGATTCTTTCAAAAAAGTATGCCGAACTCTACGGTCCGAACTACTTCAGTGACGAGACGTCTTCTTTCGATCCCGAAGCGGAAGATCCGGAAGAGGAATTTGATGAGGATTTCGAGGAAGAGGACATCGAGGAGATCGGCGACGAAGACGATTCCGAGCTTGCCCGCCTTATGGGGAATTCCACCTGTATCCCGATCATTCCCGTTTGTGATGTGAATAATTACGCAAGAGATTCCGGTGAGGCTCCTCTCCCCTTCTTCAACCAGCTTGGTGTCGGAAACCTGCCGCCTTCGGTTCCCCCGTATTGGACCAATTTACATGACAAACCCGTCATCATTTTGATCAATAACCAGGCTGACTTTTATCTCCTCGGAGATCGGAAGCCCCGCTTTCTGGAACCCTTTGACCATCTTCCGGAGATCTATATTCTGTTCATCCGCGCATCAAAGATGCAGATCTGTGAGGAGGATTACTACAGTGATCCCATCGATGAAGAGTATTTTGATAACGAGCCGGCGGAAGATGATGTGAAGGATCCGATCATCACAAAGATGATGCTTTCCTTCACCGCAAATGACATCAATGTGTCCTGCAGTCCGGAGCAGCACGCGGCCTACCGGTTCCGCCTTCTGGAATCCTGGATGGACGAATACGGATTCACCTCCGACGATCCGAAGGAACTGCGCACTGTCTGCGATAAGATCAGCCGGATCGACCCGGATTGTGTATCCGAATGCATGGAGCAGACCCTGAAACTTCTCAGGAGCAACGATGAGAATGCAAGCAAACTTTCTCTCGAAGCCCTCCGCCACCTTGGACTGCTGGATCTCAACAAAGCCACGGTGGACGATGTATCTCTCAGCCGGCTGGTAGGTATGAAGGGCGTCAAAAAGGATCTGCAGACCCTGGTAGACACGCTGAAATTCAACCGTCTTCGAAAGCAGAGCGGACAGAAATGTGCCGATATGCATAACGTATTCCTGTTCCTCGGAGCACCGGGCACCGCAAAGACCACGGCAGCCAAAGCTCTGGGTCAGATGCTTCGGAAGGAAAAGCTGCTTCCCCGGGACCGCTTTATTTCCCTGACCGGCGCACAGCTGAAAGGACAGTATCTCGGCCAGACAGCCCCCCGGGTTGCTTCCTTATTCCGGAAATATGACATCATCCTGTTCGATGAAGCCTACTCACTGGTCCCTGGTAAACACGAACGTCAGGATATCTATTCCGAAGAAGCACTGGCCCAGCTGGCCTCGGAGCTGGAGGAGCACGCCACCGACAAGGTGGTGATCTTCGCAGGATATGGCGGTGACGATATATCGGAGAAGGACAACCGGATGCAGGAGTTTCTCGATGCAAACCCCGGTATCCGAAGCCGCATCAGCTATATCGTGAACTTCCCGAGCTACAGCGTGGAAGAAATGATCACCATCATCCATCACATCGCAAAAGAGCGCGGCCTGAAAATGACCCACGCCGCAGACGAAGAGATCAAAAACTATTATGCAACCCGCATTAATGACCGTACCTTCGGCAACGGACGCGAAGCACGTGTATTTGTGGAAAACGCAGAGCGTTTTCTGGCACAGCGCTTTGCAAATGCTACCGTTCTTCCGAAAAACGCATCAACCATTTCCAAACGCGAGATCATGAAAACCCTTGATTATCTCCGTTCCAAGGACAAAACCAACTGCCCGTACCGCAGATACGGGATCATCTAGAAAGGAGGCAAACCTATGTTTATCAATCCGATTTCCGATTATTCAGACGTTTTTTCACAGAATTTAAGTCAGGGAGTGATCCACCTGGTGGGCGAGATCACCGATGAAATGGCCGCTTCCGTCATCGCACAGATGCTGGAACTGGACGGCCGTATCTTCGCCGGCTCCGGCCGGCGGAGTACCGGTACCACCAAAAATCAGGATATGACCGGTACATCGTCCAAACTCACACGGAATACCGACAAGTCAGCCGCATCAAACAAATCGACCACTTCCGACAAAGCCGCAGATCTCGCTTCCTCTGAGCCCAGGATCCGTCTCTACATCAACAGCCCCGGCGGCACTGTCCATGCCGGACTGGCCATTTATGATACCATGCGTACCCTTCAGACCAAAGTCGATACCATTTGCGTCGGCATGGCTGCCAGCATGGCAGCCGTGATCCTCGCCGGCGGAGACAGACGTTATATCCTTCCCCACGCAGAAGTCATGATCCACCAGCCCTCGGGCGGAACCAGCGGCAGAGCCTCAGACATCCTTGTTGCTGCAGACCATATCCGTCAGCGGAAACAGGTTATAAATCAGATTCTTGCCCGCCGCACCGGAAAACCCCTGGAACAGGTTGCGACCGACTCGGAACGTGATTACTGGATGAATCCCGAAGACGCCCTGTCCTACGGGATCGTGGACGAGATCATCCCTGAAACCTAAGAATCATATACTTAACTATCATTCAAGGAGGCCTCATATGCCGAACATCATACAGCACCCCTTCCTCTGGACCGGCACTCCCGGCCTCACGGAAACCACAGACCATCTGGCCGCGATCCTGGCCTCAGGAGACAATCGTGGGACCATCCACGAGTACCTGTCCCATCCGGCGGACTACGGGATCACGAATAACACCGTAGTAGAACTTTGTATCCAAATGACCTTCGATACATCACTCTTTCTGGTGGTGATCGGTACCCCTCTGGCCGTGGCCGCGCATTACAGTAAATATACAGGACATGAACGCCTGATAAACCGGCTTTTGGACCACGGCCTTACCTGGAGGACGGATACCCTGACAGAGCTT
>JAILAR010000001.1 GCA_024681515.1 Eubacterium sp. | reverse complement strand
GGATGTTCATGTCCCGCATTTGCGGCCAGTCCCTTGCCGGTGGAGAGTTCCACGATGGCCAGCCAGACGGTGACAAAGTAACCGATCTCATTCCCGAGACAAAGCTGATGGTTCACGTCTTCCAGGATCTCCGCCGGACTGCCCCCCATCATGGCCCGGTTCCGAAGCAGTGTCCGGGAAATGACCATGAAGAGTGCCGCGGGAACGCCCTTTCCGGACACGTCGGCCATCACCAACGCCAGATGATCCTCGTCGATCAGGAAGAAATCATAGAAGTCACCGCCCACCGCCTTGGCAGGGGTCATGGTGGCGTACACGTCAAAATCACTGCGATCCGGGAAAGCCGGGAATCGGCTGGGAAGCATGTCCGCCTGGATCTTGGTCGCAACGGAAAGCTCCGTCACGATCCGTTCTTTCTCAGCGGTCTTCCTCCGGATCTCCTTCATATACTGATCCATTTCAAAGATCATGTCCGACAGATCGTCCTTCAGCTGACCGATCTCATTTCGCGTATGAATGTCTTTTAGCTGCCTCAGAGCCGCCTCACAATCCTTGTCTGCAGTATAACTCCGCAGGGCGTTCCGTGTGCGACGGATGGGACGGAACACAAAGAAATACAAAAGCACGCCGCAGATCACGCTCAGAATGATCACCAGGGAAAGCATGACCATCAGGCCGTTCCTGGAATCCGATTTCACGGTCGACAGATATTTCTCAAGGTCGAAGGATTCGCAGAACACCGCCGTGTATCCGTCATCAACCTCCTGGTTTATGTAATAAAAATACATACGACCGTCTGCCATATACATATTTGTGGGTTTATCACTTTTAAAGGCCGCCCTCAGGCCGTCGCCCAACGTACCATTCAGATCAATCTCGTCCCCAAGACCATAGATGCGGCTTTCCGTGTAGAAACCATCACCTTCCGACACAAACTGCGAACCGCTGAACAGGCAACAGGCCTCTTCCAGCTCATCATCCACCACCAGCAGATAGATCTCGTCCATTTGATAAAGGATCCGGGCATCATCAAAATGTCCGCAGGCGCGATTGTAGAACACCTCCGCGTACATTTTCTGTTCATGCTTGTTGAAAACGTAGTCCAGGACTCCCTCCGATACATGTTCCAGTGTCAGATCCGGATATTTTCTCCTGAGTTCCAAAGCCTTCTTCTTGCTGGTCTGCGCCATGAAGAGAGAATTCGGCTCATACTCCACATCCAGTTCGTCTCTGTGATCCCACCAATATTTCAGCAGCCAGTCATGGGCATCGTACCTGCTAAGGTCAGAATAAACATTATACAGCACGCTGACGGAGACTATCTCCCTTTGATTCCGGACGGTTTCTTCAAACTGGCGTTTCATAATGACATAGGAAATCCACCCGGTGATCACCAGACCGACCAGGAACAGAATTGCTACCTGTACGATCATGCTGACCCGGGGGATCCGGGGGATGAGTCTTCTTTTTCTACGTGCTTCTGCCATTCTTTGTCGTTGAAACCTCTTGTTGCGATACTCAGCCTTATGAGCCGGCCAAGGAAGCCGGCTCATAACCCTCACTTCGTTCGGGCATCACCTTCGGTGATGGGCACATACGCTTCTCATTCCGCCCAACGGCGGAATGGAAGCTATTCCGCACGTATCTATCGATCACACGCCTTACTACTTCGACACAGTCCGTGCTACATGATGATCTGCGGCCCGAGATAGTCCACCGCCAGCATCGTGATATCATCAAACTGCTCTGCCTCACCGACGAAGGCATCGATTTCCTGCTTCACACCCTCCAGCATTTCTGTAAGGTTCGCCTCGGGATGCCGGTTCAGGGCCGCCAGCAGCCGCTCCTCACCGAACAGTTCTTCCTTCGTATCCGTGGCTTCCGTGACACCATCGGTGTAAACGTACAGACGGTCTCCCGGCTCCAGCTGAAATGTGTGCTCCTGGAAGCGCATGCCTTCCATGGTGGCCACCGCCGGAGAATGACGGTATTTAACGAGTTCGAAGCTTCCGTCCTTCCTGCGGAGCGCCGGATGCTCATGTCCTGCATTTGCCGCTACGCCCTGCCCGGTTTTCAGGTCCAGGATCGCCAGCCAGACGGTGACGAAGAAACCGGATTCATTTCCCTCGCAAAGCCGGTTGTTCACACTGCCCAGGATCTCCGCCGGACTGCCGCCCAGCATGGTACGGGTACGGATGAGCGTCATGGCCGTAACCATGAACATGGCCGCAGGCACGCCTTTCCCGGACACATCCGCGATCACCAACGCCAGATGATCCTCATCCACCTGGAAGAAATCGTAGAAGTCTCCGCCCACTTCCTTCGCCGGCGTCATGGTGGCATAAAGGTCGTAGCCCTTCCGCTCGGCAGGGGTCGGGAACCCCTTCGGCAGCATATCCGCCTGGATCTTCGTTGCCACGGAAAGCTCCGTCCGGATACGCTCCTGCTCGGAGGTGATGCTCTCGATCTCCTTCATGTAGTCCTCGAGCTCCATCACGTACTCCGCGATGTCGTCCTTCAGCTCACCGAGTTCATTTCCGGAATGAATGTGTGACAGATGACGCAGGATCTTGTCCGCGTCCTTCGAGTCCTTATAAGCGCGGACCCGCTTCTGGATCCGCCGAACCGGCCAGACGATGAAAAATGTCAGCAAAATCAGGCAGATCACCGAAAATGCGATCTGTACCATAACGAAGAACACAACGCCTTCCTTCATGTCCGTCTTCACATCATCCAGATGCTCCGCCAGATTGAAGGATACGCCCAGGAAGAGATTTCTCTGATTGATCTCTCCGAAATAGTAATAGCAGTTCAGATGCCGCGCGGACTTCTGTACGCAGGACTGATTCTCCATCGCCGTCTTCAGAACCTTCTCCTGCTCCGGCGTGCACGCCACCTCGGTTCCCACCACATACGCATCGCCGTAATTCCTGCTGCGTTTCATGTCCGACGTGGCACCACTGAAGAGATATGTATTCGTCTGAAACCCCGGATCCGTGGTCATGACAAACACAAAATCCACTCCATAGAGTTCCTTGATGGAGTTAAACTCGCTGATGATCCAGGTATACAGGACCTCCGCATACATCTTCTGATCCTCTTCGGACATACTTTCAAGATCTTCTCCCGTAGACTGTCCCAGAATCAGACTGGGGTGCCGCATATTGAGTTCCAGTTCTTTCCTCTTGGTTGCGTCACCGTAATCATACTCCACATCCAGCTCATCCGCGTGATCCATCCAATACACCAGCATCTCATCTATCGTCTGGTACTGACTCATGCCGGCCGCCAGATCATAAAGAATATGCTCGGCCAGTTCTTCCTTCTCAGACCGGACCGTGCGGTCCGTGATGGCTTTCAGGGCAAAGTAAGAGATCACGCCGGTGACCAGCGTCGCAAAAGCAAAGAAAAATGCGACCTGCACGGCGAGCCTGATCCGGAAGCGGGGCTTCTTCTCCGGCTCCTGATTCAGTTTTGAGGTTTCCTGATCTGTCATATTTCCCTGAAAGTCAATATACTATGATGCATGAGTCAAACGGTATGCACGGGGCAAACGGTATCACGGCTTGCCATAAGCGGAACTACACCGCTGATGGATGTAAGACCTTTGGACGGCCGGATACCATACAGATTCGAGAAGGAAGATGGCCGGCGCCCAGGCGCCGACAATAACCCAAGATAAGTATAACACATCCGGCAGGGAGTGTCATTGAAAACAGGCTGCTAGTACCAGCTTTATCTCCGATCTGGAAAATGGGAAAGTAACAACAGAGCTGGGCAAAGTCATCTATCTGGCGAATCTGCTGGGAATAGATATCGAATTAAGGGAGAGGGGGTAGTCTATGCCTATGCAGAAAATGAACCGTTCTTCCTTTGCCGCAGCAGCCGCCGAGGCCGGACTTACAGAGCAGATAGCTATGAAGATTTTTGACGAAACAGCAGATCACTTCGAAAAAGCCCTGACTGAAGCCGCAGGAAAAATGACTGCCGCCGGTTATAAGGACGCAGAAAAACTTAAGAATGAAATACTGAAATGTGGGGGATATGGGAGGATTTAGGATTTGGAACGGTTACATTCCATTCACAAAATCTCTCTGGTGATGATTACTCCCGCCCCTCATCCAACGCCTGAAGGGCCTGGACATATCCCAGCAGCCGTGCCTGGCGGCTCGCGTCAAATGAATTATAGGCGGTTATGATATACCCGGCTTCGGTACCGGCATCCACCGCATACCACTCCATGGGATTGCTCCGGGTTCCGCGAGTCTCCACTCCGGACAGCAGCCACTCCGGCGTAAC
>JAILAR010000189.1 GCA_024681515.1 Eubacterium sp. | reverse complement strand
CTCCATCAGGAGAATCGATTCCGTACACGCCCACCAACACCGAAGGTGTTGGTGCCCGACCGGGAGGATTATCGCAAAGCACGGACTCGAACGAAAGATAAAAGCGTGAAATTGGAATTCACGTGCGAAGCGATAATCTACGGAGCGCCGAAAGGCGCGAAGTATGGAATGGATTATCGCAAAGCACGGACTCGAACGAAAGATAAAAGCGTGAAATTGGAATTCACGTGCGAAGCGATAATCTACGGAGCGCCGAAAGGCGCGAAGTATGGAATGGGATGGTTTGTGCCCGCCATCAATGGGCGGGCGCAAAGGCAGCGAAGGCTGGAGAGGTATTATATATGGAGATCGAACGTAAATTTCTGGCGGATCCCAAAGGATTGGATCTGACCGTATATCAAAAAAAGGAGATGTCTCAGGGATATATCTCCACGGATCCGGTGATCCGGATCCGGCAGAGTAACGAGAACTATATTCTGACCGTAAAGAGCGGCGGGCTTCTCGCAAGGGAAGAATTTGAGACCATGCTGACAGCGGAGCAGTACGAATCCCTGTCAAAGAAGGTGGAAGGAATCCTGATCCGCAAGACGCGTTATCTGATCCCGATTTCCGATGCTGACGCAACCTCAGACGTGGAGACGGAGACAAGTCAACCGAATGAGATGCGAAATCTGGTAGCAGAGCTGGATATCTTTCACGGAGATTTGGAGGGACTGGTGTATGTTGAAGTAGAATTTCCTTCCGTGGAAGCGGCAAAGGCATTTCAGCCATTACCCTGGTTTGGGCAGGAGGTTACGGAGGATGGCTCCTATACAAATGCTGCACTCAGCCGGATGAAACCGGAGGAACTGAAAGCTTTTCTTGAAAAAACACATAAATAAAGAAACCATATAATATTAATGAAAGAACCATGATGAAAAAGGGGGATGTGAAGAATGAGCAAGGTATATGTATTTCTGGCAGAAGGCTTTGAAGAGAGTGAGGCGGTCGTACCTATCGATCTGATGCGCAGGGCGCGCCTGGAAGTCGTAACGGTATCCATTACCGGGGATCCGGTCGTGGTAAGTTCCCACGGAATACCGGTTACCGCGGATACCACCATCGGAACGCTGACGGAGGTGGCGGACGCCATTTTCCTTCCGGGTGGCCTGAAAGGAACTGCAAATCTGAAAGCCAGTGAAGCGGTGGCTGCTGAGATCCTGCGTCACAAGGAAGTAGGAAAGATTCTGTCTGCCATCTGCGCGGCACCCACGGTGTACGGTCAGATGGGACTGTTGGAAGGGAAGAAGGCAACCTGCTATCCGGGCAAGGAACCGGAACTGACCGGCGCGCAGTGGACCGGTGCGGTTCAGACGGTGGCAGTGGACGGTCAGTTTGTCACCAGCCGTGGCATGGGAACCTCCATCGATTTTGCGCTAAAGATGATCGAGCTGCTCATTTCCGATGAAAAAGCGCAGGAGATCGCAAATCAGATTTTGTATCCCTGCGCGAAGTGATGATTTCACGGAGCGCCTTTGGTCGCGAAGTGTGGAATAGAAAGGTTATATAAATGAAGAATATCACGATACGTGACATTGTAAAGATGACGGGCGGAACTCTCATCTGCATGAATGAACAGGAGGATGAAGGCGAGGTCGCCGAACGATCGGTGTCGGATCTTTGCGTTGATACCCGGGTGATCGGGGAAGGGGACCTTTTCGTGGCACTGCCCGGGGAAAATACGGACGGGCATCGTTTTGTCCCGAAGGCGATGGAGACGGCGGCAGCTGCCGTGGTGGACCGTAAGCCGGAAGAGATCTATACCTCACAGGAATCCTTGGAGAACGCAAAAAAACGCGGAGACGTACTGATCCTTGTAGAGGATACTTCGGCAGCACATCTGGCCATCGGGGCAGGGATCCGTATGCAGTATGAGAGAGCTGTGATCAGCGTGACAGGCAGTGTGGGGAAGACTACGACCCGCAGGATGATATCCACAGCCCTCGGCAGCAGCCGGGAGGTATATGAAACGCCGAAGAATTTCAACTCCTGGATCGGTGTGCCGATCGCAACCAGCCGGATGCTGGATGAGCCTTCGGAAGTGGCGGTTCTGGAACTTGGGATCGATCGGATCGGAGAGATGGACCGGCTCCGCTCGGTTGTAAGACCGGAGATCGCGGTGGTAACGATGATCGGAACCTGCCATATGGAATATTTTGGATCACAGGAAAAGATACGGGAGCAGAAACTGCGCTGTGCAACCCAGGATACAGTACTGTTCCTGAATGCGGATGATCCCATGCTCTGGGAGATGAAGGGAAAGACCGGAACCCGGGAAACCTGGTATTACGGATTCCGCGATGAGGCAGATTATCGTGCGGAGAACGCTGAACTTACGGGGGACGGAGCACATTTCACATATTGTCACAGAGAAACCAGAGTTCCGGTCGAACTACCGGTTGCAGGACGCCATAACGTTCTGAATGCGACGGTGGCCATGGCTATCTGCGATTATCTCGGACTGGATCTTACAGCTGCGGCCAAGGCACTTGCGGATTTTGTTCCCATGCGACAGATCAACCGGCAGATGACGTCGGGAACCAGAGTGATCGATGATGTGTATAATGCGAGTCCGGATTCCATGAAGGCTCTTCTGGACGTTCTGTCAGAGTCTGAGGTTACGGGAAAACGCTGGGCTGTTCTCGGAGATATGTTTGAACTGGGCTCCAATGAACTGGAGCGTCATGCAGAGGTAGGAGATTTCTTTGCAGGAAAAAAGGTCGACTGTCTGGTGACGGTAGGTACTATGGCAAAGACGCTGGGAGAACACGCGGCCAATGCACTTTCGGGACTTCAGTATCGGGCATTCGATACAAATGCGGAAGCAGTTTCATTTCTGAAAGAGAACCTTGCACCGGAGGATATGGTTGTGGTGAAAGCTTCTCACGGTATGCATTTTGATGAGATCGTGGAAGGTTTGGTTCCGGGCTCCCATCCGACGGAAGCATAAGCGGAAATGAAGATAAAACAAAAATGAAAATTATTTTCATTTTCTATTGACAATTGAATCAGAAGAGTATAAAATGAAAACCGTTTTCAGATTAAAAATGAAAACGGTTTTCATTTTGCGCGAGTAATGAGCCGTGCATAGACGCGAGATTTGCTGTGCGGGAGCTTGCTCCCGAGCACAGCAATATCGATGCGGATATATACGGCGAATGCCGCGACATCTCCGGTGCGCTGCACGCCGGTGGCGTGCGTCAAGCGCCGAGTCGACCAAGCCGGCAGGCGCGAAACGAAGTATCCGGAGAGGGAGGCATGGCTCATATGAAAGGGGTGGAGAGTACCATGACAGCAAAACCGAATTATAAGACAAAGCAGCGAACGCAGCTGCTGGACTATATGAAGACCGTGCCGGGAAAGCATATCACTGTGACCGATGTGTGCGATTATCTGCATCGGCAGGGCGTATCCATCGGGCAGACTACGGTATATCGGCAGATGGAGCGTATGGTGGATGAAGGTCTGGTGCAGAAGTATGTCATCGACGCGAACAGCCCGGCCTGTTTTGAATATGTACCGGAGGAAAGCCATTTGCAGGGAACCTGTTTCCACTGTAAATGTGAGAAATGCGGAAAACTGATCCACATGAACTGCGAGGCGCTTGCCGGGATCCGGGAGCATCTGATGGAACATCATGGTTTTCAGCTGGATCCGCTCCGTACCGTTTTTTACGGGATCTGTGAGGCTTGCCGTCAGACGGCGTAGTATCCGAACGGTCGGCGCTATTCCGGAGGAAAAAGAAAGACGTTGTTAACAAAACGTATAATCGAAACAAAAGGATTTATATGATTAAGAAGACGGGTAATAAAGAAATGAAACATATCATGGGCGTAAAGAAACTGAAACATAAGGTAAGACACATTTTGGTCGGACTTCTTGCGGCGTGTCTGCCGATTTCCATGGCAGCGTGCGGCGGAAATGGCGGAAGTACGGCAGGCGCAACGGGAACGACAACGGGCGCTGCATCGGCCGGCGCTGGAAAATTGCAGGTGGTCACCACCATTTTTCCGGAATATGACTGGATCCGTCAGATCCTGGGAGAGAATCCGGAAGGAGTGGAACTGACACTGCTTTTGGATAACGGTGCGGATCTGCACAGTTATCAGCCTACGGCGGAGGATATCGCACGGATCAGTACCTGTGACCTTTTTGTCTATGTCGGAGGTGAATCTGACGAATGGGTGGACGATGCGCTGAAGGAAGCAACGAACAAGAATATGGTCGTTGTGGATCTGTTGGATGTGTTGGGAGATACCGCAAAGCAGGAGGAAGTTGTGGAAGGCATGCAGGAAGATCATGATCACGATCATGACCATGGAGATGCGGATCATGAAGACGCAGACGCAGACCATGACCATGATCACGAAGACGCAGATCATGAAGATGTGGATCATGACGACGATCATCACAGAGACAGCCGGGAGATCGAATATGACGAGCATGTATGGCTTTCCCTGAGGAATGCAAAGCTGTATGTGAATACACTCTCGGAAAAGCTTGCTGCGTTGGATCCGGCACATGCGGATACCTATCGGAAGAATGCGGAAACCTACGCAGGGAAATTGGAACAACTGGACGGTCAGTACAGTGAGCTCTTCAAAAATGCAGGAACGAAGACATTACTTTTCGGGGACCGGTTCCCGTTCCGGTATATGATCGAGGATTACGGCTTGTCCTATTATGCTGCATTTATAGGTTGTTCTGCGGAGACAGAGGCCAGCTTTGAGACCATCACGTTCCTTGCCGGAAAAGTAGATGAGCTGCAATTAAAAAATATATTTGTTCTGGAAGGCTCCAACCATAAAATTGCCGAAACCGTAAAGAACAGCACCAAATCCCGGGATCAGGAGATCGTGGAACTTAACTCCATGCAGAGTATAACAATAAAGGATGTCGAATCCGGTATCACCTATCTGGACCTGATGCAGAAAAACTATGAGGCACTTTCCGGAGCGCTGAAATGATCACCTCGAAGAAGGTGTGGAAGAGACAGAGACTTGACATTTTTTTGTAACATGGTAATATAGTGCTGTTAGTTTGAAGGTTATATCAGTTTTGGTATACACCGTTCAGAGTGTTATTCAGTGATAGTTAGGAGGAAGCAAATGAAGACATCCGTATATGTTGAGTTTTACGGAGAGCAGGTCAGCCAGGATGAACTGGTGGCTGAGGCGAAGAAGATCTGGGAAGCAAGCGGAAAGAAGGCTTCCGATCTGAAGAGCATTGATCTCTATGTAAAACCGGAGGAGGATAAGGCATATTACGTATTCAACGGAGATGAGGCCGGATCCTTCCATATCATCAACACACAGAACGATTTCTAAAAATCAGGAAATCGCCTCGCCTGCGAGCCAGGTGAGGCGATTTTTAATTTGTGCACGGGAAATATGACAGAAATACGTTATTGTGATTTCGTTTGATTTGGTGTTTGTTACGGTAGAAATCGGAAAGATTATATGATAGAATATATCTTTAAAAAGTGAATTGTGTATGAAACCAGACATACAGGCCTGTCTGGACAGGCTCGGACATGCAGAAATGACGGCCGGGAATCAGAGCCGAAAAATATGATATAAACAAAAGCGGGATAGAATATGATAGCGATAATTGATTATGATGCAGGAAATATTAAAAGTGTTGAGAAGGCACTGCAGTATCTTCTGAAACAGGATGTCAGTGAAGTTACTTTGACCAGGGACAGAGATGTGATCCTGTCAGCTGACCATGTGATCCTTCCGGGAGTCGGATCCTTCGGGGATGCCATGGAGAAACTTCGAGGATACGGATTGGAGTCCGTGATACGTGAATATACGGAGTCCGGGAAGCCTTTCCTGGGAATCTGTCTCGGCTTGCAGCTGCTGTTTGAAGAGAGTGAGGAGAGTCCGGGAGTTCGCGGATTGGGACTGCTCAAAGGAAAGATCCGGAGGATCCCTGAAGGGGAAGGACGGAAGGTTCCGCAGATCGGATGGAATGATATTACGCTGAATCCGACTTCTCGGCTTTTTACCGGCGTGCCGGATCACAGCTATGTTTATTTCGTCCATTCCTATTACCTTGAGGCGGAGGATCGAAGTGAAGTTGCGGCGACGACCGAGTACGGTGTGCGGATCGATGCAGCTGTGGAGGCAGGTAATATCTTCGCATGCCAGTTCCATCCGGAGAAAAGCTCCGAGGTCGGACTGCAGATCCTGAAGAATTTTGTTGAATTATAGGAGCCTACTTATGCATACAAAACGAATCATTCCCTGCCTGGACGTAAAGGACGGCCGGGTGGTAAAAGGAATCAATTTTGTAAATCTGATCGATGCCGGCGATCCGGTGGAGTGCGGGAAAGCTTACGATGCGGCCGGCGCGGATGAACTTGTTTTCCTGGATATCACGGCATCCAGTGACAGGAGAGCGATCGTGGCGGACATGGTACGTCGTGTGGCGGAGACTGTCTTCATTCCCTTTACGGTAGGGGGCGGGATCCGCACGGTAGAAGATTTTCGTGAGATCCTCAGAGAAGGGGCGGATAAGATCGCAGTGAACTCCGCAGCAATCGATCATCCGCAGCTGATCTCGGATGCGGCGGACAAGTTCGGAAGTCAGTGCGTCGTGGTGGCCATTGATGCCAAGCGCAGGGCAGACGGCAGCGGCTGGACGATCTACAAGCACGGCGGCCGTCTGGATTGCGGGATCGATGCAGTGGAATGGGCGGCGAAAGCGGATCGTTTGGGCGCAGGGGAGATCCTTCTTACAAGCATGGATTGCGATGGAACGAAAAACGGCTATGATATTGAACTGACAAGAGCCGTCTCGGAGGCGGTCTCCATTCCGGTCATTGCTTCCGGCGGCGCCGGAACGCCGGAGCATTTTTATGAAGCTGTGACGGATGGGAAAGCGGATGCCGCACTGGCGGCTTCATTGTTCCATTTTAAGGAACTGGAGATCCGCGAAGTGAAGGAGGTGCTACGGGCACGTGGAGTTTCCGTGCGGCTGTAAGATGATTCGTTAAGAGGAGCATAAGATTATGATCGAATATAAATTCCTGCGGCTTCCGAAGGAACTGTACCTTGGCCTTCGGGCTTCCGTAGGGTGGAAGCACCTGTCTGACCGGCAGGTAGAGGCGGCGCTTGGCGGCTGCAAAGCCATGATCACCGCATGGGATACGGAGACCGGCCAGGTGGTCGGTATGGGACGGCTGGTCGGTGACGAACTGGTGATCATGAATATCCAGGATCTGATCGTCCGTCCGGACTATCATGGACGTGGGATCGGATCGGAGCTGATCCGTCATCTTCGGGAGAAGGCGGCGGAGGCACTGGAACCCGGTGAGGAGCTGATGTTCACGCTGATGTGTGCAAAGGGACGGGAGCGTTTCTACGAAAAGAACGGGTTTATCGCGCGGCCGACGCCGGAGCTCGGCCCCGGAATGATCATGTATCTTCATGAAGAAGACGGACCTGCAGCATTGTAGATCCGTAACTGACGGGCCTGTTTGTATCATTCGATCAGAAGAATGATTTATATCACTGATTTTTCATTATAATTATTTATCTTCGAAACGGAGGTTTCATATTATGAGGATATTCAATACACTGACCAGGCAGAAGGAAGAATTTAAGCCGGTTGTGCCGGGTAAGGCAGGAATTTATGTCTGCGGACCGACGGTCTACGATTTTATTCATATAGGAAATGCGCGTCCCATGATCGTGTTTGATACACTGCGCAGGTATCTGGAATTCAGGGGCTATGATGTGAACTATGTTTCGAATTTTACGGATGTGGATGACAAGATCATCCGCCGCGCAAATGAGGAGGGCAAGGAATCCATCGAGATCTCTGAGCGGTTTATCAAAGAATGCCGCCGGGATATGGAGGCACTGAATGTTCGCCCGGCGACCACGCATCCGCAGGCTACACAGGAGATCCCTGACATGATCGAGATGGTGCAGCAGCTGATCGACAAAGGACATGCCTATGAAGTGAACGGAACGGTTTATTTCCGGACACGGAGTTTTCCGGGGTATGGGAAGCTGTCCCATAAGAACATTGACGATCTCGAAAGCGGTCACCGCGATGAGGCACATCAGTTGAAGGTGAGCGGCGAAGATGAGAAGGAAGATTCGCTGGATTTCGTGCTCTGGAAGCCCATGAAACCGGGAGAACCGTTCTGGGAATCCCCCTGGGGCAAGGGCCGTCCGGGCTGGCATCTGGAGTGCTCGGTCATGTCCCGCAAATACATCGGCGGTACCCTGGATATTCATGCCGGCGGTGAGGATCTGATCTTCCCGCATCATGAAAATGAGATCGCGCAGAGCGAAGCGGCAAATGATGCGACATTTTCCAATTACTGGATGCATAACGGATTCCTGAAGATCGATAACGAAAAGATGTCGAAATCACTGGGGAATTTCTTTACGGTACGTGAAATCTGCGAGAAGTACGATCCTCAGGTGATCCGGTTCTTCATGCTGTCCGCACAGTACCGGAGTCCCCTTAATTTCTCGGCGGATCTGATCGAAACCTCCAGGGTAAGTCTGGAACGGATCCTGAACGGCGCGGAAAAACTGGCGGAGATCATTGCAAAAGAAAACGGAAAAGAGATATCGGCCGAAGAACAAAGACTGTTGGATGAAGAGCTTCCGAAATTCGTGGAGAAGTTTGATGCGGCCATGGACGATGACCTGAATACGGCGGATGCCATTTCCGTTCTCTTTGAACTGGTTCGTTTTACGAATGCGAGCACGAATGAGACATCTTCTTCTGCATTTGCAAAGAAGCTGTATGAGACGCTTTTCACCCTTTCGGATACGGTGCTGGGCATCCATCTGACACGCAGTAAGGCGGAGATCTCCGAGGATGAGGTGGCAAAGATCGAGGCTCTGATCGCAGAGCGTACCGCGGCAAAGAAAGAGAAGAATTTTGCACGGGCTGACGAGATCCGGGAAGAACTGAAAGCTATGGGGATCGAGATCAAGGATACGCGGGAAGGTGTTAAGTGGCAGAGGATATAAACGGAAAAACAGATATGGTACCGGAGGAACAGAGCCTGATATACACGCAGACAGTACATTCGCATCCCGAACAATATTCACCTCTTGCACTTGCGTATCTCGGTGATGCCGTTCTGGAACTGGCGGTAAGAGATCATTATGTCCGAAAAGCAAATAAGCAGGCGCAAAAATATCATAAAGAAGTGACGGGTGTTGTGTCTGCCATCAGTCAGGCAACCTTTGCGGATTCCATAGAGAGTGAACTGACGGAGGAGGAACGGGACATTTATCACCGCGGACGAAACGCGTCCGTTCATACGAAGGCAAAGCATGCAACGATGGCAGAATATAAGAAAGCCACCGGGCTTGAGGCGCTGCTGGGGTTCCTGTATCTTTCCGGAAAGCAGGAAAGGCTGGCGGAACTGATCCGGAAACTACTGGAAGCGCATGGAGAAAACAGGTAACAGGTTTAGGGAGAACAGAATGTCACAGGATAAGTACAGTACGGAAATGACGGAGCTTTTGCCGGAGGAACCGGAGGAGGAACTTCGGCCGCTTCCGGGTCAGCAGATGGAAGAAAAGAACAAGAATCATGCCCGCTCCGGTATCGTGGAAGGACGAAACGCGGTGCAGGAGGCACTTCGTGCAGGAAAAACGGCAGACCGTCTCTATATCCAGGACGGGCTTCGGGATCCTGCGATCGGACAGATCGTATCGAAGGTGAAGAAACAGGGCGCAAGCGTCAGCTTTGTGAAAAAGCAGCAGTTGGATCAGATGTCGGAAACCGGACGCCATCAGGGAGTGATCCTGCAATGTTCCGCATATGAGTATGCGGATATGGAGGAAATCTTCCGTGCAGCAGAGGAGAAAGGGGAAGCACCGTTTGTTTTTCTGCTGGATGAGATCGAGGATCCCCATAATCTGGGTGCCATCATCCGGACCGCGAACCTGTGTGGGGCCCACGGTGTGATCATTCCGAAACATCGTGCAGTCGGACTGACAGCCACGGTGGTAAAAGCTTCGGCCGGAGCGATCAATTATACGCCCGTGGTGAAGGTGACAAATATCGCCAAGACGATCGACGAACTGAAGGAACGGGGAATGTGGTTTGCCTGCGCCGATATGGGCGGCGAAGTGATGTATAACTGCAATCTTACCGGTCCCATCGGATTGGTGATCGGAAATGAAGGCTCCGGTGTATCCAGGCTGGTCCGCGAGAAATGTGATTATGTGGTTTCGGTTCCCATGAAGGGAGATATCGATTCTCTGAATGCATCGGTGGCCGCCGGTGTGCTGGCGTACGAGATCGTACGGCAACGGATGTTGAAGCAAAAATAAGTGCCGGGCATGTACTGCATAAGTGTTGTAAAGCGTGAAGTTAGGGGGCGTAAATGGGAGAGGATACAAAGGGCAAAGTGAAGAACCTCTTGGCTGAGGATGACGAGCTGGTAAGCAGAAGCCGCGCCGGTGACAACGATGCAGAAGAACAACTCCTGAAAAAATACGGAGATATCGTAAAGAGGGAAACGAGAGTTGTATTTCTGGTAGGTGGAGATAATCTGGACGGCGTGGAAAGGGATGATCTGATCCAGGAAGGAATGATCGGCCTTATGAAAGCTGTTCGTAATTATCAGCCCGGTGGAGAAGCTGCTTTTCGGACGTTTGCAACAACATGTGTTCAGAATCAGATCTTGTCAGCAATCCGTGCGGCAAATCGAAAAAAGCATCTTCCGATGAAGAATTATATTTCCATATATCCGGATTCGGAGCATCCGGACGAACCGGATCCGGATGAATACCTGAAGGAACTTTGGATGGAGGGACCCGAGACTGTTCTGATCCGAAAGGAAGATGCCGAGAACCGGCTCAGATCCATAGAGGAAATCCTCAGCGCCTTCGAATGGGCGGTGGTAAAAGAATATCTGGAAGGATACGGTTCGGCGGAAATTGCTGTCAGACTGGGAAGGCCTCAGCGGTCCGTGGAAAATGCTCTTACCAGAAGCCGGAAGAAGATTTGGGATTCATTAAAAAAAAGAGATAAGAAGGATCCGGATCATAACGAATAAAGAAAAAAATACTGCAGACTGCTATGAAAACGGTCTGCAGTATTTTTGTGAGCCGTCAACCGGAGTCGAACCGGCGACCTCAGCACTACCAATGCTGCGCTCTACCTACTGAGCTATGGCGGCAAAAATTACAGTTGCTATAATAATAAATATTTATCGGTTTGTCAACCGGAAAATGCAAATTAAAAAACAGATTTCCTTTTTTTTCTTTGTATTTCGGCGCGGATGTGCTATAATCCTACCAGATATGCGCTTTTTCAGGTTGAGAGACCATAGATTTTGCGGAATCAGCAGATCAAAAGCGGATCAAAAAAGCAAAAAGGTGGATTGACATGTTGCAACGTACGAGAACACAGATTCAAAAAAAGATATGTCTTGTGCTGGTATTACTGCTGGTGCTTGGACTGGGTGTCCTGGGGCCTTCAAAAACGGCGGAAGCTGCTGATGTAAATGTGATCATTCACATTTCTCCGGAGGGAGAGATCTCTGTGGGTGATACGGTTACCGCTACGATCACGGTACGAGGGGAACTTGTGTGGGATACCACGGTTACCGTATCCTATCCGACGGATATTCTGGAATGTTCAAGTGGCTCCGGAGGATCCGTATCCCTGCATATCGACGGAGAGAGTGCGGCAAGTTTGTCCTTTAAGGCAATCGCAAACGGGACTGCACGGATCTCTACCAGTGGATCTGGTGCGTATGATTCCGAGGGAAATACATTGGAGATCGAACACGCAAGTGATTCCGTGACCATCGGAAAGAAAGAAGAAGTAACGGAAAAGAAGACCGAGACAGAGAAGAAGTCGGAGGAAGCAACCGAGAAGAAGACAGAGGAAGCCTCTGAAAAGACTTCAGAAGAGGGCTCGGAAGGTGCGTCAGAGGAGAATACGGAACAGAGTACGGAGAGCCAGGTGGACCTGAAGGATGCAAGAGCAGAGATCGACGGGGTGACCTACGTCTTCCGTCAGCCGGAGGATCCGGAGCAGATTCCGAAGGACTTTACACTGACCTCCATCCGATATCTGAACTGGATGGTGCCCGCTTATATTTCGAAGAATCAGGTACTCACGATCGTAGCGCTGACGGATGCCACAAAGATAAAACCGGCAGACGAAGCTGAGGACGGATCGCAGGAGCAGGCGACAGAAGCAACGGAAGATACGGAAAAAACTGAAGATACAGAGGAAACCGATGACGCCGAAGAAACGGGGCTTGAAGAAGCGCCTTTTGCGTGGTATCGCTTCAATGACAGGGACAACACGCTGACTCCTTTTGTGGAATATTCTGCGGAGCTGAAATTCGTTCCTATGGATAAGCCTTCCAATGTGGAGATCCCGGAAGGATTCAGTAAAGTCACCATGGATCTGGGACACGGTGCGCTGACGGTATACCAGGATCCGCGGCTGGATAAGATCGTTCTGATCTACGGTGTAACACCGACAGGTGTGGAAGGATTCTACTATTTTGATACCATAGAGAAAACCTTTATTCGTTACCTGCCGGTGAAGATTGAGGATGAACAGCAGAAAGCAACCGCCGCAACTACGGCAGATACCGGTGAGGAAGTTGCGAACAGTCAGACGGAGGACGAAGGCATTTTTAATAAAGATAATCTTGGGAAAATGCTGATCGGAGCGGTTGCGTTGTTCCTTCTGATGGCGATCTTTGCCATGGTGCTGCTGATCCAGAATTCCAAGCTGCAGAATCGCCTGGATGAGTTGGAGAGCGACCGCAGAGATGAAATGAGAAAAAGGCGGGCCAGATCCGCGAAGGATGTAGAACGAGTCGTTGCCAACGGCAAGAGTCGCTATAAAGATGACGAGGAAGATGAGGACGACGAAGACGAGGAAGATGAGGATGACATGGCGCGTGACCGTCGGGCAGCAGACGGCCGGCCGGTTTCCGGAGAGACCATCGAGATCATCCTGGAGGAAGCAGAGGATAACAATCGATCCGTAAATGTTCCGCCGGTCCATGATAAAAAGAGGGACAAAGTGGCAGATGCCATGAAGGATCGTCCGTATGGCATTGATTCAGCTTTTGATGTGGTTGACAGTGATGCGGATACTCGTGTAAAATCGAACAAGCCGCAGAAAGTGGCACTTCCGGGGGATGACGATCTGGAAGATGAATAATTATAGCCGGAGTCGCTGCTGAGGCTGGCGGGATCGGTGACAGATTTGGAGGCAGACATGTCTGACGAGATGACAGGTGTAAAGCCGGAAGAGAATACCGGTGCAGAAGCAAATGCAAAAACGAATAATGAATCAGGATCAGAAGAAGTAAGATCCAGACATTTTATCGAGCAGATCATCGATCAGGATCTGGCGGAAGGGAAGTATGAGAAGATCATCACCCGGTTCCCGCCGGAGCCCAACGGATATCTTCACATCGGCCATGCAAAGTCCATCCTTTTGAACTATGGAATGGCAGAGGAATACGGCGGACAGTTCAATCTGCGCTTTGATGATACGAATCCCACGAAGGAAAAAGAGGAATTTGTAAATTCCATCGTGGCGGACGTAGAGTGGCTGGGCGCGGATTTCCGTGGGGAGGTGCTTTATGCCTCCAACTATTTTGAACAGATGTATGAAGCAGCAGTAAAACTGATCAAAAAGCGCAAGGCTTACGTCTGTGATCTGACTCCGGAGGAGATCCGGGAATACCGCGGGACTCTGACCGAACCGGGAAAGAACAGTCCGTATCGCGACCGCTCAGTTGAAGAGAATCTGGCGTTGTTTGAGGCTATGAAGAACGGTGAATTCCCGGACGGTGCAAAGGTTCTCCGGGCAAAGATCGATATGGCCTCTCCGAATATCAATATGCGGGATCCCATCATTTACCGGATCGCGCGTATGACGCATCATAATACGGGAGACAAATGGTGCATCTATCCGATGTATGATTTTGCACATCCCATTGAGGACGCTATCGAGGGCGTGACCCATTCCCTCTGTACGCTGGAATTTGAGGATCACCGTCCGCTGTATAACTGGGTAGTGGAAGAACTGGAGTACCCGCATCCGCCGAAGCAGATCGAGTTTGCAAAGCTGTATCTGACTGACGTGGTTACTGGCAAGCGTTATATCAAAAAGCTGGTGGAAGACGGTGTGGTTGACGGATGGGATGATCCGCGTCTGGTTACTCTGGCAGCGCTGCGCCGTCGTGGTTTTACTCCGGAATCCCTGAAGATGTTCATGAAGCTGGTGGGTATCTCCAAGTCCCAGAGTTCCGTGGAGTATCCGATGCTGGAGTACTGCATCCGTGAGGATCTGAAGCCGAAGGCGCCCCGTCTCATGGGTGTACTGGATCCGGTAAAGCTGGTGATCGACAATTATCCGGAGGGTCAGACGGAAGAGTTTGAGATCGAGAACAATCCGGATGCCGCATCCATCGGACAGGATGCCGGAAAGAGAAAGGTGTCTTTCTCCAGAGAGCTTTATGTGGAGCGAGATGACTTTATGGAGGAACCGCCGAAGAAGTATTTCCGGCTCTTCCCCGGAAATGAAGTGCGCCTGAAGGGAGCCTATTTCGTTCGCTGTACCGGCTGTGAGAAGGATGCAGACGGAAAGGTGACCGTGATCCATGGAACCTATGATCCGGAGACCAGATCCGGAAGCGGCTATGAAGAAAAAGAGGGTGCACGGAAGGTAAAGGGCACCATCCACTGGGTAAATGCGGCTGACGCCGTTAATGCAGAGGTCCGTCTGTACGAGAACCTGATCGACGAAGAAAAGGGGAAACTGAACGAGGACGGAACCCTCAACTTTAATCCGAATTCCCTGACCGTGCTGACGGATGCGAAGCTGGAGGCCTGCATGGCGGGCGCGAAACCCGAGACGAAGGTACAGCTGATCCGTAACGGATATTTCTCCGTGGATCCCAAGGATTCCACAGAGGAACATCTTGTACTGAATCGTATTGTCGGACTGAAGAGTTCCTACAAGCCGGGCGTATAGTTTTCTACAAGCGGTTTTGTAGAGTTTTAAGGATTTACAGACCGGATTCGGTGTGATAGAGTAGACGCATGAGGAAGAAGAAACTGAAAAACAGAATCATTTCGGATGTGGCAGAGTATACTCCCGTTGAAGCCGGTTCGGCTGCAGGCGGGAGTTCTCTGCCTGCTTCGTCTGCACCGGAGACCGAGTCCGCGCAGGAGTCGGTGACAGATACCGTGCTTCGGACAGATGCGGAGGCAGGCACGGCTTCTTCGGAGCTTCATAAGCAGGAGGATGAGCCTGCGTCATCGGCCTCCGATCATGAGTATACGGAGCAGGAAGATCATCCGGGGATGAAGAACATCTATATTCTTCTTTCCAGGACGGGAACGGTTCCGTCCAAGGTGATCCGGTTCCTAAAACCCATGCCGTATGCCCATGCTTCCATCGCTTTCGATGAGAATCTGACGGAAATGTACAGTTTTGCACGGAAAAAGGTGCATTATCCTTTCTACTGCGGCCTGATCGACGAGGATATCGATAAGGGCGTCTTTGCGAAGAAGAAGACCACCAAATGCCTGGTGCTCCGGCTGCCGGTTACTGAAGAGGAGTACGGCAGGGTACATGAAAATGTGGAGAAGTTCAAGGAGCACAGGAGACGTTACGGATACAATTATCTCGGCGTTTTTGCTGCAAGAGCTCACATTGCCATCGAACGGAAATACAATTACTTCTGTACTCAGTTCGTGGATAAGGTCCTGCAGATGAGTGGTATCGATCTGTTCGGGAAGAAACCCGGACTGGTTACACCGGATGATTATCGGACCAGCGATAAACTGGAACATTTTTATGAGGGCCTTCTGGTGAACTATCGGAACTGGCTTGGTTCTCTGCATCTGGATGCAGAAGAGAAGAGTCTCCGGAAGAGCGAGAAGAAGGAACTGAAGGACCAGCGGAAGCTGCTGAAGATACAGCAGAAGGAACAGCAAAAGCATCATAAGGAGCAGCAGAAATTCCTTCGTGCTCAGCAGAAGGAACAGCAAAAAGAACTGCGTGACCAGCAGAAGGAACAGCAGCAGGAACTGCGTGAACAGATGCTGGGCCAGCAGCTGGAACTGAATGAGCAGCAGCGTGCAGAGCAGCATACTCTGATCCGGGCACAGCACAGAGCGATCCGAAAGAAACAGGCAGAGATCGACCGGCAGCAGTTGGAACGAAAGCAGGAGAGACAGCTTCTGGAAGGCGCATCATCAGACGGAACGGATGATTCTGCAACGACAGTATAGAACCCATCGAACATTTCCTTGTGGATCCATTAGTATTATGATCGGATCATATTCGGATCATATTCAGATCATTTCCGGACAAGGAGGTTTCGATGGGTTTTTGCATGTTTTTCAGGATCCGGATCTTAGGTTGATTTTTGATTTTTAAAAATGAAAAAGTATAATTTAGGGGTTGATTTTTTTGAAAAAAAGGGTACAATGTATTTTATGTTAGCACTCAATATGCATGAGTGCTAAAAATAAAGATCAAGTCGTAGATCAAGTACAGGAGGAATTACAACATGAACGTAAAACCGTTAGGCGACAGAGTCGTACTTAAGCAGGCAGAGGTTGAAGAGACCACAAAGTCCGGCATCATCCTGACCGGAAATTCCAAGGAAAAGCCGCAGTATTCCGAAGTTGTGGCAGTCGGCCCCGGTAAAGTAGAAGACGGCAAGACTGTTCCGATGAACGTTGAAGTAGGACAGAAGGTTATTTATTCCCAGTATGCAGGAACGGATGTGACTTTGGGCGAGGAGAAGTATACCATCGTTCGTCAGGACGATATCCTTGCGGTTGTAGAATAATTCGATCATCTGCAGTTATATAACTGCAATTTCATCGATACAATGTCATCCTGAGACGTGAACAACACGATGAAGGATTTTCATGTCATCCTGAGGAGTGCGAAGCACGACGAAGGATCCTGACAATAATAACAGTAAAAAAAGGAGACGATAACAATGGCTAAGGAAATCAAGTATGGTGCTGAGGCAAGAAAGGCACTGGAGAGCGGCGTAAATCAGCTGGCGGATACAGTTCGCGTAACACTGGGCCCCAAGGGCAGAAACGTAGTCCTGGACAAGTCCTACGGTGCTCCGCTCATCACCAATGACGGTGTGACCATCGCAAAAGAGATCACACTGGCAGATGCATTTGAAAATATGGGTGCACAGGTTGTAAAAGAAGTTGCAACCAAGACCAACGATGTAGCCGGTGACGGTACCACAACAGCTACCGTTCTGGCACAGGCTATGATCAACGAAGGTATGAAGAACCTGGCTGCCGGTGCAAATCCCATCGTACTTCGTAAGGGTATGAAGAAGGCAAGCAAGGTCGCGGTACAGGCTATCTCCGATATGAGCCGGCAGATCAGCGGCAAGGAACAGATCTCAAAGGTTGCTGCGATCTCCGCAGGCGATGAAGAGGTCGGCGAACTGGTTGCAGACGCAATGGAGAAGGTTTCCAAGGACGGCGTTATCACCGTTGAGGAATCCAAGACAATGAAGACTGAGCTGGATCTGGTTGAAGGTATGCAGTTTGACCGTGGCTATGTATCTGCTTACATGTCTACAGACATGGAGAAGATGGTTGCTGAGCTGCAGAATCCGTACATCCTGATCACAGACAAGAAGATCTCCAACATCCAGGATATCCTTCCGGTACTGGAAGAGATCGTAAAGAGCGGTGCTCAGCTGCTCATCATCGCTGAGGATGTGGAAGGCGAAGCACTGACTACCCTGATCGTAAATAAGCTGCGTGGAACCTTCAATGTTGTAGCGGTAAAGGCTCCGGGTTATGGCGATCGTCGGAAAGACATGCTGCAGGATATCGCAATCCTGACCGGCGGTACCGTGATCTCCTCCGAGCTTGGTTATGAGCTGAAGGATACCAATATCACCATGCTGGGCCGCGCAAAGAGTGTAAAGGTTACCAAAGACAACACTACCATCGTTGACGGCGAGGGCGAGAAGAAAGCCATCGAGGAACGTGTCAGCGTGATCAAGACACAGCTTGAGCAGACAACCTCCGACTTCGATAAGGAGAAGCTGCAGGAGCGTCTGGCCAAGCTGGCAGGCGGTGTCGCAGTGATCCGTGTCGGTGCCGCAACCGAGACCGAGATGAAGGAAGCAAAGCTTCGTCTGGAAGATGCACTGAATGCTACACGTGCCGCTGTTGAAGAAGGTATCATTTCCGGTGGTGGAGCAGCCTACGTTCACGCAACCAAGAAGGTGGCAAAGCTGGCTGATACTCTTGAGGGAGATGAGAAGACCGGTGCACAGATCGTCATCAAGGCCATGGAAGCTCCGCTGTTCCATATCGCTGCAAATGCAGGTCTGGAAGGCGCGGTCATCGTAAACAAGGTTATGGAATCCGATGATGCCATCGGCTTCGATGCTTACAAGGAGCAGTACGTGAACATGATCGAGTCCGGAATCATTGATCCGGTAAAGGTTACCCGTACCGCATTGCAGAATGCAACATCCATCGCATCTACACTGCTGACCACAGAGTCAGTTGTAGCCGACATCAAGGAAGAAACCCCGGCTATGCCCGCAGGCGGCGCCCCGGGGATGGGAATGATGTAAGTGATTATTCCAAGTAGCACAACAAAAAGGAACGGCTCGAGCTTGCTCGAAAGCCGTTCCTTTTTTGTTGTGCGTACTTGCGAAGCAAGAGCTGAACAAACCATGACGAACGGAAAGCCGCGGAGCGGCGACCGGCTGCGAAGCAGACGGGTTCATCATCGGAGTTTGTTCAGCACTTGGAATAATCGCGTTAGATGAAAGCTATGGCCAATCCGCCTGAAACATGCTATACTGACAGGGTTAACCCCCACGAATCTTATGCAACCGGAAGGAGCATCTTATGATACAGAATATCAACGCATACACACTGGAACAGGAGCAGGCCCTCCCCGAAGTGAACGGCACCGGCTATGTGTTTCGCCACAATAAAACGAAAGCTCGCATCCTTGTGATCCAAAACGATGACATCAACAAGGTATTTGCCATCGGCTTTCGCACTCCGCCCACAAATTCCAAGGGCATCCAGCATATCATTGAACATACGGTCCTCTGTGGCTCAAAAAAATACCCCGCAAAGGATCCCTTTGTGGAACTTGCTAAAGGTTCTCTCAACACATTTCTGAATGCCATGACCTATTCGGACAAGACCGTCTATCCCGTGGCATCCTGCAATGACAAGGACTTCCGGAATCTGACGGATGTCTATCTGGATGCAGTGTTCCACCCGAATATTTACGACAAGGAAGAGATCTTCATGCAGGAGGGCTGGCACTATGAGCTGGCGGATGCAGACAGCCCCCTGATCTATAACGGCGTGGTATTCAACGAGATGAAGGGCGTGTATTCCTCGCCCGATTCCGTGATCTCCCGTTCTGTTGGAAAATGTCTCTTCCCGGATTCCGTCTATCGTCATGATTCCGGCGGAGATCCGAAGGATATCCCTGCACTGACGCGTGAGGAATATCTGGATTATCACTCGAAGTATTATCACCCCTCCAACAGTTACATTTATCTGTACGGAAATGTGGATATCGCCGAGCAGCTGGAGTACCTGGACCGGGAATATCTGTCTCAGTATGATCATTTGGAACTGGACTCCTCCATCGCCCTGCAGCAGGCACCGGATCAGGTGATCGCGGCGGAAGTTCCCTTTGCACTGGCAGAAGGAGAAGAGCCTTCGGAGAACGCATTCCTGACATACAATGCCGTGATCGGAACCTCTCTGGATAAAAAACTCCGCGTGGCATTTGATGTGCTTGCCTATGTACTTCTGGATGCAGAGGGTGCGCCGGTGACCAAGGCCATCATTGATGCCGGACTTGCGGCAGATGTGGAAAGCTCCTATGATACCAGCATGCTGCAGCCGGTGTTCTCCATTGTGGCACATAATGCCGATGCGGAGCGGAAGGACGAATTCCGCAGCCTGCTGACGGACACGCTTGCAAAACTGGCAGAGGAGGGACTGGACCGAACAAGTCTCCGCGCGGCTATCCGGAGGTTTGAGTTCTCCCACAAGGAGGGGGATTTCGGACGTTACCCGAAGGGACTTATGTTGGGTCTGGATGCTTTTGAGACCTGGTTGTATGATGACGAGAAGGCGTTGGAGCTCTTCTCCATGAATGAGGTGTATGAGGCACTTACGGCGGCGGTTGATACCGGTTACTTTGAACAGCTGATCAAAACATACCTGTTGGACAACCATCATGTTGCTTTTATCACAGGGATTCCGGAGATCGGAAGAGACAGCCTGGAAGAAGCGGAGGTACAAAGTGCCCTCGCCGAAAAGAAGGATTCTCTTTTGGCAGAGGAAAAGGAGGCCATCGTTCGCGAGACAGAGCATCTGAAGGAGTACCAGGGCGAGCCGTCCCCTGCGGAGGATCTGGAGAAGATCCCGCTGCTGGCACGGGAAGACATCGACCGGGAAGAGAGAAAACTCTGCAACCGGTTCTCGGAGATCGACGGAACCGAGCTGGTTACGCATCCGCTCTTTACCAATGGGATCGAGTATCTGGATTTCTTCTTTGATCTGTCGGATCTTACCACGGAAGAGATCCGACTGGCAGCTCTGCTTGCAGAACTGTATAAGTCCGTTCCGACCGAGCATTTCACGTTGGAGGAACTGACCACGGAAATGAACCTCCGTACCGGAGGAATCTCCGTTACTACCGGTTTTATCCCCAATGCCGTACAGGACAGCGATTCTCTTCGCTATATGCTGGCCCGGGTGAAGACACTGGAAGGGGAGATGCCGGGTGGTATCGAACTTCTCACCGAAGTTCTGGAACGCTCGAAGATCTCGGATAAAAAACGTCTGGGTGAGATCATCGCGGAACTGTATTCGGGCCTTCGCTCGGATCTGCCCAGCTCAGGACATATCACCAGTGCACTGCGCGCAAGGTCTTATATCGCCGGAACCTATTGTCTGAAGGATGAGATGGAAGGGCTCGGATATTATCGCTTTATCAGCGGATTGAATTCGGATTTTGAGAACCGGTATGAGAAACTGGCAGAGCAGCTGAATGCTTTGCAGGAGAAGATCCTGCAGCGTTCCAGAGTGAAGATCTCCTATACGCATAAGGAGATGCCGAAGGAAAACGTGGAGCAGTCGATCAGGCAGTTTTTGGGAACACTTTCCGATGCGGAGATGGGAGAGAAGGCGGCTTATCCGGAGCCTGTAAAGAAGAATGAAGGTATGATCACAGCCGGACAGGTGCAGTATGTGGCAGCGGCCTGGGATTTCGGAAAGGAAGGTCTTCCCTTTACAGGAGCACTTCATGTGCTGCAGATCATTTTCTCCTATGATTATCTTTGGATCAATGTCCGTGTGAAGGGAGGCGCTTACGGTGCCATGTGTGACTTTACACGGGACGGGATCGCATTTCTGACCTCCTACCGGGATCCGAACCTGACGGAAACATTGGAGATCTATAAGCATGCAGAGGACTATGTCAGAGAATTTGACTGCTCCGACCGGGATATGCTGAAATATATCATCGGAACCATCAGTAAGATCGATACACCGATGAATCCGGCTACGGAAGGACTGGTAAGCTTCTATGCATATCTGAATGGGCGGACGGATGCGGACAGGCAGAAGAGCCGGGATGAAGTGCTTGCGGTGGATCAGACCGTCATCCGCGGGCTGGCTCCGTATCTTGCCGGAATGGCGAGGGAAAATGCCATCGCAGTCGTGGGCTCTAAGTCAAAAGTCGAGGGTGCCGGAGACGTCTTCGGAACCGTGGAAAACCTGCTGTGATCGAGAGAGGATCAGAGATCAGATATGGAAAACAGTACAAAAATTCATTCCGGATTCGTGGCGCTGATCGGGCGCCCGAATGTCGGAAAATCAACGCTTATGAACGCCCTGATCGGGCAGAAGATCGCGGCGGTATCGAATCGCGCCCAGACAACGCGAAAGAGAATCCAGACAGTCTATACCTCGGACGAAGGGCAGATTGTATTTCTGGACACACCGGGCATTACACGGGCTAAGAACAAGCTGGGAGATTATATGCTGGAGGTCTCCGGCAACGCCATGTCTGAGGTGGATGTGATCCTCTGGCTGGTGGAACCGACTACATTTATCGGAGCCGGCGAACGAAACATCCTGGAGAGACTGCAGAAGGTGAGGATCCCGGTGGTTCTCTGCATTAACAAAACGGACACGGTGACGACGGAGCAGCTTGCGAAATGCATTGATACGTATCGTGCGGAAATGGAATTCTCGGATGTGGTCCCGGTTTCTGCCGTGCAGGAGAAAAATCTGGACGAACTGCTGAAAGTTCTTTTTGCAAAACTGCCGGAGGGCCCCATGTTCTATGATGCTGATACGGTTACAGATGAACGGATGCGGGATATCGCGGCAGAACTGATCCGGGAGCAGGCATTAAAACATCTGGACAAAGAGGTTCCACACGGTATCGCGGTCCTGATCGACCGGTTCAGCGAGCGTGAAGACGGAAGCCTGACGGACATTGACGCCACCATCGTCTGCGAGCGGGACTCCCACAAGGGGATCATTATCGGAAAGAAGGGCGCCATGCTCCGAAAGATCGGAACTGCGGCGCGGCGTGAGATCGAAGATATGCTGGAACAGCAGGTAAACCTGAAACTTTTTGTGAAGGTCCGTCCGGACTGGCGTGATAATGCCATGTTGCTGAAGGAGTATGGTTATCTGAATACAAAGAAATAAATCTGCGAGATACAGACGGAGGAAGCATGCAGGATGAGATTACTGTCAGGGGGATCGTCCTTCAGGTTACCCTGCTGGGAGAATACGATAAACGACTGGTGGTTTTGACGGAGCAGCTGGGGAAGGTCACGATATTTGCAAACGGTGCCAGACGTAAAAACAGCCGGTTTGCGGCGGTGACCCAGGTCTTCACCATGGGGAGCTTTCATGTGCGGCCGGGCAAGAATACCTATACCCTGACGGATGCAAAGATCGAGCGTGTGTTTCTGGATCTGACGCAGGATATGGAGCAGTACGCGTCCGCTTCCTACTGCTGTGAACTGACGGACTATTTCACCAGAGAAGGCGTGGGAGGAAAGGATGAATTGAACCTGCTCTATATGTCCTTCCTGGCTTTGCTGGAAGGAACGCCCGGTCCGGCAGCGGTACGCGCGGCATTTGCGATCAAACTTCTGGATATCGAAGGAGAGATGCCGGCAGAGACGGACATAGCGGCGGTTCAATACGTGCTGTCCTGTCCCATCATTCGAACTTTTCGGTTTCAGGCAGGAGAAGAAAGCACATCGTGGCTGGAAACGGTTGCTAAAAAAGCGTTGGACCGGGTGCTGGATTATCCCCTGAAATCCGAGGCGATCCTGAGTGAGATCAACAGCCTGAAATGAATCTCGCCCGGATCCTGTCTGAATATCAATATAATTATCTCTTGAAATCCTTTGTAATAGAATGTACAATACCATTTGTTTGTTAAGCATTTTGCAATAAACATCAGAAAAACACTAAGAACAGCATTAATAAAAGCATTAAGAAAAGAAGAATGTGCTCATGATGAAGAAAAACAGGAGAGTAAAAAGAATACGGTTCAGAATACAGTTTTTTACGCTTTTTCTTGCGGCGCTCATTTCCGTTTCGCTGGTCGGCTGCGGAAAAGAGGAAGAAGCCACATCTGAGGTGATCGTGGAACAGGAATACATCGGGAAAGCGGCGACGAATACGATCCGGATCGACAGAAACGGGAAAATCACGGAGATCGCGGTGGAAGACTATTCCGATGTGCAGTATAACCTCAAAGACCTGGAAAAATACATTCGTGACGAAGTAAAGGCCTATAACCGGGAAAAGGGCATTGACAAGGTGTCCTTCCTGCAGATCCGTGAAGAAGGTACTGTGGTCAAGACAGCGATCTCCTATACGGATATGGAAGCCTTCAATGACTTTAATCGAATGGATGTGAAACTCTCGGTTTACAGCGCGGAGACAGCAAACCGGATCGCTGCAGAGGAAGAAAAACAGCGGGCACAGGCGAATCCGGATGAGGAAAAACATGAGCTTTCAGAGGCTGAACTTGCGGAAGCGGGTTATGACCCTTCCATGATGGAGGAAGATGATATTCAGGCGGCGGTAGAGGAAAAGGCAGTGGTTGCCGTATTCTCTGACGGAAACGGAAATACCGTTAATTCCGATGCCATCAGCGCAAATGAAAATATGATGATCATAACGAAGGAAAAACTGGCGGTAGAAGCTTCCGACGGAAAACTTCTTTACACAAACAGCCATGCCGTGATCAGCGAAGGCATCGCAAGAACCGACGGAGAAGGCGAAGCGATCGTCGTGCTGTTCCTGGGAATCTGATGACAGGAAAAACGAAATAAATAATTAAAAATATAAATTATAAGGGTAGGACGAAACACATGGAAAAAACAATGGAAAAAATCGTAGCACTGGCAAAGTCCCGCGGATTTGTATATCCGGGTTCCGAGATCTACGGAGGTCTGGCAAATACCTGGGATTACGGGAACATCGGTGTGGAGCTGAAGAACAATGTCAAGAAGGCATGGTGGAAGAAATTCATCCAGGAGAATCCGTACAACGTAGGTGTTGACTGCGCCATCCTGATGAATCCCCAGACATGGATCGCATCCGGACATCTGGGAAGCTTCTCCGATCCGCTGATGGACTGCAAGGAGTGCCACGAGCGCCACAGAGCGGATAAGCTGATCGAGGATTTCGCAGCAGAGAAGGGGATCGTGCTGGAGAGTTCCGTAGACGGATGGTCCCATGAGAAGATGCAGGATTTCATCCGCGAGAATAGTGTTCCCTGCCCGTCCTGCGGCAAGCATAACTTCACGGATATCCGAGAGTTCAACCTGATGTTCAAGACCTTCCAGGGCGTTACCGAGGATGCAAAGAACGTGGTATACCTTCGTCCGGAGACAGCACAGGGTATCTTCGTTAACTTTAAGAATGTACAGAGAACCTCCCGTAAGAAGGTTCCCTTCGGAATCGGCCAGATCGGTAAGTCCTTCCGGAATGAGATCACACCGGGCAACTTCACCTTCCGTACCCGCGAGTTCGAGCAGATGGAGCTGGAGTTCTTTTGCAAGCCGGGCACACAGACCGAGTGGTTTAACTATTGGAGAAGCTTCTGCTACAACTGGCTGCTGGAGCTGGGCATAAAGGAGGAGAACCTCCGTCTCCGGGATCATGATCCTGAGGAACTGTCCTTCTATTCCGATCATACGACAGATATCGAGTATGCGTTCCCGTTCACGGACTGGGGCGAGCTCTGGGGTATCGCATCCAGAACCGACTATGACCTGACACAGCATCAGAATACTTCCGGTGAACCCATGGATTACTTCGACGATGAGACCAAGGAGAAGTACATCCCCTACGTGGTTGAGCCGTCGCTGGGTGCTGACCGTGTAACCCTGGCATTCCTTTGCGAAGCTTATGATGAGGAAGTGCTGGATGCAGAGAAAAATGATGTCCGTACGGTACTGCATTTCCATCCGGCCATCGCACCTGTGAAGATCGGTGTGCTGCCGCTGTCCAAGAAGCTGGCGGAGGGTGCGGAGAAGATCTTCGCAGACCTGTCCAAGACCTATAACTGCGAGTACGATGACCGCGGAGCCATCGGCAAGCGTTACAGAAGACAGGACGAGATCGGTACACCGTTCTGCGTAACCTATGATTTCGACTCCGAGACCGACGGTGCGGTTACGGTTCGTGACCGTGATTCCATGGAGCAGGAGAGAGTGGCCATCGCAGACCTGCCGGCATATTTTGCAAAGAAGTTTGAGTATTAAAAGTATATGAAAATTCATAGATAGTTTCCTTTCATGATAGATAGTTTCCTTTCATGCAGGGAGAAAAAAGAAGGATCCTTCGCCTTCAGCCCGGTATGACGATCGCTGTCATCCTGAGCGAGGCGGAGAATCCTTTTTTAGTTTGTTTTTTTATAATGTTTTACGACACGGTTAACATAATTTAGATTATGTAAATGTAAAAAAATTCGCTTCAACTTTGGAGAAAATCATGTTTCATTTATTCTCTCAATATGCTATACTATTAAACAGTCGCGGGGTCAAAAGACATTTACGGCATTTTTTGGTATGTTTGGACCGTAAAATCCGTATAAACCCGCAGAAAACAATTACATTTACGTAGGAGGTATCTATTAACATGGCAAAGAAATGGGTCTACATGTTCAGTGAAGGCGACATGACGATGCGGAATCTGCTTGGCGGTAAGGGTGCGAACCTTGCTGAAATGACAGGGATCGGTCTTCCGGTTCCCCAGGGATTCACAATCACAACCGAGGCTTGTACTCAGTACTATGAGGATGGCCGTAAGATCAACGACGAGATCATGGCTCAGGCTATGGAAGGCGTTGCAAAGATGGAAGAGATCAACGGTAAGAAGTTCGGTGATCTTAACAACCCGCTGCTTGTATCCGTTCGTTCCGGTGCGAGAGCATCCATGCCCGGTATGATGGATACCATCCTGAACCTGGGTCTGAATGACGAGGTTGTTGCTGCCATGATCGCAGGCAACCCGGATCCGAAGTTCGAGCGTTTCGTATATGACTCTTATCGTCGTTTCATCCAGATGTTCTCTGACGTCGTTATGGAAGTCGGCAAGAAGTATTTCGAGCAGCTGATCGACAAGATGAAGGAAGAGAAGGGCGTTCAGTATGACGTAGATCTGACCGCTTCTGATTTGAAGACACTTGCTGAGCAGTTCAAGGCAGAGTACAAGGCACAGCTGGGTGAGGACTTCCCGTCTGATCCGGTTGTTCAGCTGAAGCTGGCTATCGAGGCTGTATTCCGTTCATGGGATAACCCGCGTGCAAACGTATACCGTCGTGACAACGATATCCCGTATTCCTGGGGTACTGCTGTAAACGTAATGCCGATGGTATTCGGTAACCTGAATGATGAGTCCGGTACCGGCGTTGCATTTACACGTGATCCTGCTACAGGCGAGAACAAGCTGATGGGTGAGTTCCTGAAGAACGCACAGGGCGAAGACGTTGTTGCCGGTGTTCGTACACCGATGCCGATCGCTCAGATGGAGCAGGAGTTCCCGGAGGCATATGCTGAGTTCATCAAGGTTTGTGAGATCCTTGAGAATCATTATCATGATATGCAGGATATGGAGTTCACTGTTGAGAACAAGAAACTCTACATGCTGCAGTGCCGTAACGGCAAGAGAACTGCTCCGGCAGCTCTGAAGATCGCCTGCGACCTGGTTGATGAAGGCCACAAGACCGAGAAGGAAGCCGTTGCAATGATCGATCCGCGTAACCTGGATACACTGCTTCACCCGCAGTTCGATGCAAAGGCTCTGAAGGCAGCTACACCGCTGGGCAAGGGTCTTGGCGCTTCTCCGGGTGCTGCATGTGGTAAGGCAGTCTTCACGGCTGACGATGCAGTTGCATGGGCAGCTCGTGGCGAGAAGGTCGTTCTGGTTCGTCTGGAGACCTCTCCGGAAGATATCACAGGTATGAAGGCTGCTCAGGGTATCCTGACAGTTCGTGGTGGTATGACCTCTCACGCAGCCGTAGTTGCCCGTGGTATGGGTACATGCTGCGTATCCGGTTGCGGCGACATCGTTATGGATGAGGAGAACAAGAAGTTCACTCTCGGCGGAAAGACCTTCAATGAGGGCGATCCGATCTCCATCGATGGTACAACAGGTAACATCTATGAGGGCCTGATCCCGACTGTTGACGCTCAGATCGCAGGTGAGTTCGGCCGTATCATGGCTTGGGCTGACAAGTATCGCAAGCTGAAAGTTCGTACAAATGCAGATACACCGGCCGACGCTAAGAAGGCTCGTGAGCTGGGTGCTGAGGGTATCGGTCTTTGCCGTACAGAGCATATGTTCTTCGAGGAAGACAGAATTGCTGCATTCCGTGAGATGATCTGTGCTGATACTGTTGAAGCAAGAGAGAAAGCTCTGGAGAAGATCCTGCCGTATCAGCAGGGAGACTTCAAGGCTCTGTATGAGGCACTTGAGGGCAATCCGGTAACCATCCGTTTCCTGGATCCCCCGCTTCATGAGTTCGTTCCTCACGAGGAAGCTGAGCAGATCAAGCTTGCAAATGACCTTGGCAAGACCCTGGATGAGGTTAAGGCTATCGTTGAATCCCTGAAGGAGTTCAATCCGATGATGGGTCATCGTGGATGCCGTCTGGCTGTAACTTATCCGGAGATCGCCAAGATGCAGACCAAGGCAGTTATCCGTGCAGCTATCGAGGTTCAGAAGGCTCATCCGGATTGGAATGTAAAGCCGGAGATCATGATCCCGCTGACCTGCGAAGTTAAGGAGCTGAAGTTCGTTAAGAAGGTAGTCGTTGAGACCGCAGATGCTGAGATCGCAGCAGCAGGCGCTAACCTTGAGTATGAGGTTGGTACCATGATCGAGATCCCGCGTGCAGCTCTGACTGCTGATGAGATCGCTGCAGAGGCAGACTTCTTCTGCTTCGGTACCAACGATCTGACTCAGATGACATTCGGTTTCTCCCGTGATGACGCCGGTAAGTTCCTGGATGCATACTATGATACCAAGATCTTCGAGAATGATCCGTTCGCAAAGCTGGATCAGACAGGTGTAGGTAAGCTGATGGAGATGGCTATCAAGCTTGGTAAGCCGGTTAATCCGAAGCTTCACGTAGGTATCTGTGGTGAGCATGGTGGAGATCCGTCTTCCGTAGAGTTCTGCCACAAGATCGGCCTTGACTATGTATCCTGCTCACCGTTCCGTGTACCGGTAGCTCGTCTGGCAGCAGCTCAGGCAGCAATCGCTGAGGAGAAATAATCGAGGAACCTGAGTTCCATTAAGATTCATATCATATGAATGTTCGGCGTGAGGGAGTTTTCTCCCTCACGCTTTATTATGATTAAAAAGCGTTTGGGCGGACATAAAAAGAATTGTATTTCGGGTTGCCGTACTATATAATAAAAGTTGTGTGTGATGGACGGATTCCACAGAATGATCTGTGCGTTTGATCTGTGTGTCTGGAGGTTTGTTCATCTCATATATCTCAGAGCTTGAGGATGATTAAGGACAGTAGTGATCATGGAAAAGAACCCATTAATCAGTGTCGTTGTTCCGGTTTACGGAATCGACCGGTACATAGGAATCTGCATCGAGAGCATCCTGAACCAGACGTATCGGAATCTGGAGGTCGTGCTTGTGGATGATGGTTCGAAGGACAGGTCTTCCGAAATCTGTGATCTGTATGCATCGAAGGATCCGCGGATCAAGGTGATCCATAAGGAAAACGGTGGATTGGTGTCGGCACGTAAGGCCGGCCTTGCGGCGTCTATGGGAAGTATCATTTCCTGTGTGGACGGAGACGATTGGGTCGGCCCGGAATTTATAGAAAAAATGTATGCTTCAATGGAGTCAGCCGGGGCGGACATGGTCTGTGCCGGCCAGACGCGCGTTCTGTTTGATCAGTCGGTTCGGCTGGTAAATGCGATCCCGGCCGGAGTCTATGAGGGCGAGCGCCTGGAAAAACTTCGGAGCGAGATGCTGTCCTTCGGATCGTATTACCGGCCGGGGATCACCACCTATGTATGGAACAAGCTGTTCCGACGGGAGATCCTGTATGATGTACAGATGGCGGTGGATGAGCGGATCTCCATCGGGGAGGACGCAGCAGTCACGTATCCGGCACTGCTCAAATGCAGTCGGGTGGTTGTGACGGAACATACGGATTATCATTATCGGCAGAGAGAAGACAGCATGCTGAAGCAGACGGCGGGCTTCTCGAACGAACTTGGGAAGCTGAGAGTGCTGTATGATTATCTGATGAGTTGGAAGGACAGGGCGATGGGACTGCCCGTGCAAAGCGGAGCACACTCCGGGAATCTGTCAGCGAATGAAACGCAGAATGTGCGGCCGGACAGTTATGGGACGCCTGCAAAACCGCGCAAGTATGGAAATGCTGCGTTAAGACAGTCAACCGCAGGTAACGATTCCGGGCAGGATATACACTCGCTTTCGGAACCGGCGGCAATGGCGGCTCTTCACCTTGAGGAACAGATCACGGACTTTGTACTGTCCATCTGCATCATGAGATCCGGCGGACGGCTACCGGAGGATGATTATTCAACTTATGACAAGGCATACTTTGGAAAGAGGGTTGTGATCTGCAGCGCAGGTACCTTCGGGCAGCAGCTGGTAAATCGTTTTCGAGAGACCGGACACTGCAAGGTTGTTGGCTGGCTGGATGACGATTACTGGGAATATCGACGCTGCTGTATGAATGTGGATCCCATCGAGCAGATCCGGGAGATGGAATTTGATTATGTGCTGATCGCTTCCGTGGATACGGATTTCTCCGGCCGGATGATCCGCAGACTGGCGGAATTCGGAGTAAGCAGGAGAAGGATCCTTACGGTTTCGGTTCCCGCATCGGAAGAAGCCAGACGAAAACTGATCCGTCGTTTTTTGTACGGAGCCAATTCTCATGCGTGAGAAATTAAGGAGCACGGACTGTATCGAAAGTGTAAAGCAGATGGTCAGGAATTACGTGCGACATGATTCGTTACGGAGCGCGTAAGCGCGAAGTATGGAAACAAGAATCATGGAGCACGGACTGTATTGAAAGTGTAAAGCAGATGGTCAGGAATTACGTGCGACATGATTCGTTACGGAGCGCGTAAGCGCGAAGTATGGAATGGAGGAAGAAATATGCTACGACTTGCACAGAAGGTCCTTACGGCCCCTTTGGGGAAAACACATTTATTCTCCGCCGGACAGGCGGGCTTTATCCTGAAGAGCGCAGCGGGTGAACTGCTGGCCATCGACCTGTATCTTTCGGAGTGCGTGGAACGCCTGGAAGGAAACCGTGGATTTCGCCGATTGCTTCCGCAGATCCTTCTTCCGGATGAACTGGAATTTGACGCCGTGATCTGTACGCATCCCCATCTGGATCATTTTGACGTGGATGCAGTTCCGGCACTGATCGCGAATCACAGGACGAAACTGCTATGTTCCGTTGACTGTGAGAAACTGGTTCAAAAGCTCGGTCTGGAATATTATAACGAGCAGATCACCTATGTGGCTCCGAAGGATTCTGTAAATGTGGGAAGCTTCCGGATCGACTTCGTGGACTGTGACCACGGCACAGGTGCACCGGACGCGGTGGGTGTTATCGTTACCGTTGACGGAAAGAAGGTCTATGAGGCCGGTGATACCTGCCTCCGGCTGGATCGGGCCATTTCTCTGCCCAGAGATCTGGATGTGCTGATCGGCCCCATCAACGGAGCCTACGGAAATATGAATGAAGAAGATCTTCCGCAGCTGGCGGAACTGATCCGTCCGCGAATGACCATCCCCTGTCATTATGGCATGTTTGCCAGCCATCACGGCGATGTCGGAAAGTTCTATGACATCATGCAGGAGAAGAATCTGTCCTGCTACCTGATGCAGCAGGGCGAAGGAATCATTTTGTAATGTTTACACGGAGCGCCGGAAGGCGCGAAGTATGGAAACAAGAATCATGGAGCACGGACTGATAACGTGAAATAAAGCAAATGATCAGAAAAATACGTGCGACATGATTCGTTACGGAGCGCCGGAAGGCGCGAAGTATGGAATAGGAGGAATATATGGAACGCGAATTTGAAGGAAAGAAACTTCTGATCCTCGGAGGAAACCCCGAGACGACCCCGCTGGTTGAGATCGCCAACAGCATGGGAGTGAAGACCATCGTCTCATCGGGGCGGCATACCGACCCGGCGAAGAAGGCTGCATGGAAGGCCTACGATGTGGATGGTATGGATGTGCCGGGTCTGGTGGCTCTGGCAAACGAAGAGAAGGTGGACGGCGTCCTGGTGGGCGTTGCGGATATTCTGGTTCCGTCCTACTGTAAGGTCTGTGAGGCCCTGAATCTGCCCTGCTATGCGACGCAGCAGATCGTGGATGTATTTGCCTTCAAGGATGTGTTCAAGACCACCTGTGAGCGTTACGGTGTGCACGGCATTCCGGAATTCTATCTGGATGCGGACATGAAGCGGGAAGATCTGGATAAGATCGTTTATCCTGTCATGGTGAAGCCGGTGGACAACGGCGGCGGCGTAGGCATGACCGTGGCTTATAACGAAGAGGAGCTTCGGGAAGGCGTTCGCGTGGCGCTGGATGCTTCCCACAAAAAGCGTTTTATCGTAGAGAAATACATGCAGTGTGAGGACATGGGCATGTATTATACATTTAAGGACGGATACTGCTCCGCATCCTGTATCTATGACCGGTACACCACGGATGAGCAGCCGGGTCTGTCCCGTGTCTGCCTGGGCGGAACCTATCCGTCAAAGCATTTGGACGAATATTTCAGCCGGATGCATGAAAATGCGGTCCGCATGTTCAAAGAGATCGGAATCAAGAACGGTATCCTGATGCTGTCCGGATTTTTTGAAAACGGAGAGTTCTATGTGTATGACACCGGCTTCCGTCTGCAGGGTGAGGCACCTCATCTGCTGATGAAGGAGATCCACGGATTTGATCAGAGAGAAATGCTGATCCGTTTTGCGCTCACCGGTTCGGAGGGAGATGTGGATCTGGCGAAGGATGACGATACCTATCTGCGCGGAAAGAGTGCGGCAACCCTCTGGTTCCTGCTGAAGGAAGGGAAGATCGCGAAGATCGAGGGCCTGGATGCCTGGGAGCAGGATCCCTGCGCCATCGCAAATATCCAGCGCCTGCATGAAGGCGACACGGTATTACATGAGTGGATCGGAAATGAAAAGCAGGTTCTGACACGGATGTATCTGGTATGTGATACGAAGGAACAGCTGGCTGAACGTCTGAAGCATTATATGGCCACGGTGCATGTATATAATGAGGCCGGAGAGGATCTCTGTCTGAAGGGATTTGACGTAGACAAAGCGCTGGAACTGTGACCTGTTGTATGAAACGCTTGCGAGTAAAGGGATTCTTTGTCACACTTCGTGTGACACGAAATGACAGATCAGTTTGTCATTCTGAGCCGTCTTTGACGGCGAAGTATCCCTTCACTTGAACGAATAAATATATGAGGGTATCATATGTCAGAAAATAGATTAAAAGAGAAAGTCATCGTGATCTCCGGTGGTACCAAGGGTGTCGGACGTGCCGTGGCAGAAGTCTGCGGCCAGGAGGGAGCGAAGGTCGTTATCGGCGGCCGGGATGAGAAGGCCGGAAAGAAGATCGCCCGTACCATTAAGACGTATGGATCGGATGCCATTTTCGTGCATACGGATCTGCTGAAGGTGGATGACTGCCGAAATCTTTTCGATGAAGCATATAAGAAATACGGACGGATTGATGGTTTCTTTAACTATGCCGGTGTGACGCCGGTATCGCCGCTGGACACCTGCGACGAAGAGACCTTTGACTGGGTGATGGATGTAAACTTCAAGGCCGCTTTTTTCTGTTGTCAGCAGGCAATCAAATATATGCGGATGACCGGAGGAGGGAGTATCGTTCTCACCGGCTCAGCGCATGCCTGGGGCGGACAGAAGGACCGTGCGGCTTATGCCTGCAGCAAGGGTGTGCTCCGCACGCTGATGGAGCATATCGCCCACCAGTATGCATCGGAGATGATCCGTTGCAACTACCTGACGCTGGGCTGGACCCCCACGGAAGGAGAGGTGGCGCTCCGGAATTCGCTGGGAGAGAGTGAAGCGGAGCTGCGCCAGAGGGCAGCGGAGGTACTTCCCATGGGACGTATGTGCGAGCGGAGTGATTATGTGGAGGCACTGGTGTATCTCTTCAGTGATGCCAGCTCCATGATGACAGGCTCCACGTTCCGGATTACGGCAGGAGAGTATATCTGACAGGCGCAGCGTGCCGGTGGACGCTGCAGCACGGTGTGCAACGCTCGCGTTTCGAATCGACCAAGCCGGCAGGCACGATCACGCGTTATGCGCCGAATCGACCAAGCCGGCATGGTGTATAAACGGAGCGTTGAGGCGCGAAGTGTGAAACAGAAAGGACATAAAGACATGACAGAATGTGAAAGACTACAGGCAAATGGCTTCCTTCCGGAAGGGTTTCTGGAACCGGAGGTTCGCTGTGATTATGAGATCCCGACCTCGATGAAGAAGGTCTGGGCCATCGAAATGGACCTGTTCCGGGCGGTCAGCGAGGTGTGTGAAAAACATCATCTCCGCTACTGGATCACCTACGGAACCCTGCTTGGAGCCGTGCGCCATAAGGGCTATATCCCCTGGGATGATGATTTTGATATCATGATGCCCCGGGCAGATTATCAGAAGCTGATCCGTCTGCAGAAGGAGTTTGAAGAGCCGTATTTCCTGCAGACGACACAGAATGATACGGATTATTACAGCTCCTTTGCACGTCTTCGGAACAGCCGGACCACGGGGATCCTGGTATCTCCGGATAATCAGTGCAATAACGGGATCTACATCGACATCTACCCGCTGGACGGAGCGCCGAAGCCGGGACTGAAACGGAAAGTGCTTCTCTTTACGAACCAGACACGAAATGTCCTTGCACATGCGTACGTCTTCAATGTAAATCCAAGCAAGCTGACCCATACGGCACATAAGATCCTGCATCTTCCTTTTGTGCCCTATGATCCGGTGAAGACTTACAAGAAGGTAAACGGACTGGCGGCTCACTACAAATGGAAGGACTGCGATTATGTGGGACTCACCTGCTTCCCGTTTAAGTACGGGGCGGAATATATCAGTGACAAGCATCTTTTCGATGAAACGGTATGGCTGGATTATGAGTTCATGAAGATGCCGGCTCCGGCAGGGTACGATCAGTTCCTGAAGGACAGCTACGGAGAAGATTACATGGAATTCCCGCCGGTGGAAGAGAGGGGGGCATGGCATGATTTTGTCTTTGAGCCGGATGTTCCCTATGACGAGTACGAAGGTCCGCGGACAAATCGATGATGCAGTCAATGGTTTCTCATTGATTCAGGAAAAATAAAGTGTAACCGGAGAAAAGGAATTGAAAAAAACAGGTGCACTTGTTAGAATATAGGTTGGGAACAATAGCAGGTGCGGTTTCGGAGAAGACCGCAGATCATAAATATTTGGGGAGATTACTATGGCAAGACTTTTTATCAAAGCACAGGACCTGGAAGAGTACGATACCGTCAAGGTGTTCAATGACCGCGGCAAGCAGGTTTACTACACAAAGGACGATTTTATCGCCACCGGCCACCGGATCAAGATCTTCATGGCGGAAACCATCAGTGAGTGTGCATATGTGCAGGAGAAGTATGATCGCCTGGGTTCCAAGCGGTTTGAATTTGCATCCAGAGATAAGTTCGGAACCATCGAGAGAGATCCCATGTCCCGTCAGCAGCGATACATCGTTGACTTTGAGGAGAGCTGGGAGATCGTCGGAGACGCGGTGATGTGGAATTACATCGTATACCGCGGAGCGCTTCCCATCATGCGGGTTCGCTGTGAGAAGTACATCATTCCGGGCCAGGCACTGTCCATGGCAGATACCTACATTCTGGAATTTGACAACGATTCCGAGATATTGATCGGCCTGACATTTGCCCTGGCGGTCTATGCACTGAACAAATATCGGTACTAAGATATCGGGTGTTCTGAGCCGGGAGACTATTAAGAAACAATACGGGAGACGGCAGTTACTACGTGACGGCCGTCTCCCGTATTGTTTCGAAAAATAAAATCCGTTGCATCAGAACGAGGGAGACAATCATAAAATGTCAACAAAGATTTACATAAAATCGGTTGCCTGACAATTCAAATTATGATACAATAATTTATCTATATCCTTTTGTAAATGAGGAGGAAAGAAAGTATGGAGAGAAAGCGAGAAAGGCGGGTATTGGCAATCATACTCGCGGCTCTGATGGTCATTTCGCTGATCCTTCCGGGGACGGGTTCCATCTCCCGGAATGATGTATATGCAGCGGACAATGACATCACGAGTTTTCTGAGAGGGGTCGATCTGTATGAGGCCGGCAGCAGCACGCCGAAGGATGTGGCGTGGCTGATCGACTCGGAGAAGACCTATGGAATGCATGTGAATTTTGCGGAAAGTGATGCGGGAAATGTTCAGTTCCACATGGATCCGGACAACCGCACCTTTACTTATGCATTTCCGGCGGGTGTAAAGATCACCCAGGTGCATTCTCCGCTCACGATCCTGATCAATGACAGTCAGAGTATCGACGGCACCACATATGCACCGACACTTGTGGGTGATCATTATGAGATCACCGGAACCTTCGCAGAGGATGCTTCCCTTCGGGATTCCCGAAATGTGAAGTTTTATCTGGATTTTGACGTGCAGTTTGACGAAGGCCTGAATGAACTGGACTTCGGAAATAACGTGAAGATTCCGGTACAGTACGATACCGAATCCAAGGTGACGGTTGCAAAGACCGGTTTCTATTCTACGGATGACGGCAAGGCACATTTCACCGTAACCGTGAATTCCAAGCGGACCAACAACAATGTAAAGGTGAAGGACACCCTGACGGGCACGGCATTTACCGGGCTTACCATTGATTCCATCACATCCGGCGGAGCGGACTATTCAGGCTCCGTTACTTCGAATGTGACGGCGGGCGGTTTTGATATCACCATCCCCACCATGACGGACGGGCAGAGTGTGGTCATTAATTATTCCGTGGATATCGATTATTCTCAGGTTTCCGGAGAGGGTACCGGTACAGAGACCGGAAATACGGTTGATGTGACCAGTAATGAAGATCCGGACCCGGATCCGGTTCCGTACAATCTGCAGAACAAGATCACCTATGCGAACCTTGGGAAGAGTGCGTCTTCCTCCAGTCTGAATGCGGACGGAAGCAAGACCATCACTTATACGGTAAATTACAACGATTACTGCATCGTTCCCATGAACGGAGTGACGCTGACGGATATCATCGACGGAACAGGGATCACCTATCCGGCAGATCTGAAGCTGAATATCGCAAGGTACGGAAAAAACGGAGCACTTGTTTCCGAAGAAGAGGTGTCTCCTGCAACGCTTTCCGATACAAAGTGGACCTATCAGCTGAATGATACCACTCCGTACAAGTATGTCATTACCTATGAAGTAACTGTCCCTGCTACAGAGATGACAGCGAACAAGACGATTAATAATACCATCGAAGATGGCAGAGGTCACAAAGGGACCACCGGTATCACGGTAGGGCCGGAGGCGCTCAGCCTGACGAAATCTGCATCAGACGTAGATACTGTCAATAAGGAGATCACCTGGAAGCTGATCGTTGCGGTTCCGAAGGCAGGCCTGGGAGTCAATACAACGATTACGGATTCCGTTCCGACGAACTGGATAGACGGCACCGAGGTTGTGGAACATCTGGTTCCCGGAAGCCTCTCATTGCTTTCAAATTCCACCGGCGGAGCGCTGAATTATTCGGTGGCTGAGGATGCGGATCAGAAGAAGTTCGTTATTTCATTCCCGGACGGTATTGCAAATACCACAGGCACGGATCAGACTGTCGAGTTCGAGTATAAGACCGTGATCAGCGATGAATGGGTGGCAAAATCCGCTACCGAAACGTGGATGCAGGATCACAACAATACCGCGGAGATCAGATCCGGAAATCAGACCGGACGGACTTCAGCAACCGCAAAGGTGGTTCCGCCTACCATCGAGAAGAAATCGGCAGGCAAAGCAGCGGACGGCTCCGGTTATCCGGTCTACAAGTTTGAGGTCATTGTTGCAAACCCCACGGTTCCGCTGATCCTGGAGGATACCTTTGATCCGGAACTGGAACTGGTTACCACAGACACAAGCTATGCATATGCACCTCGCATTTACAGCGGAAGTCAGTATTATCAGGGCGATAACGAGACAGCCATCCTGCCCGGTGATATTTCCACCGGAGGGGGTTCTTTCCGTATGTCTCTGGATCAGAGTTATATCTATGGTTCGAACACCCATTACAGGATCACATACGCACTGAAAGTAAAGAGTACCGGCGCATATCGACGTCTGGCACAGCGTGTGGCGGATACCGGTCATGATAAGATCACGCTGAAGAACACCGCAAAGGTGGGTGAAGTATCGGATGATCTGGATTTTGATTTCGAGTACGCACCGATCACAAAGACACTGACGAATCCGGAACAGTTCCCGGAGACGGGAGAAGGCGTGAGCCTGCATTCCGCAACCGCACAGTATCAGGTGGTGATCAATCCTCTTGGTCTTACGCTGAATAACGGTGATCCCATGACGGCTACGGATACCTTCACGAATCTGGCCATCAACTATACCACCATCAGCTTTGATCCGGCGGATGCAGGGATCACCAGCGATGCAAAAGGAAATGTACTGACAATTTATAATATCCCGGATGCTACTCCGGTGACCATGACCTACAGTTCCCGGGTTTCCGGTGAAGCAGGTTCAGACGGCAAGCTGACTGTACGCAACGAATTTGAGACCGCAGGACATCTGGCGGTTTCCACAAAGAGCTTTAAAGTGAAGGCGGATGCCGGCGGAACCGGTTCCATCCGGCACCTGAACATCTTCAAATATGAAGACGGCAACCTGCAGAAGAAACTGCAGGGTGCATCCTTCAAGATGTATGATGCAAATAAGAACCCGATGAAGTGGAAGGAAGGCTCATCAATGGGCGCCTCCACAGAGGATGTGGTGATCACCACGAATCAGAACGGTATCGCAGTGATCAGTCAGTACGATGTGGATTTCATGTCGTCGGATGATACCTATAAGAACGTGTACTACCTGAAGGAAGTGAAAGCTCCGGCAGGCTACATGATCGATGAGACCTGGTATCAGTTCATGCTGATCGAAGGAACCGATCCGGACTATACCCGGTTTGAGTATGTGGACGGCGATATCCTGAAGATCCGTAACTATAAACCGAACATTTACTTTACAAAGGTAAATGAAAATGATGAGCCTCTGGCAGGTGCGGAGTTTACGCTTTACGATGAAAGCAAGACTTCTCTCGGCATTACGGCAACCTCTGACGCGCAGGGTATCGTATCCTTTGCAGATCTGACGGTTGCACCGACCGGAGATACCACGTTCTACATCAAGGAGACGGCAGTTCCGGATCCGCAGTACGTGATCGACGACAATTACTATAAGGTCGTTTTCACCCATGATGCGGAAGGCAATATCATTGAAAAATCCAGTGATATTCCGGCGCGTTTCCCGAATACCAAGGACGAGCCGAAGACAAGCTTTACGTTTGAGAAGAAGCTGGATACTACAGCGGTTGCAGGTACGGCTGTGGAAGCGACTGTGAAGGCACAGACCTTCCCCATCGACTTCGTGCTGTCGGCACCGACAGGAAAGACGATTCCGGCTTCCGTTACGGCTGCTATAACCAAGGCAGACGGCACCACGGAAAACCGTGTGATCAATCTGACAAATGATGCAGGAACCATTTCTCTGGCAGACGGTGAATCCGCAAAGATCAGCGGTCTGCCCCGTGGAACCGAGTATCTGGTAACGGAGACCGAGAACCGAACGCTGATCGCAAAGGGCTTTACATATGACAATGCGGCAGTTTCACCCGGATACAGCGGAACCCTGGCCAATGACGGTACAACGAAGGTAACGGTAACCAACAGCTATGATATGCCGAAGACCAGCCTGAAGGTAACGAAGATCTGGGATGACCAGGACGATAAGTACAGCCTTCGCCCGGCAAGTGTGGATGTTCAGCTGAAGGGCAAGGCGACCGGCGCAGCCGCAGCATCGAATGTGGGTGCGGCTGTAACCTTAAACGATGCCAACAGCTGGACCTACACATGGACAGGTCTGGACAAATATGACGCGGATCTGAATGCTATTACCTACAGTGTGGAAGAGACCACCGCTACAAAGACGGCGATCCAGGTAAACTACACCGCAGGTAATCCGGCAGCGGCGCAGGATACCACTGTGGATGCGGCCTATACCATTACGAACACCCTGAAGACGGGTTCCATTCTGGTAAAGAAGGACTTTGTCGTTCCGAGCGATGTGTCGATTCCGAACAACGCGAAATTTGACCTGACGTTCCAGGTAAAGCGTGGGGATACGGTTTACGCGACCTTTACCTGGAAGGATTTGTACATTAAGCTCTCTACGGGACATCAGGGCTATACGGTTTCCGGACTCCCACTGGCTAATGATTACAAGATAACGGAAACGAATGCGGACGGACTTTTTGCCACCTACAATCTGGTGATCGATGAGGCAAACTCCACGATCACAAAGGAGAATGTGGCGGTTACAAAGGGAGGAACCGCAGAGGTTACACTGACCAATACCTATAAGAAGCTGGAAGGCGGCATCGCCCTCAAGGCTTTCAAGAACGTGAACGGAACTGCGGTAACCGCAGGCAGCGACTATGATTCCAAGTTCTCATTTACGCTGGAAGAGACCACGACCGGCAATGTGGCGGATAAGCTGACGGCAGCACAGACGAAGACCAATGCGGCAAATGCAGTCAGCTTCGATACCATTTCCTACACGGAGCCTGCGGTACATACCTACAAGATCACTGAGGGTGCGGTAGTGGGTATGCCGGAGATCGCAACGGACGGAACGGAGTTTACCGTGACCGTAACCGTGGCGCAGGATACAAATGACGCTTCCAAGCTCGTTGCAAATGTGACGAAGGTGGAGAAGACCACAGCCGCAGGTACGGAGACCGTGCCCTATGCAAACGGTGTGGGAATCACATTTAATAACATTAAAGAGAAAAAGGGAGATCTGAAGCTTTCCAAGGTACTCGTATCGGATCTGGCAGCAGATGCGGATCAGGTATTTACCTTTACGGTTACATTGGATGATGCGGCCATCAGCGGAACTTACGGTGATATGACCTTTGATCAGGGCGTTGCTACCGTAGTTCTGAAGGGCGGCGAGCAGAAGACGGCTGTCGGACTTCCGGAGGGCGTCGGCTATACGATAACAGAGGCCTCGGCAGACGGATTCGTCAACACAGGCAAGACCGGTGAAGCCGGAATCATCAGCGAGGCCCAAAGGTCAGAGGCAGTCTTTACGAATACCCGTGAAACCGGAAATCTGAAGGTTTCCAAGACGGTTGTCAGCAGTACTGCTTCGGATAAGCAAATTAACTTTACTTTCACGGTTACACTGAGTGATACAACTATCAGCGGAACCTATGGAGAAATGACCTTTACAAACGGTGTGGCTACGTTCACACTGAAGGACGGGGAATCCAGGACCGCGGAGGGACTTCCGACAACCGTGCAGTATACGGTTACGGAACAGGCGGATGCAGCATTCGTTACTGCGTCCACCGGAAGTACGGGAGATATTTCAACGACAGAGGCCGAAGCGGAATTCACAAACACGAAGGATGAAGGCGGACTGATCGTTTCGAAGACGGTGGTATCGGATGCTTCGGCAGATCATCTGAAAGAGTTCCGCTTCACGGTAACACTGGACGACAATACCGTAAACGGAACCTATGGCGATATGACCTTTACGAACGGTGTGGCTACGTTCACATTGAAGGACGGAGAGTCAAAGACCGCAACCGGACTTGCCAAGGGTATCGGCTATACCGTAACAGAGGATGCGGATAATCTCTTTGTGACAACGAAGACCGGTGAGACCGGGACTATCGGAGATACGGCCCAGACGGCAGCATTTACAAACACCCGGAAGACCGGTGACCTGGAGGTTTCCAAGGAACTCATTTCGGATCTGGCAGCAGATGCAGATCAGGAATTCACCTTTACAGTCACATTGGATGATGCGACCATTACCGGAACCTACGGTGAGATGACCTTTGATCAGGGTGTTGCCACCATAGTTCTGAAGGGCGGCGAACAGAAGACGGCCGTTGGTCTGCCGGTGGGCGTTGGCTATACGGTAACGGAAGTATCGGTAACCGGCTTTACCAATACCGGAAAGACCGGTGATACCGGAACCATCAGTGAGACGCAGAAGTCAGAGGCAGAATTTACAAATACCCGCGACACAGGAGATCTGAAGGTTTCCAAGACGGTTGTAAGTAACGTGGCTGCGGATAAGCAGAAGAACTTTACATTTACGGTTACACTGAGTGATACTACCATCAGCGGAACCTACGGAGACATGACCTTTACAAACGGTGTGGCTACGTTCACACTGAAGGACGGAGAGTCAAAGACAGCAACCGGACTTCCGACAACCGTGCAGTATACGGTTACGGAGCAGGATGATGCTGAATTCATCACGACGGCATCCGGCGATACCGGAGCCATCAGCGTAGACCAGGCAGAAGCCGAGTTCACGAACACGAAGAATGAAGGCACCCTGAAGATCACCAAGACCATCAAAGGCGATGTGACACCGGAGGAGGCTGCGGGTCAGCTGCAGTTCACCATCACGGACGAGGCCGGAGATGTACTGGTAATTGACGGCAAGCGCATGGAGAACCTGATCCTTGCGAATGATTTCACAAAGAATGGGGATATCTATGAGCTGGAACTGACAGTTCCGGCAGGACAGAAGTATGTGGTATCCGAAGTGATCTACGATGTGGACGGCGCGATCCTGGAAAGCGTAACAGCAAATGCAGTCGCACTGGACAAGACAAACGGAGTTTACTCCATGCTCACAGAGGAAGTGGCCGTCGGTCAGGAGACCGTAGCCGCTTACGAGGATACCTATAAGAAGGGCAGCCTGCTGATCACCAAGACCATCAAGGGTGATGTGACACCGGAAGAAGCAGCAGGACAGCTGGAGTTCACCATCACAAATGAAACCACAGGTGACAGTGTGGTTGTCAACCTGACACAATTTGATTTCGATCAGACCACAGGCGTATACAGCTATGAGATCGAAGCAAGACCGGGTGACATCTACACAGTGACCGAGACCGATTACGATGTGGACGGAGCGATTCTGGAAACCGTAACCCATCAGATCATGGCGGGTCCGGAAGAAGAGGGCGCGACCGCAACGAACATTGTGATCAGCAGTACCGAGCAGACCAGAGTGGACTTTGCGGATGATTACAAAGCTGATGAGGGTGTGGTTCATTTCACCAAGTATGGCTATGTAAATGAGCTTTGCAGTCCGCTGGCAGACGAGATCCGACCGCTGAAGGGCGTGGTCTTCCAGGCAGAAAATGTCGTCTATGACAATGTGGTCTACTATGCACAGAGCAATGAGAACGGTTTGGTAGAATTCCTGCCGATGCCGGCCGGCACCTATAAGATATGGGAAGTGCACTGCCCGGAGGAGTATGTATTGGATGACACGGTATACTACGTGACCATCGCAAACGGAACGGTATCCGAGATCACGACCGAAGACGGAACGCCGCTGGAAAAGAACCGGATCATCAATGAGCCGCTGCGCGCGGATCTGGAATTCACCAAGGTGAGTGAGGATGAGCCGACCCGGACGCTGGAAGGCTCCACCTATGCACTCTTTGTGGAATCCGGCGACGGAAGCGTAACGATGATCGCTCAGAGGACCACGGGCAAAGACGGTAAGGTGAAGTTCGAGGGCGTGCTTCCGGGCAAGAAATACAGCCTTAAGGAGATGACCTCACCGGACGGCTACTATGTATCAAAGAACACCGTACGTATCACCTTCAAGGTGGATACAGACGAACAGGGAGAACCTGTTGTGATTATCGATAACGCTTCGGTGGATAACGGCGACGGTACCGTGACGATCGATGCAAACGGCAATGTAACCTGGCTGGAGCCGGTAGTCGTTGCAAAGATCACCAAGATCACCAAGGACGGCAAGCTGCTGGCAGGCGCAACCCTTCGTGTGGAAGATGAGGACGGAAATGTTATCATCCCCGAGTGGGTGACCGGAGAAGCAGAGACGGAGATCAGCGGTAAGCTGATCGTAGGACATACCTATCGTCTGGTAGAAGTGAAGGCGCCGGCAGGCTATGCACTGGCAGGTCCCGTAAGCTTCACGGTATCGAATGACGAAGTCGGACCGGATGAAGGCCGCGTGATCAAGGTTTCCATGATCGACGAAGAACTTCCGCCGGAGACACCTCCGGATGTTCCGAAGACAAGCGATGACACACCGCTCCTTCCGGTGGCAGGCCTTATGGCACTGTCCCTGGCAGGCGCTACGGTGGTCGGAACGAAGAAGAGGAAACTGAAGAAGAGTAGCAAGAAGTAATTTAATATCCGGTTCGCAGGCTGTTGATGAGTTTTTTATAGACTTTCGATCGATGGTCTGCGAACGGACAAAGAAGTGCCTCCCGACAGAATGATCTCTTTAAGATCACTCGTCGGGAGGCGTTTTTGTTGTGGCTGATAATTATAGATGTTTCTGATTTGTGTTTGAATGAGAAGAATTGCAGAATATTGGTTATTTTAAGGTCAGATACTGGCGCTTTGCAGGGTTAGTAATAGGAATCGAGATATTAACTGAAAAGATGTCAGGGTTGTCTTTTTCCAGTACCATCATTCCATTCATTTTTTCAGTAATCATTTCAATGTTCTGTAATCCATATCCATGATATAGGGGTTCTTTTGGTTCGATTGGATGTGTCCGATTTTTAGAGTTGGCAATCTGGATGATGAAATGATCATGATCATCCATCGTGATCAAAAGACGTATGAAAGGGTCCTGCTCTGCAGGAATCAATCTGCATTCATTCAGAGCATTATCCAGGAGATTTCCAATGATAATGCTGAGTTGATAATCATCAACGGGGATACGGTCTTTATCAATCCGGATTTTTGTGATAAATCGGATTCCTCTTTCTTCTGCCATCGTTTTATGGTTGCTGATAAATGTATCGAGAACAAGATTTCCGGTATTGAACTGGATATATTTGTGTTCCAGGGTGTCCATGCATTTGTCGAGATATTCGGATAATGTATCGTATTCACCTTTGTCCAAATAGGCTTTCTGAGTTAAATAGTGTTTTTTTACATCATGGACAATGCTTCTCGTATTTCGATAAGCGGAGGATAGTTGGTCATACTTTGCTTCCTGAAGGAGGTTTTGCTGTTTCATGAGTGACATTTTTTCGGTCAGATTGTTGTAGCGGATGACATAGTTGACCAGCCAGTAGTTTACGATATTGATCACAACGTTGAATATGAAAAAAGAGATCAGAAAACCATCGCTAACACTGCGCTCTACATTATAGACAGCAAATGCATCCAACATAAAGATTGATAGGATTGGAGATAGAAGCGCAAGTAAGGAAAAATTAATGCGTTCCCTGTGAAACGCAATTCTCCAAAAAACAAGAATGATTCTGGTGATCAGATATTCGCAGATGGAACTTCCGAACATCATCAGAAGAAATACACGATAATCATCGGTTGTATATAAATCCGGAATGAAAGGACGTGCAATAAGGGTAAACAGAGTTTCACCGAGACTGGTGGACAGGGAAAGGAAAAGAACGGTAAGAATTCGAACAATCCATTTTCCGTTGTAAAGAAGTGTAAGTGAAAATAACATGGCAGAGGAGGCTAATATTGTTACAGGAACAGAAGGTATATATTCCAGTCCCCAGAGAACACCCATATAGATTGAAAAACACAGGATAATGATGGATGTTGGAGTCTTTTTTCGATTGTTCAGAAGAACATTCATGAACGTGATTCCGGAATAAATGTCCAGCAGGTCTGATGACAGATGAAGAATGATTTCCATGATGAATAATCCTTCCTTTTTACTCTGATTGAAATACCATTCTTGATAATCGAGCGCGTAGTTCGGAAGCATAAGAGCGCCCGGTTGGAACAGCTTCGCCGGTGTCAAGAATGATTTCACTTTTTTTCAGATAATGAATATGAAATATGTTCACCAGAAAGCTTTTATGACAACGAATGAAACTTTTTCCGCGTAATTTTTCTTCATATTCGGTCAGAATTCCTTTCGCGGAAAATTCAAGACCAATACTGTGAACGGATACAATCCTTTTTCGGGAATCATCGGACTCAATATAGATCAGATCATGGATGCTCATGGTTTTTACTGACAGATCGGGGAGTGTGAATGTGATAAAAACGTGCTCTTTTTCAATGTCACGAATGGCGCCGTTTAGCACATCAAACAGGATTTCTCGAGTGATCGGTTTCTGCAGATAATGATAGGGATGGACAGAAAAACTGCTTTGCATATATTCCGGATAATTGCTGATGAATATGATTTTTGCAGCAGGAGCAATCTCTTCACGTAAGACCTTCGCTGTTTCGATTCCGGAGAGCATTGGCATCTCAACATCCAAAAAGAGGATGTTGTATCTTGATAGGATTTCTGAGGAAAGCAATGTCACGCCATCAACAAAAAGATCTATGTGGAAGTCGTGATCAAATGCGATTTGGTAATTCTCGATGTAGGATTTAATATGTTCTCTGATTTCGATATCATCGTCACAGATTGCAATGTTCAGAAACATGGGAGGACTCCTTTTTATTAATTAGGAAGCCGACCATCAGATTGACAGAGTTGATGGACAGGCAACATAGTACTACGGTTAAGCAATAGTATTTGTTATAGACAAAAAATATCCTAACGAAAATGCATAATACTATGAGGGTGATGGCAGATCTGCGTTTAAGCCGATATCTCTGTACCATACTGAAGCGCTTGTTTTTGCAATCTACAGGAGATAGTAACAGCGTGATAAAGATATTCAGGCATAGGATTACCAGAATTACTGCACTGGAAATTAGAAGCAGGTGATCTGCCATACACATAGTAACAATAAAGATGCCGTATGACAAGAGTGAACAGATATGGGCGTTTGGTGCGTGAGCTCCTCCGGTGAAGTATTTTAAACACCCCATGGTGAGGATGTAAAGGATGGAGAAAAGAAAATGTCCGGTCAGGATACCAATCAGCAAGAGGATGGCATGGTATAGAAGAGATTGAAAGATGTAGTCAAGGGTATATCTGACAACGGCTTCTTCTGATGACCGAATATATTCGCTCCTTATGAGTTGCTGAACTAGGCAATCTGTAAATGATGTGTTGCTTTTTTTCATGATCGAATCTCCTGTTGATAATCGGCTTCCGATGTTTTCACATTGTTTATTTGTTAAACTTGCAATTCGGAAAATAGAATAAATCAGAATAAATCATATCAGTTTTTTTCGAAAAAAATCTGATTTGTGATAAGAGGTAAATATTTGTGAATAACAGATTATTTGCAGTTTTTCACACAAAATGCACGTTTTGTCACAAATTTCGTTCGGCTTCAGGAGTTTCTGTTATTTTGTTTATACCGTTTCATGAATAAAGGCGGGAAAATAAAAAAGTAAGGAGATAACAAACATGAAAAGATTAGAACGGTTCGTAAGGAAAAAATGGGCATATTATTGTAGCCTTTGTTGCGATGATTTCTACGGTCGCGGCGAATGGTTGTAAGAAACAATGGTATCAGCCGAAGGAGCCGGATGGACTATTGGAATTCGGAAAACATAAGAAGTATCGGTAAAATCGGAGGATAATTATGAAGAAGTTGACTGTGATGCTTATAGTGTTCGTGTTTGCTTTTTGTTTTGTGAGTACAGAAAAAGCTTATGCAAAGGGAAGTGGAAAAACGGATGATAATGCCAGCCGGGTGGATAGGGATGGCTCGGAGGTTCCTGTTGATTATGCCTACTTTGAGGATTTAGGTATATATCATGTAATTGATGCTGCCAGAGTTGAAGCTTTAAGAATCGGTGGACATTGGGTGAACTGTGGAAATGGATTATGGAAGTATTTGTTTGATGATGAGACTTATGCGACGAATCAATGGGTGGAAATCAGTGGATACTGGTATTACTTTGATTCGAATGGTTATATGCTCACAGGTTGGTTGGAGCAAAACGGTTGTGTTTATTATTTAAATGAGGGAACTTCCGGTCAGGGACAAATGGTTATAGGCTGGAAGCAAATCACTGTTAATTCAAGTACGAACTGGTATTACTTTAACGAACATGGTATAATGGCTACCGGTTGGAAGTATATTTCATATAACGGGGTGTCGAACTGGTATTTTTTTGGTGGCAACGGTATCATGCGTACCGGATGGCTGAATAATAATGGCCACAGGTATTATCTGAAATCGAACGGTGTAATGGTAACCGGTTGGTATCAGGTGAATGAGTATTGGTATTTTTTCAGGCCGAGTGACGGAGCAATGGTAACCGGATGGAAACAGATCCAAAACAAGTGGTATTTTTTCAGACCGAATGGGGCGATGATGACCGGGTGGAAAACCGTTTCCGGATATTCATATTATTTCAGCGAAGCTGACTCAAATCTAGGGCAACTTCAGGAAACTACCAGAAGGGCAATTGTAGTGGCAAATATTAGAACACCTAATTCAATGGAATTAGATGCGTGGGAACATTCTTTAAATAATATGTCATTTGCTGATGGCAGTACGTTTGGCGATAGAATTGAAACGGCCTCGGCACCTACCTATAATGAATTCTGTTCTATGCTTGATGATGTGAGGTCTACTTCGAAAGATGGTGATATTTTATATTTGTGCTTATCCTGTCATGGTTCAACTAATGGTGCTTTACGGTTCTGCAGTGATGTGAACTTTACGGGACAAATGTTAAAGGATAAACTTAAATTAATAAAAGGAAAAATTGTTCTTTTTATAAATGCTTGTTATGCCGGGAATATAATCAATAGAGGAGAATCCGGACCGGAAGATGTATTTTTGGAAGCTTTTATTGATAAAACACGTTCCGGTGAATTAGTTGATGATAAATATATTGTTCTTTGCTCGTCCCAATTATCTGAACAGAGTTTTGGTTATAATTATTGGTACGATAATGCAGTGGATATAATTCAATTTGCAACTCGCTGTTGGACACTGGGTGGCGGTTGGGATATTCATAATGATATGTCTGAGCAGATGCATGCGGATGCTAATAATAACTCAATAGTAACGTTGACCGAATTGTCTGATTATTCAGAAAATCATTTGACAGATGGAGTGCCAAGCTATGTAAATCTTGAAAATGTTGTTCAACATGTTGTTGTAGCTTCGTCTGATAGTAATTTTACGATTTTTGCAAGAATGAATTGATGGAGGCAGAATTATGGGGAAACGAATAGTCGGTGTATTACTTGTGTTTGTTCTGATTTTGTTTGATTTTCCGTCTTTTGCGCGGGATCTTCGGGAGTATAAAAAATATGGGATCTATATGCCGGCTTTTTCGCTTTCGAGTGGTGTTGATCTCAATAGTTATGCTGATTATGGGATTGCTATAATCGGTATCGGACACGAATGCTTTTTTTCACTTGCAGAGGTTGAAGCTGATTCGGATGATGTGAATCTGAAAGATCCGGACATTTATTATAGTGAGTATGCAAGAAAAATCAATGATGTCGAATGGGATGCAATCTTGCCGGATGGCACGCTTGTTGAACCATATAGTGTAGATAAAAATGGAAATGCAGTTTTTATAACGCCATTTGAAATGACCGGACAAATGATAATCAGAGCATTCATTGACGGAGAACTTGTCGATGAATTTGAGGTTACTGTTGTGGATACCGATATATATGGAGAGAAAATCAGAGGATTGACTTTTTGCTTTGGGGAACCATATTATATTCTGAAAAACGGAAATCTGGCTCGGGGATGGTTTTTGCTTGACGGACATTGGCGTTACTCTGATTCGAACGGAGTTATGCAGACCGGTTGGCAGAATCTATCCTATAATGGAATTTCAAACTGGTATTATTTCGAGCCGAAAACTTCTTGGGATGGTAGTTTTGGAAAGATGTACAGAGGCTGGCATGAGATAGACGGTACCTGGTATTATTTCCAAAAGGATGGATCCATGGCTTCGAATGAATGGATCAACGGCTACTGGCTGTCTGCAAGCGGTGCATGGAAGTATCAACCGAAAGGAAGATGGAGACGGAACAGTAAAGGTTGGTGGTACGAGGACGAGCGCGGCTGGTATCCGAAGGATGAAACCGTGAAGATCAACGGCGTGTCATATACCTTCGATGAAAATGGCTATCTTGCAGAATGACAGAACTGTAAAAGTGCGGGAGATTTCCCAATGCCATTTAGATGACGACAAAAAAATAAAAGATGAAAGAACTGATCACCTATTGAAAAGTGGTCAGTTCTTCTTTTTCTAAAAGAAATGGTTTTACGATTCCGATTTCGATCTTACCGGAATCTGCGCCAGCACGATGGCTGCGAACATCAGCCCACATCCGATGAGCTCGTCGGAGGTCAGCTTCTGGGACAGGATCAGGAATCCTGCGATAACGGAGGTGACAGATTCCAGACTCATGATCATGGAAGCAAGGGTCGGATGAACATCCTTCTGCCCGATGACCTGCAGAGTGTAGGCCACGCCGCAGGAGAGGACGCCTGCATAAAGGATCGGCCATTTAGCGTCCCAGATAGCGGTAAAAGATACGGCTTTATGGAACACATTGGAATCCAAAAGCAGCATTCCGGGCAGGCTGAGGACCCCGGCTGTGAAGAACTGCACGCAGGAGAGACCGATGCCGTCGGCTCCCTTTTCGTTGAAATGATCGACTGCAATGATGTGGAAGGAGAAGACCAGTGCGCATCCGAGGAGCAGAAGATCAGAGGCCTGGAAAAGGAATTCCCCGCCCCATCCGATACACAGAAAATATAATCCTATTACCGCAAGAAACACTCCGCACCACGTCAAGACGGAGGTTTTCTTTTTCATGAAGATCCCAACGATGGGAACCAGTACGATGTACAGAGCGGTAAGAAATCCTGCTTTTCCGGCAGGTGCATCCAGCATGGCAATCTGCTGGAGGTTGGCTGCCACTGCAAGGATACAGCCACAAACCAGACCGGCTTTGCCGGTGGTGCGGAGGTTCTTTCGAAAACTCTGATTGCTGTCAGTTCCATTCAGGGTTACCGTTGCATCCCCTGCTATATCACTGACCACCCGACGTTTCATCCGAAAGGTAAGCACCGGGATCAGTACCAAAGACCCGAGGAAGAACCGAATGGTACTGAAGGTAAATGGCCCCACCTTCTCCATGCCTGCGGACTGCGCCACGAAGGCAGCCCCCCAGATCACCGCAGCCAGAAAGAGGAGAGCACAGTGGCCGGGATTTTTTTTCTTTGTATCATTCATGTTTTTGTAGCTCCTGTCAATCTTCGCGTTTGAGCTTGAGTGCGTAGTATGATCACGTAACCTGAATCGCCGGATGACTTTTCAGAACGATCATGTGTAAGATTCCGGAAATAGTTCGCAGATTTGCGTATCCGGTTCTTTGGAAATCGGTTATCCGGAAGATTCATGTTAGCATGGATGGGACTGAAAATCAATGTTCCTGTTCAGGGGCTTTGGAATCGATGAACGTTGACAAATCCATTTCAAAATCGCTTGCGTTATGGGAGGGAATTAGGTAAACTATGTAGGAGTATGCCCAGACAGACGTAAAATCCTGTTTATGGGTGTGGAAGAATGTGGAAAAGAGGAAGAAACAGTGCGTTTTCTGGTTCAACGTGTAACGCGTGCATCCGTAACCATCGACGGAAATGAAACCGGACGGATCGGTCTCGGTTTCTTTGTTCTGATCGGTGTGGAGGATGTGGATACGAAAGAGATTGCCGATAAAATGATCAGCAAACTGCTGGGACTCCGGATCTTCGAGGACGAAAACGGAAAAAGCAATCTGGCACTCGCGGATGTAGGAGGCGAGCTTCTCCTGATCTCCCAGTTTACGCTTTGTGCGGATGCCAGCCGCGGAAACCGCCCGTCCTATGTGCATGCGGGACGGCCGGAGATGTCGGAGCCCATGTACCGGTATATCTGCGATCAGTGCAGAGAACAGGGATATGCCGTACAGACAGGCATTTTCGGAGCAGAGATGAAATGTGATCTTCTGAATGACGGCCCGTTTACCATCTGGCTGGATTCCAGGGAGATCTGTCCGAAACTGCACAAAGTAGAATGATATAGAGGTATTTGTAACGGAGCACCTGGTGCGAAGTGTTGAATAAGCACTTTTGGTGCGGGGTATTGATTGGCAACGGAATTGTGTGTGGATTCGTGAGAAATACACATACAGACCGTAGCGAGAGGTAGATATCATGGAAAAAATCCTGATCGCGGAAGATGACGCGGATCTTCTGAAGATATTTCAGACAGTGCTCCGAAAAGAAGGCTATGAAGTGATCCCGGTGGAGGACGGTGCGAAGGCACTGGAGTATCTGAACCGGGAATATGTGGATCTTATCATTTCGGATATCATGATGCCGAACATGGACGGATACCAGCTGATCACGGCACTTCGTGACGCAGGTCAGAAGACGCCGATCCTGCTTATTACCGCAAAGGAAGGCTTTGATGACATGCGGAAGGGATTTTCCCTCGGAACCGATGACTACATGGTAAAGCCGGTGAATATGAATGAACTGGTGCTCCGGGTTCAGGCGCTGATCCGCCGAAGCCGGATGCAGAATGAACGCCGGCAGACCTTCGGGCCGCTGACCATGGAACTGGATTCCATGACCATCACGGTGGGAGAAGAATCACAGGTGCTTCCGCAGAAGGAATTCATGCTGCTTTATAAGCTCCTGAATTCTCCGGGCAAGACCTTTACCCGGCAGCAGCTGATGGATGAGATCTGGGGCACGGATTCCCCCAGTGATGTCCGGACCGTGGATGTGCATATCAACCGTCTCCGGGAACGATTCCGTGATCTTCCGGATTATGAGATCGTAACGATCCGGGGACTTGGCTACAAACTCATCCACCATGATGCGTGAGTGCGTACTTGAGAGTAAGACACAAAAAATCTGAGCGGGCATCAGTGTGAAGTGCGAGAGACTGAAAACCGGGTGTAAGGCAAATGATCTCCGGTATGAA
>JAILAR010000182.1 GCA_024681515.1 Eubacterium sp. | reverse complement strand
ATCTCTGCTTCCGTAGCCTGATTCTGACGCTGCAGGAACTCGGCCAGTGCCTGGATCTTGTCCCTGCCTTCGTGAACCAGTTTTCGGGTTTCGATCATTTGCTCCTGAAGGATCTGTTCGACCGTATCAAGCAGTTTTTCGCCTCTTGCTGTCTTCAGAATCTGTTCCGGAGGCAGACTGATCAGATGATCCTCAGCCATCGCATAACGACATACCATATTCATCGCAATGTTGGTCGCGTTCTGAATATCCGATGAGATACCGGTATTCGTTCCTTCCGTTTCACCGAAGAACTCCATTTCAGCCGCACGGCCTGCAAGTGCGGTCCGGATCCTCCAAAGCAGCTGTTCCTTCGTATAGGACGGCGTATCTTCCGAGTTTTCATGCTGCATATAACCGCCGAAATTTCCTCTGGAAATGATCGTTACAAAGCTGGGCTTCCATCCTCCAAGCGTATAGATATAGGCATGACCGGATTCATGAATGGAGACGGATTTGTAATAGTCCTCCTTATTTTCACGCTCTTCTCCATACAGATATTCATCCAGTGCCTTCAAAAGGATCGTATCATCTAATACCTTTTCTTCTCTGGTCGCATTTCGAAGAGCAAGATCCAGAACATCCTTCAGGATCGACAGACTCTCCCCGGTGGTTCTTGTGGCAATACTCTGTAATGCATTATCCGTAACGGCATGTTCTTTGATCTTCTGCAATTGGATCTGCATGTATTTCAGACGTTCATTTTCCTTCGGAAGATCCACATATACACGGTTATCAAAACGTCTGAGAAGTGCCGGATCCAGGGAACGCTCTTTTCCGGATACGGAACCGTCCAGATCAAAATTTGTTGCAGCTACAACAAATACCGGTTTTGCCGGATTCTTATTGAAACCGTCCATTTCGATCAGCAGGGCATTCAGCATCTCTTCCGTGATATGCGTATGCTCACTTCCCGTACGTTCCTTTCCGATGGCATCGATCTCATCGATAAATACGATACTCGGAGCAAACTTACGTGCTGTCGCAAAGAGCTGACGGATCTTCCGCTCACTCTCACCGAAATAACGATCCATGAATCCGGTCGCACTTGCTGCAAAGAAAGGAACGTCGCTTTCTCCTGCCATGGCACGCGCCAGCATGGTCTTACCGGTACCCGGAGGCCCGTAAAGCAGGATCCCCTTCGGCGGTTTACTGCCGTTCGCCATATACTTCTTCGGGTTCTTCAGGAACTTTACGAAGTATTCCATCTCCTTCTTGGCGCTTTCAGCACCGATCACGTCTTCAAACCGCTCCTTGGGTCGGTTGTTATCACCGATCATCATCTGGTTTTCTTCACCGCTGGTAGCAAGACGTGTCTTGAAATCGTAGAATTTGATCTCTGCGGTCTGTCCGTCATCCAGGATCCTTTGTGCGGTATTATAGCTCAGTATCCTGCCGCGGTCAGACAGTTCATATACCTTTTTCTGCATATAACTCTGATTACAGATCTCAGCGATCGAATTCGCGAATGCCGTCTTATCACAGATATCCAGGAAGCCCCGGGCGCCCCGGGAAGTAAATGTGTTTGCGTCTTCCGTACGCAGATTACTGTTCTGTAGGATATAGACCGGGATCTGCGGAAGCTTTTCTCTGAGTTCGTTAAATGCCTGGATACCGACAGAATCCCAGTCGTCCATGCTGAGATATTGATGCTGCACTTCCAGACCGAAGTTCAGATCGATAACTACAAAGGAAATGTCCTTATCCCCGATGGTTTCCAGCATTTCCTGAATGGAATCGGTGATCTTTACATTGCATTTCTCACTGAAGGGGACGCCCTCATAGGTATTTTTATCTCCGAACAGAAGGATGCTGGACTGTTCTTCGTTATGGAACAGTTGCTGGATCTCCGGATTATCCTCCGGCAGTTCAATGGTAAAAACCAGCTTCTTCAGGTCGGTCACCGTTCGATGAACATCTTCCAGATTTCTCCCGAACTCGTAAAGCTCGTTCTTGACCAGGATCGTACTCTGTGCAGAGATATTACGCGCATCCAGATTGACACTTTGGGTATACAGGAACATTGCCGCAAGTCTGGAGTCATATTTTGTGTTGATATCATACAATGAACGGATGTGATCGGCAGCTTCGGTGAACTTTCCGCTGGTGATCTCCTGAAGAATATGTGTCTCCAGATGATTGAACATGATCACATTTCCGGCAGCGAAACGAGAACAGATCGCCGCAGGAAAACGGTTCTTTCCGTATTCATTCTTCTCTTCTTCCAAGGCCTTGATCACAACGGCCCGCGGAATCCCGGACAGGTTGATACGATCTCTGGATTCGTAGAGAGACTTACCGACATTCGTGGTAAAGATCAGGATCGTGTTTTTGAAATCGATCTGCTCTTTGGTCATGGCGTCCGTAAGGACTCCGCCATCCATAACCTGAAGAAACTGATAGATAACATCCTCTTCCGCTTTTTCGATCTCATCCAACAGGATGATGGAACGCGGATTCTCCTTGACAAAGGAAGTAAGAACGCCGGGCGCAGAACCGGCAAAATGCTTCTCCGTTCCCACCAGTCGCTTCACAGAATCATGGGATGCAAATTCACTCATGTCAAGTCGAAGATGTGCCATATTCAGATTTGCAGCTGCCGTTTCCGCAAGGAATGTTTTTCCGACACCCGGAGGGCCTGCAAAAAGGAACGTAGCACTCGGTCCTTTCCGATCCTCTTCTTTAAAGACCTCACTTTGGAAATAACCTTCTGCGAAGAGACGAATGGCTTCGTTCTGTCCTTTGATCTGGAGTTTCAGACACTCGGTCAGCCGTTTTACGCGCTTGATCAGCATACTGAGATCAGTAGATGCTTCTTCTGTCTCCTGTGTCTGATCGGCAGAAGTATCCGATGCTTCTTCGGTTTTTTCGGAAGCAGTCTGCTTTTCAGCCGGTTCATTTTTCTTTTCTGCATTCTTTGCAGGCGTTTTTGCAGCAGGCGCTTCTTTCGCGGGCTTTTCCTGCTTACGCTTTTCCATAGATTTATCTTTATTCTTGTCCGAATAATCCAGAATATGAGACATATTATGGCCCTTCTTGACAAGTTCCAGCTCCGGGATATTCCAGGTGAGCAGATCCTTCAGCACATCGGCCGCGATCACGGATTTCCCTGATGACTCTATGCCTGCAAGATATTTTTCCAGTTCTTTTTTATCCTGTTCGGTGCTCATCAGGCTGAGTAAAGGTGCTCCCTGCTTTAACAGATTTACATCAATTTCATATTCTTCCATGATGGTATGAATTGCCTGCAGGTCCGCCTTCTCTTCTTCTGAAGAAAAAAGAGTGTCAAGCACTCCCTGATCCATGGAAATCAACTTGGCAAAACCACCGATCAGACCGATCGGCGTTCCCAGACCCATTTTTATGATCTGATTTAAAACTGCACTGTTACTCATAAGTTATCTCCTGCTTTATGTATATGATATATGATCAAAACGATTTTTTATTTAAAAAAGGAGGGTTTGGTTCCGGAGGGATCCAAACCCTGCATGATGTTTCTGTACTATCTGATCGTTACAGATTGTCGGTTGTTTTTTTGTCAGCTTGCGTAGATTGCCTGCATAAACTTCGGATAAGCGTCATCTCCGATGGAAACCATACGTAACACGAGTTCGCTGATTTCTTCTCCGCAGGATTCAATCTGAACCACTGCATCATCCGCCATGGTGATGGAGTTGTCTTCTTCGTTAACATAGAACTTAACCCAGCGGAAACTGTTGTTCAGCTGAGAGCATACACGATACATGGCATCCAGCTTTCCGTCCGGGTACTTTACGTAATGAAAACTGCGAAGAGCGACCGTACGGTCGTTTTCATCAAAAATGACGATAACTTCGATCTGGTCCTTGTTGTCTGCATTAAAGCCGACTCTGAGGACGGAATCCTCTTTAATAACCTGATTTTTTAACCCCTGAGCATCAAAAAATGCCTTTGCAACCTTAAATGTCATTGCCATAAGAAACCTTCTCCTTTCTATTCTCGGGATGATCCCGATCACATGAATGATTGTACCATTCTTTTTGCCTGTTTTCAAGATGACCTTCGTGCCAAGGTGCGTATTTTTTTATACTGCGGACGCATTTCCATTGATCTTGCAGTTTCCAGTGCGATGGTGATCATGTCATGGAAGGTGGTCTCGCGGTCCTTTCCGTTCATGGCTTCTCCGGTGATCACGTTATCAGAGATCGAACAGATCGCCAGTGCTCTCTTTCCCGCCTGCGCCGCTGCAACATACAGCCCTGCCGCTTCCATCTCGACTGCCAGAACCCCCAGCTTTGCCATACGCTGCGCACGGTTTGCGGCATCATAGAAGACATCACTGGAGTAGATGGGGCCTACAGGCATGGTGACGCCCAGCGCTCTCGCCTGCTGCACTGCCGTTTCCAGAAGTGTATAATCTGCGGTCGGAGCATAATACGCACCCAGTTCCAGCTGGGAGGTCACGTTGGAATCCGTGCAGGCGGACATACCGGCCACCACGCTTCCGAGCTGCAGCTCTTCTTTAAGTGCCCCCGCGGAACCGATGCGGATGATATTTTCCACCCCGTAGAGCGTATAAAGCTCATGTGCATAGATGGAAATGGACGGGATCCCCATGCCGCTGGCCATAACGGATACAGGTACTCCCTTGTAGGTTCCGGTATAGCCCTGCACCCCTCGCAGATTGTTCACCAGTCGTGGTTCTTCCAGATAGGTCTCTGCAATAAAGGCAGAGCGTTTCGGATCTCCGGGCATTAGAACGGTTTTGGCGAAATCGCCGTTTTTTGCTTCAATGTGTGGTGTCATATGAACCTCCTGTTCCATATTCACAAATATTACTCAACTGACTTCAGGGATTCTGCCATATTGATCCGCTCCAGTTTTCTGCGCATGAACAGGTTCACCAATACAGTGAAGATCAGGGTCAGCGCAAAGCTGTACAGAAAACTCATGGGCAGGATCTGTATATTAAAGTATACCATATCCACAATGATCTGTGTCATGACAAATCGATGCAGCAGGATTCCAAGTCCCAGTCCCGCCAGCATGCCGAAGAAGGTAAGAACGATGTTCTCCCGGAAGACGTACTGGGCGGTTTCATTTGGATAAAAACCAAGGACCTTGATGGTCGCGATCTCCCGGATCCGTTCGGTGATATTGATATTCGTCAGGTTGTAGAGTACAACGAATGCCAGACCGGCGGCACTTAGGATCACAACGAGCACGATGTAATCCAGACTGGACATCATATTCGTAAACCGTTCTTTGCGGATGCCGTAGACATCAACGTACGTGACAGAGCCGCACTCGGCAAGTGTCGTCTGCGCCTGATTGATATCCGTTCCCTCTGCATAACGGACATAGGCAGTGTTCACGTCCCTGGGGATATCCTCCGGAGATGCGATCACATAATTGTAGATATGGTTCCGGATCACGCCGGTGATGGTGACGCTGACTTCTTTTAAGTCTTCACTCCGCAGTGTGACGGTGTCTCCCACCTTCAGCTTATATCGCTCTGCCAGCGCAACGGAGATCAGTGTTTCGCCCTTTTTCGGAACGGACAGAATCTCTCCGTCCGTGGTCATCAGACGGAAGAATTTTGTGAAATCCCTGCTTTGATCCGGCACGATCAGGCTTACACTTTTTACTGTCTTTTCATGGATCAGATCCCAGCTGGCGTTGTAGGTCAGAATGTAATCCTCTGTCTCTTTGTCCAATAACGATTCCAGTTCCGCAGGAGCCTTCTTTCCGTCACCGTTTTTAAAGTTCAGTTCCAGATCCGAGGTCTGGATCTCTTCAAACTGCATCCTTGCAAAATCCCGGATGGAATCCTTCAGTCCGAAACCGGTCAGAAGCAACGCCGTACAGCCGCTGATCCCGAGGACCATCATGAAAAACCGACCCTTATACCGGAAGATATTTCGTACGGAAACCTTATGAAGGAATTTGAGGCGGTTCCATATTGCAGGGATCCGTTCCAGAAATACTCTTTTTCCGGGCTTCGGTGCCTTCGGCCGCATGAGCATGGCCGGTGCGTGTCTCTGTTCCACACGAACGGCAAGCCAGGTGATTCCGACAGAACATAAAACGGAAACCATCAGTGAGATCAGCGCCAGTTTCCAGTCAAAGACAAACTGCAGCGGAAGGGAGATGTACATGAGATTGTAGGTAATATAGATCACCGAAGGGAACAGGATGATCCCGACGCCGTAGCCGATGATACACCCGAGGATCGAAGCACTTCCGGAATAGGAAATGTATTTCATCAGGATGTCACCGTCCGAATACCCCAGCGCTTTCAGGATCCCAATCTGTCCCCGCTGCTCTTCTACCATTCGTGTCATGGTGGTCATACAGACCAGCGCAGCCACAAGAATAAAAAAGATCGGAAAGATCCTTGCTACCTGCTCCACGATCTGTGAATCGCTCTGAAAACAGACATAGCCGATGTTCGTATTTCGCTCCATCAGGAACGTATCCACGGACATATCCTCTGATCCGGAGATATATCCCCAGAGAACCATCAGAAGGTTCTGCGGATCATTTACGATGCGTTTCAAACGCCTCTCGCCGGCCTTTTCTGCGATCTTCTCCCAGGCAGGACGCAGCAGATCCATGGCTTCGTCGTATTCCTCTGTATAGATGCCACCGGGCACATCCATATCCACGTAGATCTCAGTATAGATGTCTTCACGGAAGGCGTCCTCCGTCAGATACAGGAAGCCGGAAACAAGGCCGTTTCCGAGGGAAGTGGTTCCCCGCTCGAAATTGATATAGAGCGAAGAGTCCGCAAAGCCCACTATGGTATAGCTCTTACTGCGGAAATGATCGGCGTTCTCCTTCGGACAGTTTTCGGAGAAGACCAGCTGATTCCCGAGTTTCAGATCTCCCCGGTTTCGATTATCCAGCAGTACCTCTTCGGCGGTTTCCGGGAAGCGCCCTTCCCTCAGCTCCAGCTGATTGATCTCCTTCGTAAGTGAATGCGCTTTATATACTTTGTCAGCACCTTCTCTGTCCAGACAGATCACATCATACTGCTTTGATCCTTCAGCGCATTGAACTCCCTCCTTCTTTCGTATGTATTCCACGTCCTCGGTTTCCCAGCCGATGGTGGACATCAGTTTGTAGTCATATAAATTCTTCTCTTCAAAGAACAGATCGAAGGTATGGACCATAGCCGGTGTCGTGATCCTTACACCCGAAAAAAAGCCGACTCCCAGCGCTATGATCGCAAAGATCGCAAAGAAGCGGCCGAAGGATCCACGGATCTCACGGAACGTGGATCTGTGTAGGGCTTTTTTGTTACCATTCGATTTCATCGATATCCACCCGGTTTGGATTCAGCTTTTCCTCCAGGATCTTTCCACTTTTTACGCGGATGATCCGGTCAGCCATGGCCGTCAGTGCGGAGTTATGGGTGATGACAATGACGGTTGTCCCCGTGTTGCGACAGGTGTCCTGCAATAGCTTCAGTACGGATTTTCCCGTTACATAATCCAGCGCGCCCGTTGGTTCGTCACAAAGCAGAAGCTTCGGGTTCTTTGCCAGAGCCCGGGCGATGGCCACTCGCTGCTGCTCTCCGCCGGAGAGCTGGGACGGAAAATTCTTCATCCGGTCTTCCAGTCCCACCTCTTTCAGGACATCAGCCGGCGGAAGCGGATTCTTGCAGATCTGAACCGCCAGTTCTACATTTTCGAGAGCAGTCAGATTCTGTACCAGATTATAGAACTGAAATACGAATCCCACGTCCAGTCTGCGGTATGTGGTAAGATGCCGCTTGTCATATGCGGAGATCTCTTCTCCGTCGATCAGAACGCGGCCGCTTGTCAGCGTATCCATTCCGCCAAGAATGTTCAGGATCGTGGTTTTACCTGCGCCGGAAGCCCCGACGATCACACAGAATTCTCCCTTTTCGATGGAAAAGGTCGCACCTGAAAGAGCGGAGACTGAAACTTCTCCGCTCTTATAGATCTTTTGTACGTTTTGAAATTCAACATAAGCCATTCGATATACCCCGATCGTCGCCGAAGATTCCTAGCCACGCATGATCGCTCTGCAGATGGCATCGCCCATATCTGCAAAATAGTAGCAGTCTTCCATCTCCCGTTCTGCCACATACTGATCATGCTGGGTACGGGGCGGATAATAATCCAGGAAACGGCGAAGATCTTCCAGTGCATCCAGACTGTAGCTGCGCTGCATCTTCGGGCCAAGTGTGTGGACCTTCAGTGTCCTGCCATTCAGATGTGCACGGTGCTTATGTGCATAAGGATGACGTGTTTCGATATTGATATAAAAATCAAAGCTGTGCTCAAAATGCGGCGGCACATAGGACACCTGCTGTCCGTCGGAATTTCTGCGTTTCTCCTCGGTGGAATGATAGCTCATGTCCAGTTTCATTTCCGTAATATCATCGAAGGACAGAATATCCGGATTGTACTTTCCAACGTCTGTGCTCTTTCTGGGAAGCACGATAAAACGACGGTTTGGTTCATCCACGATGAAGATCTCCGCGTCCTCTCCGTACTGCGCCGTGCCGTTAAAGCTCTCCAGATTCTTACGGTTTTCCTCACGGTAAGCCAGCTGCTGATCGATCTCAGCCACGGTGCTGTTCTTACGGTCCGTAAACCATGGAGAAAGCAGCGATACGCAGTCCTTGCACATTACGCCGTCTTCCAGCTTCTTCTTTCCGAGCATGCCGATCTCCTTGCCGCAGAAGACACACTCCTTCTTCTCCATCGCGTCTTTCAGTTTGTCAAATAAACCCATACTAACCCCCTGTTATTTAAGTATATGCTGTATCTCCAGTCGGTTATCCTCCGCACGTACCTTTGCATATGCACCGCTGATCAGCGGCATCTGCGGCGGCAGGTGTCCGAAATCCAGATCCATCAGGATCGGTACCCCCAGCTCGCCGATGCAGCCGGTGATAGACGTATACATGTCCAGTCCCATCATCTCTTCGCCGAAATGCAGGGATCTGCCGATCAGGAAGCCTCTGGCATAACGGAACCATCCGGCCTCCTTCATCTGGAAGAATGCGCGGCGGACGCTCATGGGATTCAGATCGCAGCATTCCAGGAACCAGAGAAATCCGTCCTTTTTGTAGCGTTCGAGAAATTCCGAGACCTTATCAAACCTGGTTCCGCACAGAACGGCCAGGATATCCGTACATCCGCCGATCAGACGGCCTTCCAGCTGCACCGCACAGGTCTCATTCATGGCAATGGGGACTGCCGGATCCCCGGTCTTTTGAATCGGAAGCTCCGGAGCAAAGATCCGCTGCCGGTAATCCTCTGTCAGATTATAGGGAACGGTCGGATGCTCCTCATCCTTCAGACTCTCCTTTTCCCATTTCGGATAATTGTGCACGGACGTTTCGCCCTTCAAAATCGCCAGCGTATCCAGATGCGACTCATTCATCGGCTCCATTCCGAAGCTCGGTGCACAGGGGCCGTAGACCGCTGCCGTATCCGCAAGGACCGGAGACAGAAATGTAAAGTTCGTATTATCGGAATACCCGAGATACCATTTCGGCTCACTCCGCCGGATCCGTTCCCAGTCGATATATGGAACCACCTCACACATCAGCTCTCCGCCGCCGCAGGTGATCAGAGCATCTGTTTCCGGATCGGCGTACATTTCATTTAGTTCCGTACCGCAGCGCTCCGGACGGGTACTGATCCCGATACCGTCAGCGGCATAGCAGTTGGGTCCGAGCTTAGTTCTGTATCCCATGGAATGAAAATGTTCCAGCGCATTTGCAAAAGCGGATGTGTAGGGTTCTATGGATGCACCGAAGGACGGGGCTATGAAGCCGATGGTCCCGCCATCGGACAGTGGTTTCGGATATCTCATACAATTCCTCCCGGTGTCGGTGTCTGCGGCGGTACGTAGTAAAGATTCTTCTCCAGACGGTACGAATCACTGTATTCCTGCATGGGGATAAACTGATTGTTGGTAAAATACGCTATGGACTGAGCCATCTGCCCGCAGAGCCGGCGTTGTTCATCCTCGGATTTGGTTCCAAGCTGCACCTCACGGTCATAGTTTACCGGAGGATTACCCGAAGATGAGATCTCTACCCGGATCCCCGTCATACCGCGTGATACACGACAGAGCAGAGAACGGTTTTGGGCATTCAGGCTGACAAGCTCTTTTGCGGCATGCTGCGCGGCAAAGGAAATCTTTGTTTCATCCTCATCAGATGCCTGCCCGTCTTTTCTTGCGATCCCCAAAGCATACACAAATCCGACCAGCATGATGATAAGGATTCCGCCTGCAATGAGTATTACGATCGTCCATCCGCTCACGGCATTTCCTCCTCAAAACGTTGATATGCCTCGATCCCGAGGCAGTCAAAACAGGTTCCGTTATTATAATATTCCAGACATACATCCAGCATGGGAATAAGCAGGATCGCCCCTGTTCCTTCCCCCAGTGCCAGATTTCCGTCGATCACCGCGTGCAGTTTAAGTTCTTCCAGAATGCGACGTCCCATGGGCTCCCTGGGAAAGTGGGACGGAATAAGGATCTCACGAACCTTTGGACAGAGCAAGGTAGCTGCCAGCGCCGCAGACAGGGTGATGAGTCCGTCCAGAACCACAGGAATACGCCGCACCGCTGCCATAAGGAGCGCCCCGGTCATCCCGGCGATATCATACCCTCCGACGCAGATGAGTATTCTCAATACTCCTTCCTGCACAGTCCTGGCCGCTTCGTTTACAGGCGGTTCCGCCCCGGCATGATCCAGGCGTTTTCCGCACATGTCATAACGCTTTAAAGCCTCCCGGATCACGCTGCATTTATGTTTTAACTTTTCATTTGAAAGCCCGGCACCCCGACCCGGGACCTCTTCCGGATCCAGTCCCAGGATCCCGCAGCTGACAGCGGTTGCCGTCGTAGTGTTGCCGATCCCCATCTCTCCGAGGAGGAGCAGTTCCATTCCGTCTTTGCAGAGCGTTTCCACTGCCCTCGCCCCGGTCAGGATCGCGGCAGACAGTTCCTCTGCATTCATGGCCGGTTCAAAAGCAAGATTCCGGGTTCCCTCGCGGATCCTGTGATCCGTTATTCCGGGAAGTTTTGCTCCGATCATACCGATATCCACAGGATATACGTCAATTCCTGCTTTTTCTGCCATAACACACGCCGTGGAACGTCGTCGGCTCATGGCCTCCGCCACACTGTGGGTCACTTCCGGGCCGCATTGGGATACGCCCTCTTCCACTACCCCATTATCCGAAAGAAAAAGCAGGAGCTTTCGGTTTCGGACGGAAGGAAGTGCCGTATGCCGGATCCCGCCGATCCGGGCCACCAGCTCTTCAAAATCCCCCAGTCCGTCCAGCGGTTTTGCCAGGGTGTCCCAGTGTTTTCTGCATTTCTCATAATGCTCTTTGCTAAAGGGATCGTCGATCCTGCAGATCAGATCCTGCAATTCGCTCGTCATTTCCATATCTGTCATGTATTCGGTGCAAAGTTTTTCTCTTCCACGCAGTCATAATGGTATCGCTGCAGAACTTCATTTGCCACGGTACGGTCAATGATCTGCTTTACCAGGGTTTCCAGCTGGGAACCGTCCGTATAGTCAGCAGGTGCAATATAACGGATCCGGTTTTCGGACAGCATTCGGAAAACCTTCCGCTTATCTTTTGTTTCGTTGTTGTAAACACCGATGGAGTGTCCGCCGTTGATATTCACCAGTTTCATGCAGGGGATATCCGTATCACTGTCTCCGATATAGACCATGTTTCGGAAAGGGATCCGAAGATCCTGCGGCTGATAATAATTGTTCACGGCATTGTCGTTCACATCCAGTGCTCCTTTTTCGATACGGAACAGAAACTGGGTCTTATTTGTAAAATTGACTGCCTGGGCCGGCCATACCGCAACCCCTGCGTCATCATACAGGAAGGAACTTGCGTAGATCTTCGTAAACTTCTCCGCGATCTCCGTTCCCTCGATCATTTCCTTCAGACCGGAAGAAATGATATAGTGCTCCACAGTCAGTCCCTGCTTTTTGCCGTATTCATTGATCCGGTCAAACCATGTGGCCACGCCGGGGAAAAGTTTCACTTTTGATCCGTTTTCCCGAAGGGTTTCCCGGGTAAAAAGGACCTTGCCCCTTGCCTTTGCGATCATCTCGTACATATAGGCGAGATTCGGATCCATCTCATTGGCAGATCCCAGCTTGTTGCATTCTTCCCAGAACTGGGGGACCGTGTAGCCGATGGACTGGATATAGCCCTGAGCCTGCATATCCTCAGGGGACAGGGTCTTATCGAAATCATAGCAGATCGCAAGAATCGGCCTGTGCTCATTGGAATACTGATCCGTTTTCTGCTGACTGTTTTGAGCTGAATTATGATCCAAATTAAAGATCCTCCTCTGATGTAATCCTGTCTCCTGTGATTCGATCCCGTCTCAGTGAGATCGATGTTCATTTTCCGGAATTCTGTCCGCTTCCGGAAGCCGGATCATCGTATTTTGCAGCAAGATCATTGAGTTCCTGATTTCCGTAAGACTGAAGCGGCTCGGAAAGGATCACTTCCAACTTTGCATCTTCGATCCGTTTTTTCTGCTGCCGGTATCCCAGGATGCCCCAGGCGATGAATGCAACGCCGATGACAATACCCACCAGAATATATGCTATCCGGGATGTACCCTCACTCGGCATGGTCGTACAGCATACAACGATAAACAGAAGCCCGATGGCGATCTTTGCGATCAGGGCTCCGATGCTGGGTTCCTGTCTTGCCGTTCCCTTAGCCTTCTCGGTACGCATCCGTCTTGCGTAGTCTGAGCCGGTACCGGGGGTATGAGGTGTCTGATTTGTAGGCATGAAGATTTCCTCCTGGAGTGTTGATAAAACGATTTCAGATCAAAAACATCGTATAAAGATATGAGCCGGCCCCTGCTATGGCAGCGAGTCCGGCCAGATACAGAAGAAGCCAGAAACCCGGATGTCGCCCGAGCTTTCCCCGAAGGATCCAGAGGCCCATCTGATTTGCTTTCCTTGCATTGCAGGATTGGCACGCCGCCACCAGATTTTTCGGGTCATTAATGTTCCGGATTCCTTGCCTTGACAGCTTTTTTTGAAGCCGGACATCCCGGGACGCCTGTCCTACAGGGTAGAGATGGTCCACCGAAACTTTCTCCCGTTTTAACCATTTGCCGCAATAGACACAGATATATCTTTTCCCGATATCTGGCTTATGGCTCCGGAAAAAACGTCTTCGGTAATCCGCACGCCTTCGCCCGAGAGCATTTGTAAGACGAACGATCAGATCGTTCTTCTCACAGTATTTTCGTATTTTCCTGTAATTTCCTTTCGTCACCTGCCCGGAGAAATCGATGCCGTCATCCGTCAGCCCGTACCTGACGAGCCGCCGCTGCACCGATTTCTCCTGCAAATGATTTCCGGATACCGTTACCGGATATGTAGTGATCGTCATGCTGCTCCGTTAAAAGTCGCCTTTTTCCTGATATTTTGCAAACTTGCTGGACTTCTTTGCCAGGTCTGCCATATCTGCTTCCGTCGGAAGGTTTGCAAGACCTGCCTGCATGAAGTTCCGAAGAACACCGACCAGGATAAACGGACGGATAAATGCGCCGTGAATGATGCTCCATACAATGATACCAAGGATGATGGCTGCAACCAGTGCCAGATTCTCCGGCTTTGTGAACCATTCGGGAATCTTGGAGCCGTCTTTTGAAGCGATATTTACGATCTCAGTCGCAACCTTCTCGAATAAGGATGTAAAGTTGGAAAGGATCAGATAGAATACGCCGGAAAGTGCTCCGCCGATCAGCGCCAGAGACGCGATACCCATACCGAAGATTCGGCCGAGGTTGCGGACCAGAGCTTTGCCGTTCTTGAAGAAAACGCCGCAGCCTTCCAGTGCAGCCTTAAAAGAACTCTTCTCCTTGAAATAGAATACCCAGCCAAGGCAGCAGTCGCTGAGGAAACCGATCACGACCTGGATACCGATGTTGATGGCACTGGCGATCCCCTCTCCGGTATCCCCGCCGATGGCTCTTCCTGCACCGGTGATCAGCTTGCCGATCTGATTGAAGATGGCTTTGATGGCACGGGTAGCCGCATAGAAAGCAACCACCGTCATAAAGCGCTCCTTCACGATACGCTTTCCTTCCCCATACACGTCATCCGGAAGGGTTCCTTCCGTAACGCCGCGGGTCATCATTGCGATCTGGCCTGCGCTGTAGGTGTAAGCGAAGAAATGTGCGATCACGGCAACGACGATGATGCCGAGTACAAGTCCGACAGCCAGACCGATCAGGCCCTTGTCGTACATTTTTTCAACCACTGCAAATCCCACGGTAGACAGCGCCAGAACCACGATTACGCAGATTGTGTTAAAGAGCAGACGCCGAAGGGAAAATGTCAGGGTTTTCTTGTAAATCTGTGAATTTGTCATAAGTACCTCCCTTATTTTATTCAGAATACAACCCAATACATTATAGCATTATTCTGTGAATCATTCAATTTTTATGTGCAAAATGCATAGAAAAAGCGCAAGATCATCGAATGATTCAAATGTCTTGCGCTTATGAACAGTTATTTTACGATATTGCGAACCCACACACCCTTCGTGAGCAGGATATATCCGATCAGGCATTTGAGCAGATCCGCCGTATGGACCAGAGCAAAGATCCAGGCCACATGAAGGTCTGTCAGATTACTGAGCAGATACGCCACGGGGACGGATACGCCCAGCATGAATACACTGTCGAACAGGAAGGTGATGATGGTCTTTCCGCCTGAACGCAGCGTGAAATAACTGCAATGCAGGAAGGCGTCCTTGGTCATGGCGATGGCCTGGACGATGATGAACATGGCGGCGATCTCTCTGGCCTGATCGTTGGTCTCGTAGAGTTTCGGGAACAGATGCGCCGTAGAAAGCATGAGACTCCCCATCAGCAGTGCGCTGAGCATCCCGGTTACGATCAGCTTCCGTGCCCAGTCCTTCGCTTTTTCCAGTTCTCCAGCTCCCAGGGCCTGTCCGACCAGGATCGCCACAGCATCGCCCATGGCAATGAATACCACATTGAAAATATTATTGATGGTGTTGGCGATATTCTGCCCCGCCACCACGTTCAGTCCACGGACACTGTAGGCCTGCGCCAGCAGGGCGACTCCCACGGACCAGAGACCTTCATTTACCAGGATGGGCATTCCGGTACGGAAGAATTTACGGACCAGATGTCCGGGGACTTTCAGCGTACGGAAGATGCCGTTAAAGTATGTGTGCGTATGTTTATGCCGGATGCACCATACAACGATGATGGTCATTTCCACATATCTGGACAGAACGGTGGCGATCGCAGCACCGATAACCCCCAGCTTCGGAAATCCGAAGTTTCCGAAGATCAGAAGGTAGTTAAACAGCAGGTTCACGCATACCGCGACCAGACCTGCCACCATCGGGACCTTGGTCTCGCCGCATTCCCGAAGAGTACTGGAGTACATCATTCCCACATAGATGGCGGGCAGTGAAGTCAGGATCACCAGAAGATAACTCTCCCCGAAGCCCTTTGCGGCCACAAGGTCCCCGCCGTCCTCACTTCCGTTCAGATATGCCTGGATCAGGTCCGAACCGAAGATCAGAAACACGGTGAGCGCCAGGATCACAATGATCAGTCCCAGCCAGAATTTATACCGGAAGGTATACCGGATCCCTTCGTCATCCTTGTAGCCGTAATACTGAGATGTGAAGATGCCGACGCCGGACAGTCCTCCGAACATACAGAGAAAGAAAATGAACATCAGCTGGTTCACGATGGCTACTCCAGACATCTGTTCCGTTCCGATCTGCCCCACCATGATATTATCCAGCAGACTTACAAAGTTGGTGATGCCGTTTTGGATCATAATGGGGACGGCCACCCCGAATACCATTTTATAAAAGGCTTTATCGCCGAAATATCTTGATTTAATTCCTGTTTTCATAATTATATCCTCAAATAACGATGATGCCCGAAGAATGATTCAAAATCTTGGTTTGAATTTCATATCAAATCCATATCAAATCCATATCAAATCGTTGGTTTACGATACAGCATCATCATAAAATTACTCCGCATGATCCGTCGCAAACAGGTATGCGAACGAAACCGAGCGGAGCATTATCATGCAGGATTCACATGTACCATCACATGTTTCACCGAAGGAAATGCTTCTTCGATCGCGTCATGTACCTGTTCGGCAATCTCATGCGCTTCGATCAACCGTAAGGACCCGTCCACACGGATCTCAATATCTACATAGATCCTGGAACCGAACATTCTTGTCTGCAGCAGATCCACACCCTGTACGCCCTCCTGTCTTTGGATGCAGGATCGGAGCTGCTCTTCCGTCTCGTCGTCACAGCGATGATCCACCATCTGATCGATGGCACCCTTAAACACATCCACAGCCACTTTAAAGATAAAGAGGCAGATCACGATACTGGCGATGGGCTCCAGAATCGGATATCCCAGCATCGCTCCGCCGATCCCGATCAGAGCGCCGACAGAGGAAAGTGCGTCACTGCGATGATGCCATGCATCTGCCTTTAATGCTGTGGAACGGATGCGGATGGCTGCCGCACGGGTGTACCAGAACATGGCTTCCTTGACAATGATCGACACAACCGCCGCAATCAGGGCAAGAGTCCCCGGCACCGTCAGGCTGTCCGAACCTTCTCGAATGGATTTAATGGCAGTCAGTCCGATCTCCGCGCCGACAATGGCCAGCAGCATGGCAAGAATGATCGCTGCCACGCACTCAAACCGTTCATGTCCGTAGGGATGATCTTTATCCGGTGCTTTTCCGGACATACGGACACCGATGATCACGATAAAACTGCTTACCACATCCGATGCGGAATGTACCGCATCGCTGATCATGGCGCCGGAATGTGCCAGGATCCCCGCCAGCAGCTTGAAGATCGAAAGGCCGAGATTTCCCAGGATGCTCACGATGGACACACGTGTTGCGATCCTGCTGAATTCTTCTGTCTGAGAGTCGGATATGCGGTTGTCGGCAGGTTTCATTTCCATGATTCTGTATCTCCGTATTTAAGACACACGACTGAAACTGTGTGATTCAATATATACACTCACTTTACAGTCTTTTATTCATAGTCTTTTATTCACAGGAACGCAAATGCCGAAGGATCCTGTCAAAATGCTCCGGAAGTTCACTGCAGAACTCCATATATTTCCCTGTTACCGGGTGTTTAAATCCCAGCACCCCCGCATGCAGTAACTGTCCCTCAAGATTGAACGGACATTTCTTCGGGCCGTATACCGGATCTCCGAGGATCGGATGCTTCAGAGATGCCATATGTACGCGGATCTGGTGGGTTCTTCCGGTTTCAAGCCGGCAGCGGATCAGTGTAAAATCCTGTTTCAGACGTTCCACAGGTTCATAATGGGTCACGGCCCGCCTTCCTCCTGCCTGTATGGAGATGCGCTTTCGATCCTTCGGATCCCGGGCCAGTGGTGCGTCCACCGTGCCGGACTCGGAAATCACTCCATGACAGACGGCAGTATAGATACGAGTGATACTGTGCTCTGCAAACTGCAGTGCCAGACCGCGATGAGCGGCGTCTGATTTACAGACCACCAGAAGACCGCTGGTATCTTTATCGATCCGATGCACGATCCCGGGACGCTGAACTCCGTTGATGGAGGACAGAGAATCCCCACAGTGATACATCAGTGCATTAACCAGAGTTTCTGAAACATGTCCCGCAGCAGGATGAACAACCATTCCCTGGGGCTTATTTACGACCAGAAGATCCGTGTCTTCATAGACGATGTCCAAAGGGATGTTTTCCGGCTCGATATCGAGTCTTTCCGGCTCCGGTATGACTACGTGGATAAAATCACCGCATTTTGCCTTGTAGGAGGCTTTCACGGCCTTCTGATTCACGGATACCATGCCATCTTCGATCAGTTGCTGCAGAAAGCTACGGGAATACTCCGGAAGCGCACCGGAAAGATACTTATCCAGCCGGAGCCCGGTCTCTTCCTGCTCAGGCGTCAGTTCTATGAAGTTATTCGCGGTGCGGTCATTCATCGTCTTCTTTCTTTTCTGCGTTGTTTACTGCACTGTTTTCTGCGTTATTCTCTGATTTAATATCTGAATTATTATCCGTTGTTTTTTTCGCCTTTTTTTCGGGCTTTTTCTCAACGTATGTACCGTCTTCCAGCCGGATCCTGTCCCCGAGCATCACATCCAGATCCCTGCCTTTGTATTTGAAGATCATCAGGATCACCAGCAGGATCACGCTTGCGGTCACAAAAATATCCGCAACATTAAAAACCGGAAAATCGATCAACTTAAAGTACAGGAAGTCGACCACATAATTCAGCCTGATCCGGTCGATCAGATTTCCGGCAGCTCCTCCGATGATACTGATCACAAGTATCCGCAGCGGCGCATAGTAACGACTCCCCATCAGATTTCGGTATACATATATGAGTCCGGCCATCAGAATGACACTGATCAGAGCCAGAAGCCAGGTCCGGTTGCTGAACATTCCCCAGGCCATTCCTGTGTTCTGGATATATCGGATCTCAAATACATCCTTGATCCACGGAATGCTCTCATTTAATTCCAGATTATTTACAATGATCAGCTTTGTGATCTGATCGATCAGGATGATCCCGATGACTCCCAAAATCGAAAGAAGGATCTGCCGGATCTTGCTTTTTTTCGCCGTCTGCATTTTTTCATTTCCTCTCTGCCTTATGAGCAGGCTAATGAGGCCGGCTCATAATACCATGAGGACAGCCCTTCCAAATGCATATGAACGCATCTGAAAGCCTGTCCCCATAATCAATGATCGTATCTGAGCTTGTTTATTTTACGCCAAAGGGATCGAACCCTTCACCGCCAAGTCCGGAGGAACCATATACATTTGCCGCACTGCTCCTTCGTTCTTCTCTGGATGCACCTACGGAACCGGCACTACCCAACCCTGAGGAACCGGAATCGGATGATGAATCCGTAAACTGGAATCCATATTCCCCGTCCATTCCGCCGAGTCCGCCGAATCCGCTGAAATCACTGCTTCTCTGCGGTTCCTTCGGTTTCGGCTCATAATCGGGATCCTGATCCCATTCACCAAGTTTACGAAGATGTGTACGAATGGTCTCGGCAAAGGTCTGTTTATACTCTGCATATTGTTCACGGAGCTCTTCCATTCTTCGCTCCATATACTCCAGCTGAGCTTTGGCATCTTTGACGATCTCGTTAGCGCGGCTTCTGGCCTCGGCTTCAATGTTCCTGGCTTCACGCTGTGCATTTGTCTTCTGTTCTTCTGTATTCTTTTCAGCGATCATCAGGGACTTCTGAAGATTATCCTCGGTAGCTTTGTAATGCTGCAATGTATCGGTCATGGTTATGACCTTTTCCTTCAGATCGGCATTTGAACGATACAGTTCCTCATAACTTACGGATACCTCATGAAAGAACTGATTTACGTCCTCTTTGTTGTAACCGATCCCTGTTTTAAACTTCTTCTGTTGAATATCAACCGGTGTTAGCATCTGTTGATCACCTCACCCCAAATAACCCCATATAATTATAATCAACACCTATGATTATTATAATCAATATTTGCCGAGCTGCGGAGACAGTGTGGAATCATTCAGGATCTCATCCCTCAGATCTCCGGATACCTCGATATTGCTCGGTGCCGCAATAAAAATGTTTGAAGAGATCGCCCTGAGGTCTCCGCCAAGCCCGTAGCAGGCACCGCCGATGAAATCAATGATCCTCTGTGCGGGATCCAGCTGCACGCCTTCCATATTGATCACGATCGTTTTGCCGGCCTTCAGAAAGTCCGATACGGTCTGTGCATCATCAAATGCCTGTGGCCGGATGACATAAACTTCACTGGAAGACTTATAATTTGATCTTTTCTGATTATCAAAGCTCACGAGACGGGAATCCTCACTTTTATAACGTTTACTGCTGCTACTACGCCCGGATGCAGCAGTCGGTGCTGCCGTATAGGAGGGCTGAGACGGCTGAAATGCAGTTGTCGGCCGATATGCGGAAGTTGTCGGTGTCGGCTGCGTGTATTGCGGACGCGGGGCAGGCTGCGGCACAGGCTGCTCCGCTGCAGCTGCACGTTTTTCTTTTTTCTTTCTGCCGAATGAGCCTAAACTGAAACCTTCATCTTCGTCCTCTTCATCAAAGAGATCATCGGTATCCTCGTCGAAATCGTCATCCTCTTCTTCACTTACACGAAAATAATCCAGTAAGCTCTTTTTACCCTTGCCCATGTTTCTTCTCCCATTCATTTTAAAATAGATTGTTTATAATAGATTAGATATCATAATTGCGCTCACCGAAAATTGCGGTTCCGACACGTACCATGGTTGCACCCTCTTCGATCGCAACCTCATAGTCATTTGTCATTCCCATGGAAAGCACACTCATGTCTACATTATCTATTTTTTGCGATTTTATGTCAAGCAATAATTGCTTCATCGCACGAAAAACGGCGCGGTTTTCTTCCGGATCGTCTACAAAAGGCGCAATGGTCATAAGACCCCGGATCCGGATATTGGGAAACTTTGCGATCTCGCGAACCAGCGGCTCTGTTTCATCGATGGACACTCCGAATTTTGTATCTTCTCCGGCGGCATTTACTTCGATCAGAACCTCTGTCGTCAGCCCTCTTTTTTCAGCCTCTTTCTGGATCTGCTCCGCCAGGTGGACCGAATCCACGGAATGAATGAGCACTGCCCGGTCGATCACGTATTTTACCTTGTTGGTCTGAAGATGCCCGATCTGATGAAAATGGACAGGCTGCGATACGGAATCATATTTTTCCTTCAGTTCCTGCGGTTTGTTTTCTCCAAATTCCCGTACACCGATGCGGATCAGAGCCTCAATATCCGACAGTGGTTTGGTTTTGGAAACCGCGATCAGCGTAACATCCTCCGGCTGACGGCCGCTCCTCACAGCCGCCGCACGTACCTTTTCTTCTACTTTTCTGTAATTCTCTTCGATCATGATTTTCCCCGATTGTTATTGATTTTCAGATTGTTATCAGGTCATTTTAATAAATGATCTGGTTTTCCGTCACCTGGGATACGTTCATCACAATGTTGTCGTATTCCTTCAGGTTGCCTTCTTTTGTATAGGTTTCCTCTCCGTACTGCGGCGGATCCCCCTTCTCCTCTACAATGGTGAACTCGTCACCGGTCCGCACCACGGTGACCGGTGTGAAATCCGCCAGACCCTGATTGCAGAAATAAACGCCTCTGACCGTTACCCGCTCCAGCTTGGTGACCGGCAGGGTCTCATTGGAATCCGGTTTAGTCAGTATATCCGTATCCAGAAATGCATCCGCATCCACCAGATGATCCGTATCATTCCACAGATAATTGTGAGGATCCCTCATTTCCTGTGTGAGCTCCCCTTCCTCAGTCATCTTCTGGACAAAGACCTTGGTCAGCGAAGTATCATCTCCACCACGGGTCATATATTCCTTAGGGATCTTATAAAGGGTTTTATCGATCAGTGCGGAATTCGGAACCTTGAGTCCTTCATATTTATCCAGAATGATCTCCACGGAAAGGAACCGTTCATTCACATAATCGATCATGTATTTTTCCATGGGAAGGACCAGTACGTAACCGTCCCCCATTCGGATCAGGTCATAATAGGCACTCAGCTCCATATCGGAATTGTTCAGCGTAAAGAGCAGCTTCCCATCCTCCTCCTGAAGCAGGTTTGCCTGTTCCACAGTGATATAACAGCAGATGGTCCAGGCTTCGTCCGGAACGATCTTATAGAGGGTTCCTCCGTTTTCCACGACATCACCGCTTTTCATCGTGGTCGCCTTGTATTCCTCTTTGTTAAAGTCATCCGGCTGCAGTGTCTCCGGGGTCAGGTTTTCATACCCGTCCGTGTAATAGGTGATGATACCGCTGTCCGTAGCTTTCATATTCTGCACGGATGTTTTTGCTGCGGCACTGTTGGAGGAATACTCCTTCATAAGCAGCTGACTGGACATTTCCAGAACTCTGGATTCAATGGTCTCCCGGAAATTGTAAATATCCGAAAAGATCGTATCGGAGTAATTCGTTTTATATACATCGATGGTATTTCGGATATCCAGGTATTCCGCACTGCTGAACTTTGCCTGTTCCGAATCCACCTGACTGACGGCACGGATCAGATCGCCGGTTTCATCCACGGTACAGACATTGGCATTCCTTGCAATCCGCTCTCCGTCCTTAACGAAATAACAGACATATCCATACTTGGGCGAGGTAACGACCTTCTCCTGCCGGAGAGCGATCCCGTCACATACGATATCATTATTCAGATTGCTGAAATTGACCCGGTAGGTCGCGATCGGTTCCTTTCTGAGCGCCAGAATAACACTCACCAGAACATAGATGAGGATCGCCCCAAATATGATCAGCGCCGAGTTGATCTGAAAGCCCCGATAGATCCGGACCACTTTTGCTTTTCTTTTTTTTCGGGGATGTCTGTCTGCCATGTAAATTCCTCTTGATGCTTATTCTTTACTGCGCAAGGTTAAACAACGCACTGTATACCTCATACAGATCCGTCTTGGAGATGCTGTCCTGTACCAGCATGGTGTAACTTGTGTCATGGATCTTTACCTGCATGGTAAGACAGTTTCCCGCACCTCCGGTGGTACCGGTCTTCCATGTACCGATGGTGATGTAGGACGGAAGATACTCATCCTGTGTGATGAAATGATTCGTGGCAGATGCCGTGTCTTCCCAGACCGTTCCGCTTCCGTCTTCATAGGTATAGGTATAATCACTGTAACGGTCGATCTCCTCTAAAAGAGGATATTCCGCTGCCTTATTTACGATTAGATAGAGATCATACGCCGTGGTATAGTGATCCAGAGCATCCAGTCCGTGGGGATTTGAAAAATGGGTGCAGGTAGCTCCGATGGACCTCGCCTTTGCATTCATCCGTTCCACGAAGGCATCCACGCTTCCGGAGATCCGCTCACCGAGGATCACCGCATAATCGTTATAGGAAGAAAGCATCAGTGCCGTCAGCAGATTGCGTACGGAGATCTTGCTGCCAATCGTCAGGTCACTCTGAACGGCATAGATATTTCCGAGGCTGATCTCATGATCCAACTCTATCACCTCGTCCAGACTGATCTCCCCTGCATCAATGGCGTCACACACCACAATACCGGTCAGCAGTTTCGTCATGCTGGCCGGATAGATCCGTTCGTGTACATTATGTGCAACGATACATTCCCGTGTATCATTGTTTACCATGAGCGCCGCATAGGTATTGTTCTGAAGGTTTTCCGCGTTGATCTCCGTATTATCCGGGATCACCGTGACCTTTCCGGAAAAACCTGCAGGCTTGGATATGGAGAGTCCTTCCAGATCCTCGGACAGATTTTCCTCTCCGCTCTCATTATAGGCGTCACTAAAATGACTGTTCTTTCGGTACATGACAAAACAGACTGCACCACATAAGAACAGCAACAGGAAGATATAAATGATTCCTTTTTTCATGCTTGTATATCTCTTTTAGAAAAATAGAATTCCGGATCAGTGCTTATAAAGATCTCTCCAGTCCAGATCCCCGCGTTCCAGAGACTTGATCATCAGCTCTGCCGTGGCCAGATTGGTTGCGATCGGAATGTTGTGAACATCACACAAAGTGCAGATGCTTACAAAGTCACTGGTCGCCGTCATATGCATCATTGGATCCCGCATGAAGATCACCAGATCCATCTGGTTACTCTCGATCTGCGTGCCGATCTGCTGAACGCCGCCGAGATGACCTGCCAGGAATTTATGCACGGTAAGCCCGGAAGCCTCCTCCACCAGTCGGCCGGTGGTTTCCGTTGCATACAGTGTATGATGACAGAGAATCCCTCGGTAAGCGATACAGAGATTCTGCATCAGCTTCTTCTTCGGATCATGTGCAATGAGTACTACATTCATACTATGCCTTCCCCCAAATCGTTTTTCTGCTTCCCCAAAATAATCACAAAACTATTTTAAAATTATTACCATCTCTCAGGCTGCATTCCGACATTTAACACGATCCCCACCAATATCGCCGACGAAAGCAAGGACGTCAATCCGTAACTGATGAACGGCAGCGGGATACCTGTGTTCGGTAATATGCCGGTTGTAACACTGATATTAAAGAATGACTGGACCATGAACAGACACGCGGCACCCCCTGCCAAAAGCATTCCGCTCGGGTCCTTCGCCCTTCTGGAAATCCTTATACATTGTAACACTATCAACAGAATGATTGCAATAACCAAAACACTTCCGACGAATCCGAAGGACTCTCCGATAACGGAAAAAATAAAGTCGGTCTGCTGCTCGGAGATCATGCCGGAGGATCCCACGGTCACAATGTCCGGACCGGGATTCAGTCCCTTGCCCCAGACCTTTCCGGAACCGATGGCCATAATGGAACTTGCCTGCTGCGAGTACATATCCGTATACTTCGACGGATTCAGGAAGGACATGATACGGTCCACCTGATAGGGATTCAGCAGCTTCTGGTCCGGCTGGGAGATGTACCACATAAAGGTTCCCACTGCGGGGATCAGTACCAGCAGTACGATGAAAATGATCTTGTAACTGAGTCCGGCCAGATACAGCATGAGTATCATGACCACCCCCAGACACAGGGTGGTGGAAAGGTCCGGCTCCCGGAAGATCAGCATCAGAGGAACCGCAACGCTTCCGACGAATAAAAGCAGTCCCTTTGCCCTGGAGACCTTCTCCTCTTCGATCATTTTCTCCATCAGCGCCGCCATGAAAATGATCATCAGCGTCTTGGCCAGCTCGGAAGGCTGGAACGTCAGACCGCCGATAGTGAACCAGCGGGTCGCGTTATTGACCGTATTTCCGAACAAGAGTACCGCCATCAGGATCACGATGATCGCCCCGTAGGCAGGGAGATACAGCCGGATCCATAAATGATAATCCACCAGGGACACTACGATCATGATGACCACTGCGCCGCCGACGCCGATGGCCTGTTTCAGGGTAAAGGAAGAATCCGCGCTGTTGATCACGAAGACTCCCAGAACCATCAGCCCGGCAACCAGGATAAACAATATGAAGTTGAAGTCTCGTAATCGATATTTTTTTAACATGGTATTCTTTTATTATTATCAGTGATTTCGTCCGTATTAGTCCGAAAGCTTTCCGGCTCCTGTCAGTGAGGAATTCGTAAGTGCCTCTTTGTCATACATATATGCGTAGATAAATCCCGTGACCTCAGCGGCATTGGCAGATGCATAGCCATATTGGATGACCGTAGTCACGGAGATCTCCGGTGACGCATAGGGAGCATAGGATATGAACAGGGCGTGCGGCGGATCGTTCTTGCTCTCCTGCGCGGTTCCCGTCTTTCCTGCGATCTCCACGTTGACGCCGTTCAGCATCTTGTCATCCTCCAGGTCATGGGTCACAACCAGCCGCATTCCGGAATGCACCGCATCCCAGAGCTGCGAAGAAATGTTCACATGATTGCGAACGGTATGTTCGCCGGTACGGATGGTCTTTCCGGAATTGTCCACGATCTTCTGCAGAAGTGTCATATTATAGCAGGTTCCGTCGCTGGCAATGGTGGATACATACCTGGACAGATGCACCGGTGCAAAGGAATTTTTACCCTGTCCGATGGCCGAGGTAACGGCATCGTTATCGGATATATGCGGTGAGATCTCTTCGATCTCGATCCCGGTCTTGGAATCCAGTCCGAACTGGGACGCATATTTTTCCAGCTTGCGGATGCCCGCCGCATCGTCATATACCAGCTTCGGATTCTGGGTCGCCAGACGATGTCCCACAACATAATAGAAATAGTTGCAGGATACGTCCAGGGATTTCGGGATGTCCACCATTCCGTGGTTCGATCCGTTGACGTTGTACAGCCAGCAGGCCGGCTTCGTATATACTTCTTCAAAGACACCCTTATCCTGGATCTCTTCGTCCAGCTGAAGGGCATTTTCCTCGACGCCTGTGATGGCGGAAATGATCTTGTAGGTGGAACCGGGCGCCGTCCGGGTGCTGGTGGCACGGTTGATCAGCGGCGTTGTCTGATCCGCCAGCAGCCGGTCATAATAATCGAAATCGATATAATTGGTCAGATAGTTATTGTCATAACTCGGATAGCTGACCAGTGCCCGTACCTCTCCTGTCCGGACATCCGTAACAACGATGGAACCGGAGCAGGGCTTCAGTGCCAGCATAGCCGGAGTGATATCCAGATTCCGGATCTTCAGGCGGATAAATTCGTAGGAATCGCAGGCACCCGCCGCATAATCCTTGTAATCCTGATCCGTATTCGGATTCAGCACGCCCTGCTCATACACCAGGTCGATCACGTCCCGGCCGGAGATCTGGGACTGCTGGAGCATGATCCGGATCAGTTTTTTGGTAAAGATATCATCCTCGGACAGATAATCCAGAATATACCGCCGGAGTAACTGATAGATCTCTTCGGAATCATAGTATTTGTCGGCATCCTCGATGGAGGATACATCGATGGCTTCGATACTGATCAGATATCGAAGGAAGCTCTGCAGACTGATGCTTCCCAGGACATATTTCTGGAATGTGGCATCCGAATCGTCCAGCATGGAACGCTTATAGAGCCCCTGCTCGGCAAGCATTTCACAGATGTATTCCATGTAATCCTGATACTCGGTGGTGAGAGCCGAAACGTTTGTCGGGCTGTCTGTCAGCTCCTCCCGGATCCGCCCCACCGTAGCCGTGCGGAAGGTGTCGATCTTATGATAAATTTCCTTTTCATGATTTGTGGCTTCCGGATCCCGCATATGGCTGAGACTGATCTGATTATTGGAGAACAGAGCCGCATAGACATCCGTAACCGGAATGATGTTGCCGGAATTCGGCTCCGGAGCATAGGCATAATCGAGCATATGGGAAAGCAGGATCGACGCGATCTCCTTCTCCAGCATGTCATAACAGTACTTGGTCAGATCCGCATCAATGGTGAGGTATACATCACCGCCCGCCTCTGCAGGCCGGGTATCCGTAACCTCGATCACTTTTCCCAGATTATCTACCAGCATGGTCTCGCTTCCGTCCCGCCCGTGCAGTTCGTTTTCATAGATCTGCTCGATGCCGGTCTTTCCCACGATATCATTTGTAGTGTATTTGATCGAACTGTCGTCCGTATTCAGACGTTCCAGGTCATCATCGGAAGCTTTTCCCACATATCCGATGATATGCGCAAAATACTTGGCATCCGTGTAGTACCGCTCAGAATCCACGGTGATATCCATACCGATCAGGTGATCCTGATTCTCCAGGATCGTGGACCGGCTCTTTTCGGAAATATTCTGTGCGATCTCCACCGGTTTGTACTGCTGGAACCGGTTCAGCCAGAGCATATAGCGGCAGCCGAGGATCTGCATCTTTCTGGTCTCGGAATACTCGTCCGTCAGATCAAAACGATCGGTCAGAACCTCGATCACCTGCGCGGCCGTACTGTTTTTCTGTTCATCCGTCAGCTCGTCAAAGGAGCTTGCCGCGTAAACATCCCGGAGGAATCCGTTCTTACGTCCCCCGGAAACCGTAAAGGTATAACCGGTCCCGCGCTTTGCTATGGGGAAATCCAGTCGCAGGCTGTCTCCCTGGGATTCCAGGATATCGATGGTGTCCGATACGATCTGGTTTTTCAGTACATTCTCGGGGACTCCCATCCGCTCCGCTTCCTCGGACAGCTGCTTGTCATTTCCGAAGGTCAGATTGTACGTCATGCGGCTGCTGGCCAGAAGCTTTCCGTTGCGGTCATAGATATTTCCGCGGATCGAGGGGATGGTCAGGGTCTTCTCTGTCCGGACCGTCAGGTCATCCGTATAGGTCTCGCCCTGCTGGATCTGCAGATAGAAAAGCCGGTGCACAAGAATAAATGTAAGCACAAAAAACAGGATCGTCACAGGGAAGATCCGGCTCTTTACATATTCCAGGAACAGGTCCTTTACATAGATCAGGAATTCTTTGAACAGTTTCATACGCCGGCCGCCTTTCTCTTCATATGGCGGTTGATCCGAAGATACAGCCGGTATACAAGTACTGTGATCAGTGCATCATACAGAAGCTGCGGGAGCATCCGGTGCACAAAAAAGAAGCCGAGGTTCATACGGTTCCGGAGCAGGAAGCTGCTGATAAAGATCACAAGATCCAGGAACAGCTGGTCCAGGGTGATGATGAATACGGGAAGTCCCACGTCCTCCATCAGATAGTTTTTATGGAATGTTCCGTTGACATAGCCGATGCACATGTATACAAAGGCATACAGCCCCAGCCAGGAACCGAAAAAGAGGTCATAAAGAAGACCGGAGAAAAAGCCGGTCAGCATTCCTTCTCTTCTGCCCCGCATGATCCCAAAGGACATGGTCAGGATCAGCATCAGATTCGGAGATACGCTGGTGACATCATGCAGGGAGAAAACGGTCGTCTGTAAAAGGAAGGATAAGATCAGTAATATGGTCAGCGTTAAAACTCTTCGCATGTTTAATAGGTCACTTCCTGTTTACGATCCGTGATCACAAGTACATCCCGGACATCACTGAAATCCACGGCAGTCCGGATCCGTGCGGTCACGGTCAGGTTGTTCGGGTCCGGGATCAGCTCCGATATGTACCCGATGGTCAGTCCGTAGAGAAACCGGTCGGACACATTTGCGGTGATGACACGGTCGCCTACATTTACTTTGGCCTCCTTGGATATATCCGTGGCTAGGAGATAGCCGTTCTTGTACGTGGTAAGGCTTCCTTCCACGGTACAGAGCGCGCTGTTCGGCCCCACCGAAGCGGTGACCTTAGAACGGTCATCCACAATGGCGCGAACCCGCGCATAGGAATCATAGGACTCTACGACGATCCCAAGCAGTCCGCCTTCATAGAGAACGTTGCAATCCTCATAAACTCCGTCATTTAAACCTTTGTTGATATAGAACTCATTGAACCAGCCGGAGGAATCCACGGAGAAGATCCGTGCAGCGGTGGTATTGTAATCCGGGTACATCTGATCCAGGGAATACAGCGAACGGAGCTCCGCCAGTTCCGTCAGTTCTGCCTGACTTTTGGCGATCTGTTCTTCCAGTTCCCGATTTCGCTTCTTCAGGGCCTCATTTTCTTCCCGCAGTTCCTTCACGTCGCCGAAAACGAGGAACCGTTCCTCTACCCATTCTCCGATACTGCTCATTCCCTCCTGCAGAGGCGTAATGAGCTTTCCAAAGACGCTCTTCGTCTTTTGCAGAAAAGAATCCGAGAAAAGGGACAGTCCGAGTAGAAGAATGCAGATCAGGGAAAGCGCCAGAAAAAGGTACTTCGGAGATATGTCTTTTTTCGGATTAAACTTCATAGTATTATTCCTTTGATTTTTATACTTCGCGCCAAAAGCGCTCCGTAATGAATCATATCAAACCGCGTTCGGCAAAGCTGAGATATTCATTTCCTCCGATGATGATATGGTCCAGCAGTCGGATGCCGAGCAGCTCGCCGACTTCTTTAAACCGCTTTGTCACCAGAAGGTCCGTCTCACTTGGCTCAGGGCAGCCGGAGGGATGATTGTGCAACAGTACCACGCTGACAGCTCCGTAACGAAGGGCCTCCCGAAAAACTTCCCTTGGGGAAGTGATGGATGCATTCACACTGCCCTCCGAGATCTTGACATCCTGAAGAAAACAGTTGGCCGAATTGAAAAACAGGGCATACACCCGTTCCTTCTCAAGATACCGGACTTCTTCACGGAAATACTCCGCTATGGAATTCGGATCATCCATCCGCACATATTGCTTTGTCTTCTCACGGGCCATCCGTCTGGATAGTTCCGCAATGGCCTGCAGCTGAACGGCTTTCACGGTTCCAATCCCGGGGATCTTCGTCAGGTCTTCGGTGGTCAGATAATTCAGACCGGTGAGTCCCTTGTGGATCGGGTGGCTGGCCAAGATCTGTTCGGCAAGATGGATCACATTTGCCTCCCTGGTGCCGCTTCGCAGAATGACTGCCAGAAGCTCGGCGTCTCCGAGGGACTGAATGCCATACTGCATTGCTTTTTCACATGGTTTATTCTGCTCTGCCATGTCAGAGATGCGTAAATTGGTCATAGAAATACACTCCTTTCAAAAAGTTAAAACTTTCTGCCTCTTCGGGAGCTTTTCTACAGCCTTATCCGAGTATTTTACCACGATTTGATGTCTTGGTCAAAAACTATTTATTGATCCGTTCTACGAAAGAGACACAAGATCTTTCTCATGAATCTTCTGCAGCGAGGAAAGGATTCCGAATTTTGCATGCGGATATGTAAGTCCTCCCTGGAAATACACTGCATAGGGTTCTTTCATGGGGGCGTCGGCAGACAGTTCGATGGATGCGCCGGAAATAAATGCACCGGCTGCCATGATCACTTCGCTGTCGTACCCGGGCATAGCCCAGGGAATGGGTTTTACAAAGCTGTCTACCGGAGCCGCGGACTGGATTCCTTCGCAGAAGGCCTGGATCAGTTCCGGATTTCCGAATTCAACGGCTTCGATGATGTCATGCCGTTCCTCCGTAGCGTTGGGGATGGCTTTAAATCCAAGCTTTTCATATACATTTGCTGCGAAGATGGCGCCCTTCAGGGCCGAAGCAGTCACGGTAGGTGCCAGGAACAGTCCCTGTGCAAACTGACGGGTAACACCGAGGGAAGCGCCCACTTCTTTCTCGAGTCCGGGCGTGGTAAGCCTTGCCGCTGCCAGCCGGACACAGTTTTTTGTACCGCAGATATAGCCTCCGATGGGAGCCAGACCACCGCCCGGATTCTTGATCAGTGATCCTACCACCATATCCGCGCCCACATCCGAGGGCTCGATGGTTTCCACGAATTCTCCGTAGCAGTTATCCACCATGCAGATCACGTCAGGTTTAATGGATTTTACAAAGGAGATCACCTCTCCGATCTGCTCCACGGAAAGGGACGGACGGGTCTCATAGCCCTTGGAACGCTGGATATGGACGATCTTTGTCTCGGGTTTTATTTTTGCACGGATACCTTCAAAATCCCAACCGCCGTCCGGCAAAAGATCTACCTGATCATAAGTGATGCCGAATTCGGAAAGTGCTCCCGGTTCCGGCCGGATCCCGATCACGCCCTGCAAGGTATCATAAACCTTTCCCGCCACCGAAAGGATCTCGTCTCCGGGACGCAGATTTCCGGAAAGTGCGATTCCGAGGGCATGGGTGCCGCAGGTGATCTGCTGACGGACAAGTGCATCCTCTGTATGGAAGACCTCAGCATAGATCTCCTCCAGTGCCGTACGTCCGCTGTCATTATAGCCATAGCCCGTGGTCCCGTAGAGATGTGCTTCCTCCAGCCTTGCTTTCTGCATGGCGCGGAGCACCTTCACCTGATTCTGCTCTGCGATCCGGTCTATGGCTGCATAGCGGTCTTTCAGCCCTTCTTCGATCTTTTCGCAGAAATCATATACCTTTTCATCGATCCCAAGTTCCAGATAGTATTGTTTTAACTGATCCATAGTTCTTTCCATTCGTATTTTTATTCGTTATTTTATTTGTAATTCTATTCGTTTTTGTATCTGTATTCCTTCGTATCGTTCATTTGCATTTCTTCCCTGAACACGGAAACTTCCGTGACCGTGTATCAGATTTGGGACAGGATCAGATCCAGAAGATCCTCATCCCCGGGATACTGCACCCGGTCCAGCCAGATCACGTCCCGTTCCCTGCGGAACCAGGTGAGCTGACGTTTGGCAAAGTGCCTGGTATTCTTCTTCAGCGTATCGATGGCCGTATCATAGTCACATACACCCTCCAGCCAGTCAAGGATCTCCTTGTATCCGATACCCTGCATGGAAATGTGCTTTCGCGTAAGTCCCTCGGACAGAAGGCGCCGGACTTCCTCAACAAGTCCCTCTTCCAACATTTCATCGATCCTCTGTCCGATCCTGGCATACAGCTTCGCACGGTCATCCGTCAGGACGAAATACCGGCTGTTATAGGCAGACGTTCGCTTCCGTTCCTCGGCATTATGCTTTGAGATCGGGACCTTGTGCAGACGGTAGAATTCCACTGCCCGGATCACACGTTTCCTGTTATTGGGATGTACCTTCTCCAAAGTCTCCGGATCCACCTGCCGCAGTTCCTCCACCAGGGCTTCGTAGCCTTCCTCTGTGGATGCCTGAAATTCGAGTGTCTGCCTGAGGGACTGCATTTTCCCGTCCATATCAGAGTCTGGTGATTCAGGTTCCTCCGGTTCCTCTTTGAAATCAATATCGTAAAGCAGCGCCTGGATATAGAATCCGGTTCCGCCTACTACGATGGGCATATGCCCCCGCTCATGAATCTCCCGAATGGCCTGCCTTGCCAGCTGCTGAAACTGTACCACATCGAAGGATTCCTTCGGATCCAGAATATCGATCAGATGGTGCGGAACGCCCTGCATTTCCTCAGGCCGGATCTTCGCAGTTCCGATGTCCATACCGCGATATACCTGCATGGAATCTGCGGAAATGATCTCGCCGTCCAGGCGTTTTGCCAGCGCGATGGACAGACCTGTCTTCCCTACGGCAGTAGGCCCGGTAAGAATGATCAGGGGAAGTTTTTCCGTTTTTACATTCTTTAACGTCATGAGATTCATCTCCTGATTCTCGTTTATAGTTCCCCAATCTCACGGACCGTATCTCACTCTACGATTCTTCGGAATCGTCGGTCCATCTCCTCCTTTGAGATCCGGATGATCGTCGGTCTGCCGTGGGGACAGGTATAGGGATTGTCCAGTGTGAGAAGCTCCCGAAGCAATGTTTCCACTTCCTGCACGGTGATCCGCTGATTCCCCTTGATGGCACTCTTACAGCCCATGGTGGCAAGCTTATGAACGAAGATATCTTCCGTTACGCCGGAGATCCCGGAGGACAGATACGATGCAAATTCCAGGAAAACATCTTCTCCGGACAGACCCAGCAGGTTCGCCGGCAGTGCGGAGAGCTTGATCTCATTTCCACCGAAATCCGAAAGCTCAAAGCCGGCTTTCTCAAACAGTTCGGATGCGGCAAGTACAGCTTCCTTATCCGCGTTGGACAGTGTAATGACCTTCGGCGGATAGATCTGCTGGCTGTGGATCCTGCGGTTCTTAAACTCTGCCAGGAAGCGTTCATAATTTACCTTTTCATGCGCCGCATGCTGATCCATGTAATACAGATTATCTCCGTACTGTGTGATCCAGTAGGTATTGAAGACCTGCCCGATCACCTTGATGTCGGGAGCCGCCTGCTCGGAGAGATATTCCGTATCCGTGAGCGCAGCCTGTTCAAACTTCTCCTGACTTGCCGTTTCCGCGATCCGTCGTTCTTTCTCTTCTTCCTCTCGTCTGGCGGCATCGGCTTCTTCTTTCTCCCGAAGCTGATCCCGGAATTCCTTCGGCATCAGTGCTTCCAAAATACTGTAGGAGCCGCTGCCGGTGCTCTTACATACTGTATCGAATTGCGATGTCCGAGGTGAATTTATCGTCTGTGTATGAGATGTATTTATCGTCTGCTGCCGCGGCGCACTCGCTGTCTCCATACGGGGAGTGTTCATCGTCTTACTATCCGGAGTGTTTCTTTCCCCTGCGTCGGGAACGTTCAACGCAGCTGTTTCCGGCGTGTTCACCGCTTCGGGCTGAGAGGCTTTGCTTACTATGCTTTGTCCGTATCCACTGCGCTCACGGACCATATCCGGATATCCGCCGGGCTTCTTTTCTTCGTCTGCCTTCAGAAGCTCCGGATTTCCGCGATAGGTTTTCTCCTTTGTTCCATAATCCGCAGCCACATCCGGGATCAGGGTCTTATCCTCCAGCGCACTTTGTACGGCATGGAATACCGCGGAGAACAGAGCCTTCTCCTTCTGATATTTGAACTCCCGCTTTGTGGGATGCACGTTGACATCGCATTCTTCCTTCGGAAGTTCCAGATACAGCACCGTAAAGGGAAAACGATGCTGCATGATATATGTTTTGTACGCTTCCTCGATGGCACGGTTCACGATCTGGGACTTGATGTACCGTCCGTTCACAAAATAATTCTCAAAGCTCCGGTTTCCTCTGGCCAGAAACGGTTTTCCGATAAAGCCGGTCACATGGATACCGTCCGCTTCATAATCTACCGGAAGAAGCGCCGACGTAATGTCGCGTCCATAGAGTGTATAAATCGTGTCTTTCAGATTCCCGTTTCCGCTGGTATCTACGATGGTTTTCCCGTTACTGATCAGCGTGACCGAAACTTCGGGATGCGAAAGCGCGATATGGGACACCAGATCACTGATATACGACCCTTCGGTCATATTTGTCTTCAGGAACTTCAGCCGCGCAGGTGTATTGTAAAAAATATTATGGCACAGAATGGTCGTTCCGTCCGGTGCACCGATCTCCTTACATTCCACCTCGGTCCCGCCGTGGATCACGTATTTGATCCCGGTCAGGGCTTCCGGCGTTTTCGTGATCATTTCCGTCTGTGTGACCGCGGAAATGGTAGACAGCGCCTCTCCCCGGAATCCCAGCGTTTCGACTCCCACCAGATCTTCTGCGGTTTCCAGCTTGGAGGTAGCATGTCTCATAAATGCCTTTCGGATATCCTCCGCCGAAATGCCGTCTCCATTGTCCGTAACGCGAATCAGGGCGGTCCCGCCATCCTTGATCTCGATGGTGACACGGGTGGCGTGGGAATCGATGGAATTCTCCACCAGCTCTTTTACTACGGAAGCCGGCCGCTCGATCACCTCACCGGCAGCAATCTTATCTATCGTTTTCTGGTCCAGTATATGAATCATGGTTACATTCTTCTTTCGTATTCTTTGTGCCGTAAATTTACAGTTTCTCTTTCAACTGAAGAAGTGTCAGCAGCGCCGCAATGGGGGTCATGGAATTGGGATCGATATCCCGAAGTTCCGAGAGAACTTCCCGTTCCTTCTTTGTGCAGCGCTCTTTGCCTCGTCCCGCAGTGGCAGCATCGGGATCCGTACCGGTATCGGTGGAACCGTTTTCAATGGTTTCCACATCGATCGTAGTTCCCCCGTCAACACGTTCTCCGTGAACCGTCAGATATTTCAGATTGCCGGTCAGATCTTCTTCTGCAAGTAACTCGGAAATGACTCTTGCACGGTTGATCACGGCTGCCGGTACGCCGGCCAGCTGGGCCACCTCGATACCGTAGGACCGGTTTGCCCCGCCGGGTATGATCTTGCGCAGAAATGCGATGCCGTCTGCAGTCTGTTTGATGGCGATACAGAAATTCTGTACTCCGGAGAGCTTCCCTTCCAGTTCCGTAAGTTCATGATAATGGGTCGCAAAAAGAGTCTTTGCCCCGAGGATCTTCGGATCTGCAATATACTCTACCACAGCCCACGCAATGGACAGTCCGTCAAAGGTGGAGGTCCCGCGTCCGATCTCGTCCAGGATGATCAGTGAGTTCCTGGTTGCATTTCGCAGGATGGAAGCCACTTCGCTCATTTCCACCATGAAGGTGGACTGCCCCTGGGCCAGATCATCACTGGCACCGACGCGGGTGAAAATCCTGTCGGAGATACAGAGATCCGCCTGATCTGCCGGCACGTAGCTTCCGATCTGTGCCATCAGCGCGATCAATGCCACCTGCCGCATGTAGGTGGATTTGCCGGCCATATTCGGACCGGTGATAATGGCGATCCGATCCTCCGCCAGGTCCAGCTTTGTATCATTGGGGACAAAGGAATCATTTCCCAGCATCCGCTCCACCACCGGATGACGGCCGCCCACGATCCGGATCCGGTCCTCTTCATTGATGGTCGGACGGACATAATGATATTTCATTGCAGTGACGGACAGCGAGGCCAGAGCATCCAGCTCCGCAACCACATCTGCCATATGCTGAACCCGCTTAACACTTTCCGCCAGCTGATCCCGAAGTTTTACATATAATTCATATTCCAGCGCAAACAGCCGGTCCTCCGCATTCAGGATCACATCCGACAGTTCATTCAGTTCCGTCGTGGTATAACGTTCCGCATTTGTCAGGGTCTGCTTCCGGATAAAATAATCCGGAACCTGATCCTTGAAAGAGTTCGTCACCTCAAGATAATAACCAAACACTTTGTTGTATTTGATCCGGAGATTCCGAATGCCGGTAGCATTCTTTTCCTTCTCCTCGAGTTCCGCCAGAAGCTGCTTGGAATTCGCCTTCTTATTCTTGAAATCATCGATCTGATCGCTGTAACCGGGACGGAAGATACCACCTTCCTTTACGGTTATCGGTGCATCTTCATCAATGGACTGATCCAGCATCTCATAAAGATCCGACAGATCGTCATACCCGTCCAGAAGCCGCAGGAAGATCGCCGGACCGTCTGCTGAAGGACCCGCTCCTGAAAACTTTAGATTATCCAGGATCTCCCTCAGGTTATTTTTCAGGAAGGGCAGATACCGAATGGATTGTTTAAATGCCAGTAAATCCCTGGGATTGGCTGTTCTGAGAGAGATCCTCGTCATCAGACGTTCCAGGTCATAGATCGCATCCAGATAATCCCGCATTTCATCTCTGGAGATCATCTGCGAGGACAGGGCTTCTACTGCGTCCAGACGATCCTCGATCGCACGTTTCTGAAGCAACGGCTGTTCCACCCATGTACGCAGTTTTCTTGCGCCCATGGCTGTTTTCGTTTGATCCAGAACCCAGAGCAGAGATCCGCGTTTCTGTTTTTCCCGCATGGTTTCACACAGCTCCAGATTACGCCTCGTAGAGGAATCCAGAACCATATACTGATCCGTAAAATAAAGCTGCAATTGGTTGATCTGCTCGGTCTCCGTCATCTGTGTGTCGGCGATATACTGAAGCAGCGCGCCTGCAGCGATCACGGTTTCCGGATAATCATGCAGGCCAAGCCCCTCTACGGACATTATGGAAAACTGTCGGAGCAGGCTTTCCTGTGTGGTTCGATATTCAAAATAATGATTCGGTGCCTTTGTTTCGGCAATGTGCAGGCGCTGGGCGATCTCATCCATCATGCGGAGTCCTTCCACCGACACACTGTCCGGATGCAGGACCGTTTCATCCGCATCCTTCGGCGGATACAGTGCAGCCGGAAGGATCAGTTCACAGGGTTCAAATTTGATGATCTCATCACAGACCTTATTCCACCGATCAACCCGGGTGCAAAGGAAGGCTCCCGTGGTGATATCCGTCACGGCGATACCGTACAGTCCCCGGTTTTCGGAAATACACATCATGAAATGATTCTTTCCCTCTTCCAGCGACTGCTCTGCCATATTGGTTCCGGGGGTCACGATACGGATCACCTTACGTTCCACAAGCCCCTTGGCGAGCTTCGGATCCTCCACCTGTTCGCAGATCGCTACCCGGTAACCTTTCTCGATCAGCCGCGTGATGTATGTATCCGCCGCATGAAAAGGAACACCGCACATGGGGGCACGTTCCGAAAGACCGCAGTCCTTCCCGGTCAGAGTCAGTTCCAGCTCCCGCGCCACCAACTGTGCGTCGTCAAAAAACATTTCGTAAAAATCTCCCAGACGATAGAACAGGATGGCTTCGCCTACCTCATCCTTCGTCTTCAGATAATGCTGCATCATGGGAGACAGTTTTGCTCTGTCAATTTCCAAAGTTAATATCTCACTTTCAATTTAATGTATTCAAAGAACTCAAATGTATATAATCGGGATCATCCGGTTTCGCATCTGTACTTCCAATGAGTTACAGAACCTCAATCAATTCACCGGTATAATAAAATCCACGTGTCTCCGTCAGCTTCACCCTCACATATTTCCCTATCAGTTCATCTCCCCCATGGAAATGTACCACCAGGTTATATTCCATGCGTGCAGTCAGGTATTCCGGATTCTGCTCGCTCCGTTCCTCTACCAGTGCAGTCATGACCTGCCCTTCAAACCGTCCGCAGCGTTTGTGTGAGATCTCCGTCACCAGTGCAAGAAGCCGGTCAAACCGGTCCTTCACAACATCCTCGGGAACCTGCTCCATCTCAGCTGCAGGCGTTCCGGTCCGACGGCTGTATATAAAGGTATAGGCCTGATCATACTGTGCTTTTCTCACAACATCCAACGTGTCCTGAAAATCTTCCTCCGTCTCTCCGGGAAATCCGATCATGATATCTGTCGTAAGGGATACCTCGGGTAATTCCGTCCGGATCCGATCCACCAGAGCCAGATACTGCTCTTTCGTGTAGCGACGGTTCATTCTCCTTAGAATCTCCGTAGATCCGGACTGAACCGGAAGATGGATATGGCGGCAGACCTTGGGATTCTTTTTGATTACCCGAATCAGTTTATCCGTCAGATCCTTCGGATGTGAGGTCATAAAACGGACACGGACCAGTCCCGGGATCTGGCAGACATCATCCAGAAGCTCCGGAAATCCGTAATCCGGATTCTCGGCAAGGATCCCGCTCGTTTTATAAATATCAATTTCCTGACCGCTCGTAAAAACCTGATTTTCCGTAATAAAATTCGTTCCGTAGGAATTCACATTCTGTCCAAGAAGCATGATCTCCGTCACACCGTCCGCCACCAGATTCCCGGCATCCCGGAGAATATCTTCCGGAATCCGGCTTCGCTCCCGTCCGCGAACATAGGGAACGATACAGTAGGTGCAGAAATTGTTGCAGCCATACATAATATTCAGGCCGGATTTAAAGGCATATTTTCGTTTGGCTCCCCGGATCTCCACATGTTCCATCGGCTTCGGAAGGACTTCGATCATTCGCTTATTCTCCTGAAGACGCGCAAAGAGGATCTCCGGTAAACGATGAAGATTAAACGTTCCGAAGATGAAATCAACAAAAGCGTAACTGGCATTGATTTTTGCTACCACCGAAGGTTCCTGCATCATACAGCCGCAGAGACCGATCATGAAATTCCTGTTTTCCCTTTTTCGAGGCTTCAGCTGCCCCAGATGTCCGTACAGCCGCGTATTTGCATTTTCCCGCACGGTGCAGGTGTTGAAGATCACCAGATCCGCTTCTTTCTCCGGTGCTTCCACATAACCGATTCGTTCCAAGAGTCCACGCATCCGGTCGGAATCGTTGGCATTCATCTGACAACCGAAAGTTACGATCGCATAGGTCAGCTGCCGGCCCTGAGCCCGGTTGGTTTCAACATAATTTCTGCAAAGCCGGATAAAGAATTCCTGCCGCTCCGGTTCCGATGCGGGAATCGGTTCTTCCACATGGTACTCCTCCGGGATATTACTGATCACTCTCTGGTCCATATTTCTGTTCCTGTCTGTGCTTGTTTTAAATTTTTATTCCTGATGGGTGTTTTGCAGTTTGATGCATTTCAGATTTCTTTCTGTTTCATAAACACACAAAAAACCATTCTGCATTATACCACAGGACCTGCACTCACGCACGAGTAAAATAAAA
>JAILAR010000162.1 GCA_024681515.1 Eubacterium sp. | reverse complement strand
TGGGTCCGCTTCTTGTAGGAGTGGGTGCAGCAAAGGCCATCGCCTATGCGAAGAAGATCCCGCTGGTGGGTGTGCATCATATCGAGGGGCATATCTCCGCCAACTTTATTGAGCATCCGGATCTGGAACCGCCATTCATGTGCCTGGTGGCATCCGGCGGACATTCCCATATCGTGCTGGTGAAGGGATATGGAGAATATGAGATCGTGGGACAGACCCATGATGACGCGGCAGGAGAGGCCTTCGACAAGGTGGCCCGTGCCATCGGGCTGGGTTATCCCGGGGGGCCGAAGGTGGATAAGCTGGCGCGGGAGGGAGATCCTCACGCCATCGAATTTCCCCGGGCGGTGATCGAGGGAGCGCCCTATGACTTCTCCTTCAGCGGCCTGAAGTCTGCTGTGCTGAATTATCTGAACGGCTGTGAAATGAAACACATCCCTTATAACAAAGCAGACGTTGCGGCATCCTTCCAGCAGGCGGTCATCGATGTGCTGGCGGACCGCTCCGTGAAGGCAGCGAAGGACTACGGTGTGAAGACACTGGCTTTGGCCGGTGGTGTGGCTGCGAATACAGGACTCCGGACAGCTATGGAAGAGCGGGCAGCGGCGGAAGGTATCGAGTTTGTGTGCCCGTCATTTATCTTCTGCACGGATAACGGCGCCATGATCGGTGCCGCAGGATATATTGATTACATGCGCGGGATCCGGGACGATCTGACACTGAATGCGATTCCGGGACTTCCCATCGGAGCGCGGTAGCGCATGCTACAGAGGGTGGAGGTTGTTCCTTCGCCCTCTGATTTGTTTATCGGATAAAGTGGTCAGGAAACGGGATGGGTTAATTTCAAAAAAATATAAAATGTTGTGAACCTTTCTTACGGATATGAAAAAATATAAGTGAAACAGATGTTGCGCGGCACATTTCAAGGTTCCATTGAAAGCATACGGCTTTCGGGGAATGATGGTCAGGAGGATGCGGGAGAAACCCGCGACAGGACATGGCAGAACTGGAACAGTATATAAATGAATACGGAAAAGCGGTTTACTCCTACTGCGTATATCTTACCGGGGACCGGGATGCGGCGGATGACCTGTACCAGCAGACATTTCTCACGGCGTTTGAGAAAGAGCTTGCCGGAAAGGGAATCGATGCAGGCCGGAATCCGAAGAGCTACCTGCTGACGGTTGCCACAAATCTGTGGAATAACCAGCGGCGGAAATATCTGTGGCGTCGTAGGAAGGTGGATGTAGACTGTTTCCGGGATGTCTCCGAAATGGAACTCCCCGAACAGGGGCTCTCCGTGGAGGACGCGTCGATCAAAAATGAGAAGCTGCAGGAGGTCCGTCGCGCAGTGCAGAGCCTGCCGGACAAATACCGGATTGTCACCCTGATGTTCTATATGGAGGAGCTGTCGATGGAAGAGATCGGCGAGGCACTCACGATCCCGGTGGGGACCGTGAAGAGCCGGCTCCACAAAGCGAAGCGCATGCTGCAGAACAAACTGGAGGATCTGCAGTGATCGGGCGCAAAGGGTTTTAGGAAGGAAGGTTCGATATGAGTAAGATTCACGATATAAATGAAACAAAAGAGATAGACAGCGTGCTCTCCGAGGCGCTGCGCCCTACATTTTCACCCTCCTCGGAGCTGAACAGTCAGCTCCTTTCGGGAGAGGCGAAGAGTGACGGAAGCCGGCAGAAGGCAGCCATTAAGAAAATGTACCTGCTGCCGAAGGTTGCAGCCATCGTACTTGCGGTGCTCTGCGTCGGTGGCGCAGGCGTATACGCGGCAACAAAGCTTCTCGCGCCGAAGGTTACAGAGCATGCGGTTTCCGTTGGAAATACAGAGTATGTGGATGATGCGGCCATCGCCCGGACAGAGGAGCCGGTGACTACCAAGGAGATCTCCTGTGAGCAGGGAACGGCGGACACTCCCTGGACATCCAGGACCGTCAGCGAGGTGAACGGATATGTGACTACGACCTGCACCTTTGATTCCTATGAGAAGGCTATGAAGGAAGCAGGGCTTGGAGTGAAGTTCAGTAAGGAGTACGAGCCTTCTTCGCAGGACAGCATCGTATACAGCAGCACGGAGGGAAATGGCTATAAGGCAGTGGAGATTTCCGGCGGCTTCAACTATCAGGAGGGAAGCTTCACAGCAGTACAGAGTAAGAATCTGGAAGGTGTTTCAAATGATGCGGCCTACAGCATTCAGCTGAAGAACACCAGCAATGAGAGGGACTACAGCACTAAGACCGGCGTGACCTATCATCTGGTTGACGAAACCATGTCCGGTGAGGAAGGAAACGAAGTGAACACGTATGTTATGCTGGCTACTGATGCCTACGAAGGATATATCCGCTTCCATGGCCTTACGGAAGAGCAGATCCATGAAGTGCTGGATACGGTTGTGATGGAGTAATGTGCACAAATGACGGGGTGATCCGCCGGTGAAATGATAAGGGAGTTTAAGATGAGTAGGAAATTACGCGTGGCAGCAGTTTTGTTCTGCCTGATGATTATTACGCTTACCGCCTGCGGAAGGGGAGATCTTACAGGAGATAACGGTGTGGAGGTAGCTATGTTCGAGCATACCTTCCGCATTTGGAAGTCCTTTTCCGAGCAGGGTGGCGAAAGCGATTACAACAAAACATACGGGGACGGAAAGGGTCAGGCCATCGTGGCCTATGCAGCCACTGCGAATCATGCAGGGATAGAGGCAAATATGGATCACATGCTGCCGATGCTTGCCGAGGAGTGCGGTATATCCAGGCAGAAGATGGAGACGGAACCGGCTGAACTGGATGGACACGAGGAAAGCGTTCTCTTTATCTGGAACTATACTGTGAAGGGTGTGGATGCAACGGCTTGTGGGATCGCCATCAAGGATGCGGACAGTATGTTGTATATCGTCGAAACGTCCGATGGCGGGAAGAAGGACACTTTGAAGGAAGAGGTCCTTGCGATTGCAAATACCGTCAAATATACCGGGACCTATCAGACTACGAAGAAGGAAAACTACCCCTATCGGGTGGAGAACGGCGATTTTGCCGTAAATGTAACGGAAGGCTATGAATGCATCCATACGGACGGCGATCTCCTGAATATCCGCTACACAAATGCTCGTACCTATGAAGCCGGCAGCTCATTTTTCCAGGTAAAGAAGCTGGATGTCACTGGCCAGTCACTGCAGCAGAAAGCGGAGGAGACTGCGTCAAAGCTGGATGAAAATGCAGAAGCTGCAAAGGCGGAGGAGAAGAAGGTGCGTGATATCTGGCCGGATGCTGCTGAAAATGTGGCGGCTTCTCCTGTCTGGTGTGTATCTTCGGTGAAGAATCAGCTTTATTTCGAGCATTACTTCCTGGAAATCGGCGGATCATGCTACTATGTACAGATCTGTTGTCCGGAGAATGACAGCAAAGCGATGGAGGATATGCGGAAGCTGTTCTACGGGGTGGAGTTCGCCTCACCTTCAGCGGAAAGTCCCGACGGGATGGAAGGCGTGGTGCGATGACTACTGTGCATACATGAAACAGTTCGGATTGGAATATTCCGGTGAAAATGTGGCAGGAGAATAGTGGTTCTCCTGCCACTTTCCAAATCCATCGACGGAAGGTATAATAAGCCTATGATCTTATGGAGAAGATGTAATAGATGTAATAGATGTAATAGATGTAATAGAGGAGATGGAAACAGGGGAGGATTGTATGTCACAACAGGGGTTGATTGAAGAAATAAGAACATCTTTGTTCGCACATCAGGACGAGAAATATCGGGAATTCCAGATTCCCCTCATGCCTACGCTTCCGCCGGAGTCCATGGTGGGTGTCCGTACGCCGGAACTTAGGAAGCTTGCGAAGGAGTTTGGAAAGCGGGAGGACATTCAGACATTTCTGGATGATCTTCCTCACAAATATTTCGATGAGAACCAGTTACATGCATTTATCCTTTCCGGAATGAAGGATTATGAGGCATGCGTGGAGGGCGTGAAAGCATTCCTGCCTTACGTCAATAACTGGGCTACCTGCGATCAGATGTCCCCGAAGATATTCAAGAAGCACCGCCCGGAGCTTCTCTCGGAGATCAAGGTGTGGCTGAAGACAAAAGAAACCTATACCATCCGTTTCGGCGTGGGGATGCTGATGGAACATTTTCTGGATGAGGATTTTGATCCTGCATACCCGAAGATGGTTGCAAAGCTCCGCTCGTCGGAATACTATGTGAATATGATGATCGCCTGGTATTTTGCCACGGCGCTGGCGAAGCAGTACGAAAATGTGCTGCCGTATATCGAAGAACAGAAGCTGGATGTCTGGACACACAACAAAACCATTCAGAAGGCGGTGGAAAGCTACCGCATCACACCGGAGCAGAAGGAGTATCTGAAATCACTGAAGATAAAAAAGAAGTGAGGGAACACATAGAATCGACAAAGTTGGAGGCATGTGGGTCGCACGAAAATGAAACTGCTGAATGACTATCTGAGAGAGACCTTCGGATGCAAGGTATATAAGAACGCCCTGAACGCCGGGTTCACCTGCCCCAACCGGGACGGGACTCTCGGGACCGGCGGCTGTATCTTCTGTTCTGCCGGCGGCAGCGGGGAGTTCGCGGAGGATGCGGCGCATAGCATCACGGAACAGATCGAAGCCGGAAAGGCGAGGGTTGCACGGAAGATCAAAGACGGAAAATATATCGCCTACTTTCAGGCCTATACGAATACCTATGCACCGGCGGAACATTTACGGACTCTTTATATGGAAGCGGTTCAGCATCCGGACATTGTGACAGTCTCCATCGCAACGCGGCCGGACTGCCTGCCGGAGGATGTGCTGGATCTGCTGGAAGAGCTGAATCGGATCAAACCGGTATGGGTGGAGCTGGGGCTCCAGACCATCCATCCGAAAACGGCTGCCTACATCCGGCGGGGCTATGAACTTACGGTATATGACCGGGCTGTGCGGGAACTGCGCAGCAGAGGGATCGAGGTCATCACCCATGTGATCCTGGGCCTTCCGGGAGAATCGGTTCCGGAAATGTTGGAGACGGTGCGCTATGTCTGCGATGGCGGAGCCACAGGGATCAAGCTGCAGCTTCTCCATGTGCTGAAGGGAACAGATCTGGAGAAGGAGTACCGGGAAGGGAAAGTACAGGTTTTGTCGGAGGACGAATACCTGGATATCATGGAGCAGTGCCTTCGTGTGATCCCGGAACACGTGGTGATCCACCGGCTCACCGGAGACGGAGATAAGCGGCTTTTGGTCGCACCACAGTGGAGTGGGGATAAGAAGCACGTTTGGAACCGAATTCAGAAACTGATAAAATCGCTGGAGACAGATGATGCGTGATCTCCGGAAAGAGAATGAACCTATATGAAGAATAATGATAAGACAACTGAAAAGACAAATGTAATGCGGCTTCTGGATGCTGCGGGCATCGGCTATCAGAGTCATACGTATGAGGCGGATCCGACCCTCTCAGGGGAGCAGATTGCACGGATCCTGGGAGAAGAAGTAGAAAAGGTGTTCAAGACGCTGGTGACCCAGGCAAAATCGGGACAGTACTATGTCTTTGTGATCCCGGTGGCATCAGAGCTGGACTTGAAGAAGGCAGCAAAGGCCTGCGGCGAGAAGGCCATCAGCATGATCAAGCAGAAGGAACTGCTTCCTCTTACGGGCTATGTTCACGGGGGATGCTCACCCATTGGAATGAAGAAACCATTTCCTACCTATATTGACTGGACCGCGGAATACTACGATACGGTATTCGTAAGTGCAGGCCGTGTAGGCTGTCAGATCGAGCTGGCCCCGGCGGACCTGATCCGGGAAGCAAAACTCCAGATAGCAGAACTCACGGAGAACTGATCTGAGGCATATCGATTCACCGAAGGAAAACCGAAGAAAAATCAAAGGGAAATGTATTGGCCAGGAAGATGTGTGGTAAATGTGTATGCTGCCACACGTAGTATTGAATACGAGGAGACAGGTTTATGGTATCAGCGATTGTGCTGGCAGGCGGCAGCGGAAGCCGGATGAACAGCAGTACGGCAAAACAGTATATCGAGCTTTGTGGAATGCCTGTGGTGGCGCATGCGCTGAAGGCCTTCCAGCAGTCTGAGGTGGTGGATGAGATCGTTCTGGTCACCCGCCTGCAAGATGTTGAATATGCAAAGAAGGAACTGGTTCAGCGATTTGGGCTCACGAAGGTTGAGACAATTGTTGTCGGAGGCAAGGAACGGTTTGACTCCGTTTGGCAGGGCATTCTGGCAGCGGGAGCTGAATGCCGGGATGTTGTTCCGTCAGACTTGGACGGTTCTGAGGATGGGGCAACTCAGGACATTATCATGATCCATGATGGCGCCAGGCCACTGGTCACCCCGGAAATGATCCGTGCCTCTGTGGAGGCAGCGCAGGTTCACGGGGCATGCACGGTTGCAGTTCCTGTTAAGGATACTATTAAGGTAGTGAAGGACGGATTTGGCATTGATACTCCGGATCGTTCCGGCATGTATCAGGTGCAGACACCTCAGACCTTCAAAAGGGATGTGATCATGTCTGCGCACCAGGCATTTCGGAAGGATCCGAGACCTGGGATCACGGATGATACCATGCTCGTGGAGGAGTATTTGAAGAAACAGGTTTACATAGTTCCTGGGGCCTATAGCAACCTGAAGATCACTACGCCTGAGGATCTGGTTATTGCGGAGGCTCTTCTCTCGAAAAAAGGTGTGCCTGAAGGAAAATGAGACTAGATATAGACTTCGTTTTTTATAAGACCGCAAGATGTGGCTGCTTGAAAAAGGCATTGTAATAATGCCCGAAAGTGCTGTAATTTCGGGCTTTTTTTCATGCACTTTTACCCTGGTTTTTTCTTTAAAAAACTGTTGACAATAGGGGATCCTTTTGATAAGATAGTCAATGCCGCTGGACACGGCGGCGTAATTTTTTTGCGCTATTTTCGGCGCCGAGCATCAGTATGAACTTTTGATAGCTCATCATCTGGAGAGATATCGAAGTGGTCATAACGAGGCGGTCTTGAAAACCGTTTGTCCGCAAGGGCGCATGGGTTCGAATCCCATTCTCTCCGCTCGCCTAATTTCATAGGTAAGAGATCAAGCGTTTGGAGACTAAGGAGAAGTACCCAAGTGGTTGAAGGGGCTCCCCTGGAAAGGGAGTAGGCCGTTGATAGCGGTGCGAGGGTTCAAATCCCTCCTTCTCCGCTCTTATTCCTAAGATCTATTCCTGGGAAGAAGGCAAATTGTTCTTTCACAATTTAATACCACAACAACCCCGAAAAATTCTTTTAAAAATTATTTTTCGGATTATACAATCCAAACACAGTAATTATGGATTACGAAAATCGCACAGCGATTTGATGATCTGAGGATTACAAACTTT
>JAILAR010000143.1 GCA_024681515.1 Eubacterium sp. | reverse complement strand
GTATGAAGGAGGTAACCGCACGGAAATGGATCATGGTGCTTTCGTTTGTCGTGACATGCGTGGTTGTCGGCATGATCATAGTCGGCTTTGCTCATGGAAAAGACGTGACTAAAGAAAATAAGGAGAAAGAGGCAAAGTATAATGAGGCCGTTACTCTCTTTCTTTCGGTGACTGAAGAAAAGGGAACCGAGCGACCGACGAGTGAGGACGTTCGGAAGGTGGAGCAGGCCATCGACATTTTGAATGAGATTCCGGATTATGATGATGCGAATGAAAAACTCCCGGAAATGCAGACTGAATTAACCAACATGAAGACATATCTTGAGGCAGAGGAACGGATGGAAGACGATGTTCTGTATGCTGCGCAGATGTTTCACAGATTGATTCCATATCGCAATGCCTCAGATCGGGAAGAAGAGATTTACGAAAGTCTTTTGAAAGAAGCAAACAGACAGTTTGATGCCCAAAATTATGAAGAGGCGCGTGCGCTTGCGTCGGTTGTTCCGGAGTATTCGGGATCGTATTCCGAAGCGGAGGAACTCATTCAGACGACTAAAACGGCGATGGAAGAGGAAAGAAGGGCGGCTCGTCTGGACGATGCGGTGGCCTGTTATAAGGCAGGTGATCCGGATAAAGCACAGCAGATCCTGATCGACCTGGGCGCCTATGAGAAAGCGGAAAAATATCTGAACAAGATCGGAAAAAAACTGCTCGCGTCAGCGAAGGAATCTCTGAAAAAGAAAGAGTACATTTCCTGTTGGAACACCTTGCTGAAGATCGATGAATCCAGGGAGTACCCGGAAGCGTATGAGGAGGCGGCGACGCTGAAGAACACGGTGTCGAAGGAATATCAGGATGTGATCCGGGCAGAAGCACTTCGTTTGAAGGAAGAGAATGGGATCAGTGAGGTAAAAACATATCTTTCGAAAGCGGATTCCCGGATCCTTTCGGGCGGATGGGTCTCAAACCTTTGGAACGAGATGCGTCAGATCGTGGTAGAGCCGGTCCGGCATTCCGAGGCAACAAATGTGGATGTGAAGTATCTGGAATATAACGGAACTCTTGTTGAGGAGGATCAGATCGACAGCTTTTTCTTCACGGCGGAAAACAGTGGCCAGGCACGGGTCTTTGTTAAAGGGATGTCCGAGGAGGCAGCGGTGAATTTGGGCGTCTATGATGACCTGGGCTATGAACTGGCGTATAAGGGATGGATCGAATCCCAGGAGGGTGGTGTAACGGTTGAACTTGACTCCGGAAAAACCTATGAAGTCCGTGTTATGCAGCGCCTTGAAACCACAAAGTATACACTCACGGTTTGCCAGCCGAAGCCCGCCAGTGATATTACCGGAGTGACAAAGGTGCACGATTCCGTGGATTATTGGGATCAGACCAACACCTATTATTACACTGCGCAGACGGATGCTGCGGATATCGGCAGATACCGCTTTGAACTGTCCGGCATGGATGCGGCGGATGACACGGCTGTAACGATGATCATCTACAATGAACTGAATGAAGAGTTGGGTAAAGTGCGTTCTGCATCGAACGGAGACGGCATCACGATCCAGCCGATCAAGGCTGGAGAGACTGTTAAGATCGAGGTCCTTCAGGACAATAATTATACGAATTATCGGCTGAACGTCTGGCCGCAGAAAGCATTTGTTCCGGTTACCCGTGAATGTATAGTCTCGGATAATTTCGAGTACGTAGACCAGAAGAACGTCTATACATTGACCGGAGTCAGCGGTGAGGTGACTGTGACTTTGAGTGAAATGGTAAACGGCAGTGAGGCGCACCTTCTGGTATTCGATGAACTCGATGACCGGGTCGCAGCGGAGGAATACTGTCGTAATGCAAGTGTTACCTTCACGGCGGATGCCAAAAAGGTGTATCGGATCCAGGTCCGTCAGGCGGAGGGAAGCAGCTCGTATCGCCTGTCTGTCGACTGATGATCCACGGAGCGCGAAGCATGGAATGGCATGAGCCGGCATCCCCGGCCGGCTCATAAGGCAGAAGGAGGTACAGAGGATGAGTACTACGAAACGTCTTTTTATCTGGATCGGTATCTTGTCAGCCGCCGTACTTTATACCGGATGGAAATTGCTGAAAGCAATAATGGCCGAGAATAAGAATGAGAAGGCGCTCTCCACATGGCTGATCATTCTCACGGTCATTGCGTTGGTTTATATTATGGTGATCCTTGCCAGTTTCGGAGTTGCAATGCCTGCGGGTATTCATGGAAGAACAAAGGTGGTAGAGAAGTTTGCAAAGCGTGTGGGGATGACGGTACCGTCGGAAACCTGTGAGCAGATCGCGGAGAAATCATTGATGAAGGATTCCCCGTGGGCTGAGCAGATCCGGATCATGCATAAAGAAAAGAATGAGAACCTGGTATCTGTCATCAAGCCGCAGGGAACGCAGATCAATAAGTATATCCTGTATCTGGCAATCTTTGCGGATCCGATCATCAAAATTACGGAGAAGGACCAGGATGAGGCAATCTATGCCGGTTTTGATAATCTGTATCTGGCTTTGGAAGAGATCATCAGCAATTCTGGGGCTGATAAAGACGGCATGACGTCTTTGGAACTGATCCGTAAGGCAGATCAAAAACCGAATATTCATTTCGTATATGAAGATATCTTCTCGCTTTGGCAGGAGGCAATGATATACCGGGGAAAGGATCGCCTTGTTTCCGAAAAGAATAAAGTGTTGAAAAGCGGGATGGACGAACTTATTGATGCGTATGAGAACGCATGATATAATCAGTTTGTTAAGAACATCTTTCGATCTGGGGATCATGAAGACTGAGAATTCGAGAGGAGGTATCTCATGACGGATCTATCATCCTACGGGATCGGAGGCGGAACGCCTTCCGGTGAAAAGAAGCCGCATAAATTCCGTATCCGGTATAATGCTCCGGTGACACTCACATTTGCGTTTGCCAGCCTTGCAGTTCTGGGACTCGGCTATGTTACCAACGGCTGGACAACGGAGAATCTCTTCTCGGTCTACCGCTCGAAATTCAGTTTCTTCTGGATCATCCGGTTGTTCGGACACACGCTGGGGCACGCAAATATGTCGCATTTTTTCAGCAACATGACGCTGTTCCTGCTCCTTGGCCCGGTGCTGGAAGAAAAGTACGGCTCCAAAAATCTCCTGGAAATGATCGGCATCTCGGCCGTCATCGCTTCGATCTTCCAGATGATCTTCTTTTCGAATACCATGCTTCTGGGGGCCAGCGGCATCGTCTTTATGATGATCATCCTGACCTCTGCCGTGAATATGAAGGAAGGCGGCATCCCGCTGTCCATGATCCTGGTGATCCTGATCTATCTCGGAAGCGAGATCTGGGACGCCTTTACCGTGAAGGACAGCATCAGTCATCTGACCCATATTCTGGGAGGCATCTGCGGTGCCGTGTTCGGATTCCTGTATGCGAAGGATCCGAAGCTGAAGGACGGCATGTCGGCGTGAAAAAATAGTGATAAAAATCATTGGTGAGGAGAGCGTTTGTCAGAGGATAAACGCTTTCCTAATTTATGCTTGATCAATGTGTTGAGTTTTTTGGGGGTAATACGTATACTATAGGCAGAAGTCTGATCGGAATCTGGCATCAGAAAAAAGAGGCTCGTGAAATTCACGGGCGACAAAAAGCATAGCTATATACTGGGCTCATCAAATCGAAGGAGGATTGTCTTATGCAGACAATTACGAAGATGGATGAGTACAGAGCAGCTATGGAACAGGAGATCCGGAACAGGCGGATCCAGAACATGTATCATTTCACGGATATCAGGAACCTGCCATCCATTCTGACGAGGGGGTTGCTCCCGAGAACGAAGCTGAATGATGGACATATGAATTATCAGGCGAATGACAGTCAGAGGCTGGATGGTTGTCAGGATGCGGTCTGCACGACCATCAGTCATACCAACGGGAAGATGTTGTACCGCCTGCTTCGAAACACATTAAACCACTACGCGGTCATCGAGCTGATTCCGGAGCAGGTGCTGACAAGGGACTGTGGCTTTTGTCCGACAAATGCCGCATGCTCCTATATGAATGGAAGAAACCGGAAAGGCATTGACTGTTTCCGAGCGATGTTTTCCGGACCCAATGCCTGCTTCCCCAGGGATGAGCAGGCCGAAATCCTGGTCTTTGAGGCAATCCCGGTGTCGGCAATTCGGGCGATCCATTTCCAGTGGGACAAAGATCGGAGAGCGTTCAGCAAGTACGCGCCGGAGGGGGTTTCCTGTGATTGTGAAAAGAGTTACCTTTTCTCAACCCGTGGGTATGTATACAGCGGAGTTTGTTTCTAATACGTGTGAAACAAGGCTTTGTGACCGCCTGCATCAGGCGGTCACAAAGGCAGGCGAATATGAAATGTAAGCAAGGAGGACTCATACTATGGCCAAACGACCTGTTTTTGAGGCGCAGGATACTGCACCGTATGTGAATAGAAGAGATGTGGAATTTCAGTTTTTCGGCGGCTTTTCCATTCAGCAGAAGCAGCGGTGTATCCGAAGTCTTCATCAGAATTATGAAGAGCTGTTTCGGCAGGAAGGAAAGACAGGGCGGATCCTGGAGATTTCCAGCAAGTCCGAAAATCCGTTGGGGGTGGCTATGAGCGCCTTCAATCTGCAAATGACGCTGAACTCCGGGCAGAAAAGTTCGGTGGAATCCGTTTTTCAGGGATCCAAGGTGTTTGAGCATGGCGGACCCTACACGGATCTCTATGGATGTCCGTCGATCGAGGCAAAGCGAGACCCGAGGATTCGCGAGAGCGGAAATGTTATCGGTTTCCGGTGCTTTTCCTATGACTTCCCCACGGAGCCGCGGACGTTCTTCTATGACTGGCTTTACGTGAATACCCTTCATCAGAATACGGCACTGGCAGATCATGTGATGGAGTACACGGCATTTACGGATATTGAGTTCAACCCCGCAAAACAGATCAACTGCCAGGCGGAGGCAGCCGCCATCTATGTCGGGCTGCGCAGGAGCGGAATGCTGGAGAAGGCCCTGGAAAGCAGAGATGCCTTTCGGGAGATCGTATTCGGAAGATAAGCCTCGGTGTGCGTGACATTCATGAATGTGGATTCCGGATTCACACATCTGAGTCCCCCCATATATGAAACATTCTTAAGGCAAACAATTATATATGAAATGGCAGAACGCCGGATGTACAAGTACGTATATCCGGCGTTCTGCGTTAAGTGCCGAAGCAATCCGGCAGGCGTGCGCGACCGTGATACGACTGGATATGCCGTGAAGATCACGGGCAAATCGTGGGCCGGGATATACTGTACTCACAGGGATGCCACACCGGTTGGAAATGATTATCCGCGTGAAATTCACGGGCAAATTGTGGGCCGAGCTATACTGTACTCACAAGGACGTCACACCGATGGATAATAACCGGCCCGTGAACTTCACGGACAGATGGTGGGCGCGAATATACTGTACTCACAGGGATGCCACACCGACGGAAATGACCGCCCCGTGAACTTCACGGGAGGAATTATACAGGGGTATAAGATGGCATCAGATGAACAACCAACATAACCAACACAACCCCATAGGCGTAACGCCGGAAAGGAGCAACACAACATATGAAAGGAATGATCTTAAAAGAGAGTTCTAGAGGCATTGACAGTTACAGTCCTGAAAGCATGTTGCTGCAGGAACGGATCCTGTTCTTTACGGAGGAGGTGAATCCCTCCTCCGCGGACGCATTGATCGAGTATCTTCTTTTCCTTGATAAGGATGAGCCGGGACAGGAGATCACGCTCTGCATCAACTCTCCGGGCGGTGAAGTGGTCAGCGGACTGGCGGTTTACGACACAATCCAGATGCTGAAGAGTCCGGTACGGACGATATGCATCGGCACCGCGGCCAGCATGGGAGCGATCCTCTTCCTTGCAGGAACTCGCAGGGAGATGCTCCCGCACACGAAGCTTATGATCCACGACCCTCTGCTCGCCGGGCTGGCACAGCCACAGATGGCATTGCAGCTTCGAAAGCAGGCGGATCAGTTGATGGAGACCCGGGATGTATTAGGGAAGGTCATTTCCGAAAAAAGCGGCCTGCCACTGGAAAAAGTGTATGAAATGACGGCGGAGGATTGCTTCCTCACGGCAGAGAAGGCAGTGGAGCTTGGACTTGCTACGGAGATCATCCGGGAGTGGTAGCGTTAGTAATGAGCCATGCGCCGAATCGACCAAGCCGGCAGGTGCGACTTGCGAAGCAATCGTCGATGTCGGCATGGCTCAATGTATGAAATGGAGGTGCAACTTGAAAACAGAAAACCTTAAAACCAATGATCAGAAAACCAACGAAACCGTAAATACCGCAAAGACTGTGCCGGTCGCTTCCCGCATGATCTTTGCCAGAAATCAGGCGCGTTCCACCGACACCCGGAAGACCGGCCTGAACAACAATGTACTGGTGGTGGGAACCTCCGGCTGCGGGAAGACAGGCAGCTTCGTTGTCCCGAATCTGCAGTGCACGGAGAACAGCATCGTAGTAGCCGATACCAAGGGTCAGCTTTACAAGACTATGAGGAAGGAACTCCGGGAGCGGGGATTCCGGACGCTCTGCATTGATTTTGTGCATCCGGAGCACTCCACGCCCTACAATCCGCTGGATGCGGTCCAGCGCCTGCGGCGCGGCGCAGCCTATCGGGAGACGGATCTGACACGGATCGCAAATGCCATGCTCCCGGACTCGCTCTCCAAGAAGGATGAGTTTTGGGTGATCTCGGCTCGGATCGTCCTCACCAGTTTGATGGCATTTGTGCTGGAGGTCCTTCCCCGGGGTGAGCAGCATTTCGGTTCGGTGGCAAAGCTGTACCGTACCCTTTCCGCGGAAGTTGCCGCCAACCGTTACCGTCGGGATTGGCCGGGCGTTTCCTTCTTTGCCGCACTGGAGCAGGAGAACCCGGACAGTCTGGCGGTGAAAATGTATCATATGTACGCAGGCAATTTCGCGGCAGATAAATGCTGGAGTTCCATCGAGCAGTTTGTATCCAATGCCCTCAGCGTATTTGACTTCAACGAAAACGCAAAGATGCTGTGCTGCAAAGGGTTTGATCTGACCCGGCCCGGCAGGGAGAAGATCGCGTTGTTTGTAAATATCAGTGACACCGACCGCTCCATGGATGCAGTCGTAAACATTTTCTACACCCAGCTGTTCCAGTCCCTGTGTCGGTATGCGGACGGCAGGCCGGACTTCCGGCTTCCCATGCCGGTACACATCATCCTGGATGACTTCGCGGCAAATGTATTCATTCCCGATTTCGACAAGCTCGTGTCGGTGATCCGCAGCCGAGAGATCAGTACCAGCATCATCCTGCAGTCCCTGTCCCAACTGAAGGGGATGTACAACGAGGGGCAGGCGTCTACGATCATAAACAACTGCGATACCATGCTGTATCTGGGTGGACAGGATGTCAGTACGGCGAGGTTTTTTGCGGAGAAGGCCGGACGGCTGCCGGAGAAGATCCTGTCGCTGGATCTGGATGCGGCCTGGATGTTTGTCAGGGGACAGCGGGCGGCGCTGGTGGAGAAACTGGAACCCTACTCCATGACACGGAAGGAACTTGAGGAAATGTAGGCTTCTTTAGTGGGGTGGTTGATCGACACCGGAGACGATTCGAATGCCGGGGACAAAGGGGATTTTGCCTTCCCCGGCGTTGACCCTATCAACATATTAAACGGAGGATACGACATTGGAAAAAAGAAGATCTTTGGACGACGTTCTGAAAGTAGTGAAGACCGGCCGTGCTCTGAGCCTGGCGGGCGTGGAGAGGACAGTGCTGGAGTTTACGAAAGTACCTGTGGGTGCGGTGTTTTATGGGAAAATGCGGAAGGAATTTCTTCCGGATCTGCTGAAGCACTGTGTGAGGAAAAACTACATGATGGATTATGTTCATTTTCTGCTGGGAACCATGCCGGTGCACCCGGAGACGGAGGGAATCAGCACGGATCTGCTTATCTTCCTTGGGGCCATGGGATATTTGGATCCGGCATCCGGCAGAAGATATGAGGAGCGGAGACCTTCCGACGTGAAGGCACAGCAGGAGCAGGCTGCAGCGTCAGAGGAGTCTGCGGAGGAGCAGCCGGAGGCTCAGGCTGCAAAGGAGGAAGGCGCCTCGGCCAACCCGCAGTCTCAGGAAGAATGTGACAGGAAAAAGCGGTTGGAACGCATGGAGGCGGAGCTGGATGAACTCCACAGAAAATGTGTGATCCCGTTCCTCCGACTGTCTGTCCGTGATTATATGGAATATCTGGCCGGATTTGAACCGCGCATGAATGCACTCTATGAACATTTCTTTGCAAGGGATGTGGACCTTTGGGAGACGGAATGGGGGACGACCGTGACTGTCGGGGAAGTGCTCTCCCAGGCAACGCAGGCTCTGGTCTGCCTATCGGATGTGAAGGAGAACGTAGGCTATTCCGAAATGGAAAGCTGTGCCATGTGGGAGGAAGCTCCGGAGCGTCCCTTCCAGCGGAAGAATATCCAGGGTACCTACTGGCCGCCGGAGGACGAAGAAGGACTGCTGGCCGCTTACTGGGTCTGGTTCCTGATGTTCATGGGGCCGAGCATGGTCCGGATGCGGCAGGGGAAGTAACGTGCGGTCATCCGAGAGCAATTGCAGAAATATGGGAATTTTGTTACACTGACATTGATGCCGGAGGGCAACATGCTTTTTGCTCTCCCGGCATCACGACATGAAAACCATACGCGAAAGGAGCGTTTAATAAAAATGAAAACAGACAAAAGAACCGACTTTTATACATTGAATTATCGTAGAAACCAGCTGGAAACGGAGTTGGATAAGATCCGAGAAGCCGTGAGCGGGAGAGAGGAAAGCTTTCTTCCGCGGATCACGGACGAGGAAGGAAAACGCGACCCCGAGAAGGTTGAAACGCTGATCGACGCCATGATCGACAACTATAACGAATATCAGAAGACCTGGAGTTCCATGCACGGTGAAAATCTGCAGCCGGTTGAGGGAGAGGCAAGAAAGCTTTTTCATCATATCCTCTATCTTGCGATCCTCGGGCCCGGAGCAGAGTCGTTCCAGGACTCCTATTCCTATTGCACGAATATCATTGTAAATAAATCGGAGAAGTATTCCGACATTTTGAAGAACGTAAAGAACCTCGAGTTTTTCAAAGATAAGGCGGAAATGTACCATGCCGAGGCGTATTACGCCGAATACTACTATAATGAAAATCCGACCTGGACGGATTTTCTCAACTATGTTTTCAGCTGGATCTCGAAAAAGGCGATCACTGAGACGTATACATTAAGCCCGGAGGAATGGGATCCGAATAATACGTGGGGTCTCTGGGAGGCTTCTCCGGAGAAAGAAGAGGCCGAGGGAGAAGAATCGACGGAGACCGTGAATTCCGGATCGGAAGCGTCAGCAGAGACAAAGGCTTCGGATTCTTCGGCCCTTGAAATGAAAGAGGTCATGGTAAAGATCGGTGGGATGGATGTCCCTATGAAGGTACATGTCATGACGGAGGAAGAGCAGGCGTATGAGGAATATCTCGATCAGCTTGCGATGCCGGAGGAGGAAGACACGGATCCGATCCCTCCGATGACACAGGAAGAGTATGATCAGATGGAAAGGGAAACGGCGGAAAGGATCCGTGAAGAGAACGAAGAAGCGGAAAGGTTTTATCAAAGCTGGCTCGGTACGCTTCCGGATGCAGAGGGTTTTTGCGCTCTCTATCTCGAATTCCGTGAACTGATGGTGAAACCGGAGCTTCTACAGCATGTGAAAAATGCGGCAAAGGAAGTCGAAATGCTCCTGGATGCCTGGCTTTTTAATACCGGAGAATCACCGTATGCGCTTGGAGATTCCTATGGCCTTGTTTCGGCCAGACTGCAAAATGCGACGACACATCTCAAAAAAGAGTTGATGCGTGCTAGGAGGCTGTCATGAATATCGGAAATCAAATGGATCTCTACCGAGAGATCCTTGCGGATTACGCGCCTCCTCCGACGGATGATGCGCTGCGTATGAAGGCCGAACTGGAACAGAAACTGGAGAACGGAAAAAGGCGGCTGGAGCAGTCTCGAGGGAAGCTGAATTATAAAAACATACAGGATCAGATTAAAGAATATCAGGAGAAGCTGAAAGAACTGAAAAAAAACGCTTTTCCCGGACACGGTGTGCGAAATGTACACAGCTTTGCCTGGCAATTTGAAAAAAAGATCGGAGAAGAAAGGGCAAGGCTGCTGGCTGAAAAGGGTGACGGTGAAGACTCCGGACAGGAACGAGCTACAGAATACGTACGCCTTCGAGCGCTTATCCTGAGGTATGAAGAGGGAAAACTTTCCAAAGAGGAGTATTTCCAAAAACTCCGGGAACTGACCGGTTCCATGCCGTCTGACTGTACGGAGGAGGCACGCCTTGCGTTTCAGGAACATTGGGAAGAGAAACTGCTTGGAGACATGGTTTCCGATTTCCTGAACCCACTCCGTAGAAAGCTGCGGTTGTATGAGGATGGGAAGCAATCCGCAGGACAGGGATATGTGGATGATGTTCGGCTGCTGTCGGAGTTTCAGTTATGCAAGGCGCAACAAAAGGGAGCGATGATTGGGAAGACAGAGGAATCCGGCAGCGTGGGACAATCGATCGGTGGTCCTTCCCGGGAAGACTGCGAGCGTCTGTTTGAAACCGTGCGATGGAAAAAGGAAGCAGCTGCCTTGTTTGTGCCCCTTCGGATCTATCCGGATACCGGATCGGGGGTCTATCTGATCGGAAATGACCGTCTGGATAATAAGGATTCTTCGGAAGGCTATTGCAGGATTTGCAAGCTTGCCTCTTTCGATTTGAGGTTTCGTTTGGAGTACGGGATATCGCAATTTGATATTTCCTATAATATTGAGGAATTCACATCCGTCGGAGAAGCGTTGGATGCGCTGGACAGGGAGGCCATTGACCCAGGCCGTTTCGAAGAATTCACGAACTTCAATACCTGGAGCATAGATGAAAAACAGAAGACCATGGCTGAAAAAACGAAGACCATGGCTGAAAAAACGGAGCTCATGGCTGAAATCCTGAAGCTTATGACTGAAACCCCGGAGCTCATGGCTGAAACCCCGGAGCTCATGGCTGAAACCCCGGAGTTCAAGGCTGAAACCCTGAAACTCATAGCTGAAACTCTGGATATCATGGGTGAAGAATTGGAGATCCTGGCTGAAAAACCGGAGATCCTGGCCGAAATCCTGCTTGAAATTCTGAAGACCATGTCTGAAATTCCTGATTCCTTCAGAAGTTATTTCAGTTGGGGTGTACAAACAATGGACGAAAAAGACCGGAAAAAGATGGAAGACGCGAAAAAAGGCTTGGAAGCTTACCGGAAGAGTGTGGAAAAACAACAAAAGGTTTCGAAAGCCAGAGAAGTATTTGGGCAGAGCCTGCCGGAGAATCCAGGCAGACCGCGCAACAAAAAGTCATGACGATTAAATGCGTTTCATCCTGTTATCAGTCTCGATCATATTCATCCAGGAAATGATGCCGCACACCGTCTTTCTTGTATGCGATCACGGTGGCGAGATTCACGTTTTCCACGCTGCTGAAGATGTTTTTTTCAATAATGGGATCCTCTTTGGCCAGACGTGCGATCAGCTGCTTTATGTCCTGGCGTTTGGATCCGGTATCGGTCTCACTTTCCGTGTTGATGCTTTCCGTAAAACGGCAGGCACAGCGCAGGAAGGTGAGACCGTTTGCGTCTCTCCACTTTTTGATCGCTTCTTCGCGGATCAGATACAGCGGCCGGATCAGCTCCATGCCTTCGAAATTCGTGCTGTGCAGCTTTGGCATCATGGTCTGGATCTGCCCACCCCACAGCATGCCCATGAGGATGGTTTCGATCACATCATCGTAGTGGTGGCCCAGCGCGATCTTGTTGCAGCCCAGTGATTTTGCGTTGCTGTACAGATATCCCCGGCGCATGCGCGCACAAAGATAGCAGGGATTCGCCCCCACGCCCGCTACGGAGTTGAAGATCTCCGAACGAAAGACACGGATGGGGATGCCCAGCTTGCGTGCATTTTCCAGAATGAGCCGGTAATTTCGCTCATTATAGCCCGGATCCATCACCAGATATTCCACTTCAAAATTCCGTTTGCCGTGGCGGTACAGCTCCTGGAAGAGCTTCGCCATCAGCATGGAATCCTTGCCGCCGGAGATGCAGACCGCGATCCGGTCTCCGTCCTTGATCATCTCATAGGTGTTGATGGCCTTCGTGAAACGGGTCCAGGTTTCCTTGCGGAACCGCTTCATCAGCCCCTGCTCCACGGTGCGGACGTATTCCTGCTCAGCCTCTGACAGAGGAGCAGTGATCTCCTCCGGCGTAAACGGTATGGTTGTTGTAAATACTTGTTTTTCCATAATACGAGAGTATAGCACAGGATGGGAAAATTAACCACTCCGGTTTTTTTGTACAGGAGAAAATGAAAAAAGGCGTATTTACCTGGATTTTAGGAAAGTTCAGGTTGACACATTAACTCAAAAAGGCTAAAATTCAAATTAGAATTTACTTAAATTTACCTAAAATGTATAAAGCTTGAAATAATAAGGAGCCTGGCATGGGATATAGAGAAGAATATGAGAAATGGTGCACTGACCCGTATTTTGATGATGCGACACGTGCAGAGTTAAAGGCGATCGAAGGGGACGAGAAGGCCATCGAGGACCGGTTCTGGCGTTCGCTGGAATTCGGAACGGGAGGTCTCCGGGGAGAGATCGGTGCCGGAACCAACCGGATCAATATTTATACGGTACGCCATGCGACCCAGGGTCTGGCAAATTATATCAGGAAGATGGGCGGACAGGAAAAAGGAGTTATGTTAACTCATGACAACCGCCTGTTCTCTCCGGAATTTGCCCGGGCGGCCGCTCTGGTACTGAATGCAAACGGGATCAAAACGTACCTTACCGAATCCCTCCGGCCCACACCGGAGCTTTCCTTCGGTGTGCGGGACCTGGGCTGCATTGCCGGTGTCATGATCACGGCAAGCCACAACCCACGGGAATATAACGGTTACAAGGTATACTGGGAGGACGGCGGACAGATCACGCCGCCCCACGATAAAGGCATCATGGCGGAGGTGGAGGCCCTGACGGACATCACCGACGTGAAGACCATGGAGGAGGATGAGGCGCGGATCGCCGGACTCTTCCGGATGATCGGCAGCGATCTGGACGACCGTTACATCGCTGCGGTGAAGGCACAGAGCATCCATCCGGAGATCATTCCGGAGGTGGCGGAGGATTTCGTGGTAGCATACTCGCCTCTGCACGGCACCGGAAATATCCCGGTTCGCCGGGTGCTGCGGGAGCTGGGCTTTACCAAGGTGTTCGTCGAACCGGATCAGCGGATCCCGGACGGAAATTTCCCAACGGTTCCGAAGCCGAACCCGGAGAACCCGGATGCCTGGGAGCGGGTGTTGGCGCTGGCTGAAAAGGTGAATGCCGATATCATTTTAACCACGGATCCGGATGCGGATCGCCTGGGAGTCTGCTGTAAGGATGCAAAGACCGGCAAGCTCATCGTCTTCAACGGAAATATGTCCGGTATCCTGATGGCGGATTATATCCTCCGCGAGCGGCGGGAGACCGGGACCATGCCTGCAAATCCGGCCCTCTGCGAGACCATCGTTACCACGGATATGGCGAAGGTGGTGGCAAAGGAGTACGGCGTGGCACTGATCGAGGTGCTCACCGGTTTCAAATATATCGGTGAACAGATCAAATTCTTTGAGGAGCAGGGAACCTACGATTACGTCTTCGGTCTTGAAGAGAGCTTCGGCAACCTGGCAGGAACCTACTGTCGGGACAAGGACGCCATCGGTTCCGTTATGATCCTCTGCGAGGTTGCGGCCTACTATAAGAAGAAGGGCATGACCCTGTGGGATGCCATGCTGCAGCTGTATGAGAAGTACGGTTACTTCAAGGAAGGACTGGACTTTATCGAGTGCAAGGGCAAGGACGGCGCGGCCGAGATCCGGGCAAAGATGAAGGATTTTCGGGAGAAGCCACCGGAAAGCTTCGCGGGTCTGAAGGTGCTTGCAGTCCGGGATTATCAGTCCGGCATCCGGAAGGATCTGATCACCGGAGAGGAGACGCCGGTAGACCTTCCGAAGTCCAACGTTCTTTATTTTGAAATGGAAGACTACGCATGGTGCTGCGTCCGGCCCTCCGGAACCGAGCCGAAGATCAAGTTCTACTACGGCGTGAAGGAAAATTCTCTGGAAGCGTCTGAAGAGCGGCTGGAGAGGTTGAGACAAGACTTGGTATCCAGATAAGTGTGTAGTACTCGCACCCCATGTTTACAATATACGAAGGAAAATATATATGCTTACAAACGAACAATTCCTGCAGCAGCTGCAGGACGAATTTGAATCCCACGTGATCCCCTTCTGGGAGAAGCTGGCGGATCCGGAGCGCGGCGGTTTCTACGGCGTTTTGGATAATGAACTTGTGCTTCATAAGGACGCCGACCGCGGATGCATCCTGAACAGCCGGATCCTCTGGTTCTTTGCGAATCTGTACCTGACCTTTCGGAAGCAGGAATATCTGGACTTTGCGAAGATCGCGTATGACGCACTGCAGGAACATTTCCTGGATAAAGAGTACGGCGGAGTCTTCTGGTCGGTTACGGCAGACGGAGCACCGGCGGAGACGCTCAAGCATACCTACAATCAGGCCTTTGCGATCTATGGTCTGGCTTCGTACTATGAAGCCTCAGGGGATAGTGAGGCTCTGGCCCTGGCATGGAATTTTTTTCAGGTGATCGAGAGTCGCTGCAGGGACACGGACGGTTATCTGGAAGCTTATACCCGGGAGTTCGGCCCCATGGAAAATGATAAGCTCTCCGAAAACGGTGTCATGGCGACCCGTACCATGAACACCCTCCTTCACGTGATGGAAGCCTACACGGAGTTGTACCGTGTGGCACGTGATGAGGAGGATGCTTTCCAATATGAGATCCGAAATGAAGTGGGCAGCCGGATCTGCGAGATCCTGCACATTTTCCGGGATGAGATCTATAATTCGGAACGCCGCAGGATGGAGGTTTTCTTCGACGGAGAGTATAACACGCTGATCGATCTCTATTCCTACGGACACGATATCGAAACTGCCTGGCTCATCGACCGGACCATCGAGGTGATGGAGCTGCAGGGCACGGAGTTCGATCTCGGCTGGATCACTGAGGCGCTGACGGCGGAAGTGTACCGCAGCGCGTATGATGGATATCTGCCGACGGAAGAGGACCTGCTGATGGGGGATGCGAGAGCGAACGGAGTAACGACGGAGTCGAATGCGAAGGCCGCCATGGAGGGGTCGGATAAGTGCCCTTCCGAAGCACAGCCGAAAGCGCACTCAGCCATGAGCGGAGCAGCACCAACGCGATACATGCTCCCCGGGCAGATCGGACACGCTCTTCCGGCAGAATGTGAAAACGGTGTCAATGATGAGTCCCGCGTCTGGTGGATCCAGTGTGAGGCGATTGTCGGTTTCCTGAACGGATATCAAAAGAGCGGTGATGCGAAGTATCTGGATGCGGCGAAGGAGATCTGGGAATTCCTGGCGGCTCACATGGTGGATAGGCGGGAAGGCTCCTGCTGGTACGGGTATTTAAGACCGGACGGAACCCCCAACCCGGACAAATGCATCGCCGACGAATGGACCTGCCCTTACCACAGCGGACGTATGTGGCTGGAGGTTTTGAAGAGGTTATCGTAGAGGAGAATAAGTATGGCCTGGGACGAATTTGAAAGAATGCAAAGTAACTATGAAGCTCTGATCCACCGGAAGAACGAAAAGTCTTCCTTCTACAACGGCATCTATGACCGCTGGAAATATCCGGTGCTCACACGGCAGCACATTCCGATCTTCTGGAAATACGATCTGAACCCCAAGACCAATCCGTACTTTATGGAACGTCTTGGAGTGAACGCCGTATTCAATTCCGGCGCGATCTATCTGGACGGAAAATACTATCTGGTGGCACGCATCGAGGGCAATGACCGCAAGTCCTTCTTCGGCGTGGCAGTCTCCGACAGCGGCGTGGACGGGTTCCGGTTCATGAACTATCCGATCCTGCTTCCGGACACCTGCCCGGAGGAGACAAATGTTTATGACATGCGTCTCACGAAGCACGAGGACGGATACATTTACGGTGTCTTCTGCAGTGAGAGCAAGGATACATCGTCAAACGACCTGTCTGCGGCGGTTGCCGCGGCGGGCATCGTTCGTACGAAGGATATGGAAAATTGGGAGCGGCTTCCAAACCTGAAGACCCTCCGTTCCCCACAGCAGAGAAATGTGGTTCTCTATCCGGAATTCGTGGATGGAAAGTACGCTTTCTACACCCGGCCCATGGATGATTTCATCGAGACCGGCAGCGGTGGAGGCGTGGGCTTCGGTACCTGCGAGGACATTACAAATGCGGTGATCGACGAGGAGATCATCACCAGCAAACGGAAATACCACACCATCACGGAGGCGAAGAACGGTGCGGGTGCAACCCCCATTAAGACGGACAGAGGTTACATCCATATCGCTCACGGCGTGCGGAATACGGCAGCGGGACTGCGGTACGTGATCTATGCTTTCGCTACGGCGCTGGATGATCCGACCAGGGTCATCGCGGAACCCTCGGGCTTCCTCATCGCGCCCCTGGGACGGGAACGTGTCGGCGACGTCAGCAACGTGGTCTTCACCAACGGAGCCATCGTGAATGAGAAGAACGAAGTGTTCATTTACTATGCATCTTCGGATACACGTCTTCACGTTGCGACAACTACGTTAGATCGTCTTACGGACTACGTGTTCAATACGCCGGAGGATCCGCTTCGCTCGGTGCTCTGCGTGCAGCAGAGATGCGAACTGATCCGCAGAAACCTTGAGGAAATGAAGCGCTGACTTAGTGCGTAAGCGCGAAGTATGGAATGGAGAGATAAATATATGTATATATTGCGGATGAACCCGATATTCAAGGAAACCATCTGGGGCGGCCGGCGTCTGCGTGACGATTTCGGCTATGATATCCCCAGTGATCATACCGGCGAATGCTGGGCGGTCAGTGCCCATCCGGACGGAGAGGGCAGCATCGCAAACGGCGAATATGCGGGCACGCCTCTTTCACAGCTGTGGTTGGAGCATCCGGAGCTTTTCGGAAATTATCCGCTGGACCGTTTTCCGCTTCTGACCAAGATCATCGACGCACAGGGAGACCTGTCCATTCAGGTACACCCGGACGATGTCTATGCTGCGGAGCATGAGAACGGCTCCCTTGGGAAAATGGAGTGCTGGTACATCCTGGACTGTGATCCGGATGCCACCATCGTCATCGGTCATCACGCAAAGACCCGCGAAGAACTTCGCACCATGGTAAATGAAGGCCGCTGGACGGAGCTGATCCGGGAGATTCCCATTAAAAAAGGCGATTTCTTCCAGATCGATCCGGGAACCGTGCATGCCATTAAGGCAGGGACCCTGATCCTGGAAAGTCAGCAGAGCAGTGACATCACTTACCGATTATACGACTACGGACGTTTGCAGAACGGAAAACCGAGACCGTTGCATCTGGAAAAAAGTCTGGATGTGATCGAGGTTCCTTTCGTGGAGCGGAGAGCCATGAAGTCGGAAGACGAGACTTCCTGGATGCGGCTGCTGTACAGTTGCAAATACTATAAGGTGTGGAAGGGTGATCTGATTGGGGGAAAAACCGGAGCGGAGGTTGGAGCGGAAAACGACTCAGAGGCATGTACAAAGTCAGAAACAATTCCCGCACCGGAGTATTTTCTGATCGGATCGGTGCTTTCCGGAGAGGCGTCTCTGGACGGCGAGACCTTCCGCAAAGGAGATCATTTCATCATCCCGGCGGGATACGGACCGGTGGAGGTCAGTGGAGAGGCGGAATTTATCTTTTCTGCACCGGCAAAGTAATTAACACAGATACAAAGGATACATGGAAATGAATGATAAAGTATTCTGCAAGGGTTACACCTGGGGCTTCTTCAGCAAACAGGGAGAATGGCTTACCGAGGCGGCGGAGCAGTCCATGCGCCGGCTGGCGTCGAATGGCCTGGACTGGATCTGTCTGACGGTCAATGCGTGGCAGGAAACATTTTACAGCACCCGGATCTTCTCTCTGTACGGAAGGACCCAGACGGACGAGGAGGTGGCTCATGCAGTGGCATTGGCAAAATCTCTGGGTCTCAAGGTTTGTCTGAAACCCATGGTGAACTGCCTGGACCGGAGCTGGCGGGCGCGGATCAATTTTCCGACGGAAGAAGGGATCACGTATTGGGACGACTGGTTCGCTTCTTACCGGAATTTCATGAATTATTATGCGGAAATGGCGGAGCGCCTGGGCTGTGAGATGCTTTGTACCGGCTGTGAGATGGCCGGGATGGACCGGCAGGCAGAGCAGTGCAGACGGATGATCGCCGAGGTCCGGCAGCGGTACACCGGCATCGTGATGCATAACATCAACCACGGGGATGAATTCGAAAACCGCTGGCTGGATGCGGTGGATGTGATCGGTATCAGCGGTTATTATCCTGTGACGGACCCGGAACATCGGGGAATCGAAACCATGCGGGAGCGCTGGCAGCAGGTGGTGGGATGCCTCGAGGCCTGCCATGAACGGTTTGGCAGACCCATCATGTTCGCGGAGATCGGTGTACGAAATGAAGAGGGCTGTACGGCATATCCATGGGATTTCCATGATCGCCCCGAAAAGTCCATCGACGAGCAGGAACAGGCGGATTTCTATACCACGGCCATGGAGGCCACCTGGGATCTTCCGTACTTTGCGGGATATTTCTGGTGGGACTGGAAAGCAGTGATCCCTTCGGAGGAAGAGGCAAAGAAAAACCGCGATTTTACGGTCTATGGGAAGAAGGCGGAAGAAGTACTTAGAAACTGGTACACGAAATAAAGAGGAGAACTGTTGATTGCCTTTCTTCAACAGGGAAAGAATGACGAGATAGAATGATGAGAAAACTCGGTAAAAATAATAAAAGCAAGGCACTCCTGCTGGCGCTGGCATTTGCGATGCTGACCGGCTGTGGAAGATCCGAAACCACGGAAACTGCGGTGACGGAGAATGAAACTTCGGCCTCGAGCACGGAGAGCGGTGCAACAGATACCGCAACCGAGAGCGGCGGGCCGGATGCTTCAACTGAGAGCGAAACCTCCGCGTCTTCGACCGAAACCGCCTCTTCCGAACAGAGCGGGATGCTTCCTTCCGTTACGATCCCGAAGCTGAATATGGAAGCACAGGCCGTTCCGCAGACAGAAGCCTTTGCATTTGTAAAGGATATGAAGATCGGCGTCAGTCTGGGCAATACCTTCGATGCCTACAATGACACCAGTCTGAAGGACGAGATGGATGCGGAGACCACCTGGTGCGGGATCAAGACTACGGAGCAGATGATCAAGGATTTCCATGCGGCGGGTTTTGAGACCATCCGGATCCCGGTGTCCTGGCACAATCATATCGTGGACGATGACTGCACGATCTCCGAGGCCTGGATGGACCGCGTAAACACCGTGGTGGACTGGGCGATCAAGGACGGCATGTATGTCATTCTGAACATTCATCATGACAATCATGAGGAAGCGAAGGGCTTCTATCCCGACCGGGCCCATCAGGCACAGTCGGAGAAATATATCCGCAGGATCTGGGAGCAGCTTTCCGAGCGTTACAAAGAGTATGATGATCATCTGATCTTTGAAGCCATGAACGAGCCGCGGCTGGTGGGGCATCAGTATGAGTGGTGGTTCCCGGCGGGAGATGCGGACGTTGCGGAATCCGTTCAGTGCATCAATGAGCTGAATCAGCTTTTTGTGGACACGGTCCGTGCCTCCGGCGGAAATAACGGTACGCGCTATCTGATGTGCCCCGGTTATGATGCATCTCCGGACGGTGCGTTGCATCCGGATTACAAGCTTCCGGACGAGCCGGCGGATTACACAGGAACCGTAAGTCATATCATGGTATCGGTTCATGCGTACACGCCTTACAGCTTTGCGCTGGATCTTAACGGGACTTCGTATTTCAATATCGAGCGGAAGAACGGGACCACGGATATCGATAACTTCATGAGCAAGCTCTATCAGAAGTTTGTCGTGAAGGGAACGCCGGTGGTGATCGGCGAGTTCGGCGCCGTGGATAAGGATAAAAATCTTCAGGAACGCGTGGAGTTCGCGGCATACTACGTGGCGAAAGCCCGTTCCTACGGAATGACGGCCCTGTGGTGGGACAACAATGCATTTACCGGAAACGGGGAATCCCTGGGCCTGTACTACCGGCGGGGCGGATACTTTATCTATGAAGATATCGTGAAGGCACTGATGAGTTACTGTGAGTAGATGACATTACGCGTGAAGAAGGGGATGGGGTAAAATGGCAACAACCGAAAAGAAAGTAACGATGAAGGACATCGCAGCGGAGTTCGACGTAAGTATCGTAACGGTTTCGAAGGCGCTGGCCGGAAAGGACGGCGTGGGGGAGCAACTCCGTCAGGAGATCATCGAGCGTGCGAGGGAACTGGGTTACACTTTTAAGAAGGGGAACGACAAGGGCGGCAGCCATAACGTGGCCATCGTCATTTCCGAGCGCTTTATCAGTGAGGATTCCTTCTACCAGAGAGTTTACCAGCGGATCCTGATGGAACTGACACGCCGGAACTACGTGGCGATCCTTGAGGCGGTACGCATGGAGGATGAGGAGAAGGGCGAGCTTCCGAAGCTGGTGGCGCTGTCCGCCATCGATCAGATCATCGTGATCGGTGAGATCAGCAACGCATACCTTACCTCCATCGTGAAGACAGGCATCGGCTGTATCCTCTTTGACTTTGAAAATGAAGATTATGACCTGGACGCGGTGCTCAGCGATAACGTCAACGGCGGCTATCTCCTGACCCGCCACCTGGTGCGCAGCGGCTGCCGGAAGGTGGGCTTTGTGGGTTCCTATCTTTCCACCCGCAGCAATCTGGACCGGTATGTGGGCTATCGGAAATACCTGATCGCCAACGGCCTGGACTTTAACGAAAAATGGGTGATCAGCGACCGCGACGAGCACGGTCTGGACATCGATCTGGTCCTTCCGGACGAGCTTCCGGACGGCTTCGTCTGTGCCTGTGACCTGACAGCCAACCGGCTGATCCGCCTGCTGATGGAGCAGGGGTATTCCGTGCCTGAGGATGTGGCGGTCGTGGGTTATGATGACTATGCAAACAATAAGGTGGAGGGCAAGGAACTCACCACTTATCACGTGAACGTAGAGGAAATGATCACGCAGTGCATGAACATGCTGGAACAGCACTGTGAGAATCCGGATTACCGTTACGGTACCGTGCTGTCCTACGGATGGCTGGTGGAACGGAAGACCGGACGGTATCATGGGAAGTAAGCAATACATGGAATATGTTGAGTAATGGCCGGTGACGCACATATGATATCACCGAAGGATGCCGGGTGTTACATGGAGCGGGAGATCATATGGCGAAAATAATTTTAACAATTGACGATATGCCGCAGGAGAACACGCCGGCTTTGGTGGATTGGTTATCCGCCATGGAGATCCCGGCCGTGTTCTTTGCTGTGGGAGAAAATCTGGAAAAACATCCGGAGATCGCGATATACGCATTGCAGAAGGGCTTTCTTATCGGAAATCATTCTTACAGCCATCCCGCATTCTCGGCCATTTCCCTGGAGGAAGGAATCCGGGAGATCACCCGTACGGAGGTGATCCTGGATCAGATCTATCGGGAAGCAGGGGTAAAGCGGGAGCATAAGATTTTCCGCTTTCCGTATATCGATAAAGGCGGGGTCTTCCGCGGTGCCTACCAGGACTATCTTCGAAAGGCCGGTTTCTCCAAGCTGGTGGACAGCGGGATCGAAGCGCCCGGCTATCTCTCCCAGGGGATGCACCGGGATATGGACACGGCCTGCTCCTTTGACTGTCAGGAATATAACATTCCGCCCGGAGCCCTGACCATTCAGGATGTGCTTCGCCGGATCGAAGAAGGTGATCCGGGTATGGGATCCTCCGTTACCGATGAGAGTGAGCAGATCGTTTTGCTGCATTCTCATGATGACACCGAGCGCTGCGTACCGGAGTATTATCGGTTGATCCTGGGGAAAATGCTGGAATTCGGGGCGGTTTTCATGCGGCCGATGTTCATTTCCGGGTGACGTAAAGTAAATTTAAGTTAAAAAATAAGTAAAAAAGTTAAAAAAAATATATGAATTTAGCAAAAAAGCCTTGTGCTCGCGGAAAAAGTGTGGTATATTTTACCATATAAAAACTGCGGTACAAGGCATTTTTATACAAACCCTCCAAAATCCTTTGCCACTGGCTACGCCTGAATTAAGCAATATATTAGCAATGTGTTAGCAAAAAACAGGCGGAAATCAATGGAGATAAAAGTAAAGGAGATGCAGTCGGGTCGGAAACAGAGTACAGGAGAAGGATCTATGATAAAGAAAAGAATGGATCGTGCGAAGACACGCATTCAAAAACGCTTCATTCAAAAACGTATTCTTGCGGCTGCATTCCTTTTACTTTTATCTTGTCAGTGGGCATGTGGGAGATCGGAAAGCAGCTCGGGATCGGCAAACGGTTCAGAGACGAACACAGCGAGTGAAGAAACAAATGATCCCTACGCGGTAAAGAAGGATCTGTGTGATGCACAGGCTTCGGAAAACGCAAAAAGGATCTATCAATATCTGGCAGATAATTACGGAAAGAACATCATTTCCGGACAGTACTGCGACGGCGGGATCTTCGGCCATGAAATGGCAGTGATCTGGAAGGCGACGGGCAAGTTCCCGGCCATGGTGGGACTGGACATGATGGATGCGTCCCCTTCACGGGTGGCTTACGGAACGGAGTGCAAGACCATCGATCAGGCCATCGAAGCCTGGGACAACAACAGTCTGGTCACCATCTGCTGGCACTGGAACGCACCCACCAAGTACCTGACAGGTACCTGGTACAGCGGCTTCTATAAGGAACACACCAACATCGATCTGGATAAGATCATGAACGGCGAGGATCCGGAGGGGCACGATCTGCTGGTGGCGGACATGGATGCCATCGCAAAGGAACTGACAAAACTGAAAGAGAAAGATATCCCGGTTCTCTGGCGGCCGCTGCATGAAGCCAGCGGCGGATGGTTCTGGTGGGGCAACTGCTCTGCAGAGTCCTACATCAAGCTTTACCGGGAAATGTACGAGAAGTTCACGAAGGAGTACGAACTCCACAATCTGATCTGGGTATGGAACGGACAGTCGAAGAGCTGGTATCCCGGAGACGATGTGGTGGATCTGATGGGCGATGACATTTATCCCGGAAAGCATAAATACTCCTCCCAGCAGTCCAAGTTTAACAATCTTAAGAAGACCACGGATACGAAAATGATCGTGGCCATGACCGAGAACGGATGTCTCTTCGATCCGGACAAGGCGGTGGAAGATGACGCAATGTGGAGCTACTTCGGGACCTGGGGCGGCGAGTTCGTTACCGATTCGGATACGCTGAACGTTTACTCCGAGACCTATACCGAGCAGGATATGCTGGTGAAGGTCTACAATCATGAACGGGTCATCACCCGGGACGAGCTTCCGGACCTGAAGACCTACGGAGATGCGGAGTAAATCACGAAAAACAAGTGTAAAAGATGTAGAGTTTTCGACGTGGAAGAGTAAATACCGTGCTTGTAGAATAGAACAGAATGGGGAAACAGGCGGTATAAGCAAAGCAGATACGGAATGAGCAAAAAGAAACTCACAAAAGCAGAGCAGGAACAGGTTCGGGCGGACCGCCCCTTGGGCGAGCCGGATCCGATGCGGCAGCGGATGACTATCCGGCAGATCCTCTTCGATGTGGACGGGCCGGTGGTGACATTCCTGACGAAGACAGGAGAGTTGATCCTGCTTGGAATCGTCTACATTCTCTGCTGCCTCCCGGTGGTAACCTTCGGGGCGGCGACAACGGCACTCTATCACGCAGTGGTGAAGAGTGTACGGCGCGGAAGAGGATATCCGGTGAAGGAATTCTTCCATACCATGAAGACACATTTTAAGAAAGCGACCATCGCGGGAATGATCTTCCTGCTCTGGTGCGGGGGGCTCTTCCTCCTGAACCGGAAGGTGGTTCACGTGGAGCAGACCCTGCAGCCCTTTAAGGCGAAGGGGTTTGTGATCCTGGTGATCCTCACGCTGGCCGTGGCGGTCTATCTCTTCCCGATCCTTTCCAGGTTTCGGGTGAGTGTGGGAGGTGCCTACAATATGGCATTTCTCATCAGCGGACAGCATTTCATCGTAACACTGATACACATCGCGGCAGCGGTGGGACTGATATATCTGTACCTGTTCGTTCTGCCGCTTCTGACATTACTCTTCCTTCCGGCTTTCTGGATGTTTCTTTCCAGCCTGCTGATGGAACGGGTGCTGAAGGATTACATGCCGGAGCCCACGGAAGCGGACAAGGATCTGTGGTACTACGAAGGCTGGGATTGAGAGAATAAAATGTCATTCTGAGCCGGAGCAAAGCGACGGCGAAGAATCCCTAGACTAAGAACAGATAATATAATCTGTAAGACAGAGAGGTTAGTACTATGTCGCAGAAGGTGCGAAATCGGATCATATGGTGTGCAGTACTGCTTGCAGTGGTACTGTTCTTCGTGTTACGTTCCGTATTTTCAAAGGATACGGTGGTTCCGGGAGATGCAAAGATCGCATACAGTACGGATTACGGCCGCTACCTGACGGAAGTACCGGATAAGAACCGCCCGGACGCAGTGATCGAGATCGCAGCTGATTCGTATGCTTCCTATGAGGAAGAGGGAAAAGCGGCGACGCCGGAGATCCGTGAGAACTTCGAGGGGCACACAGGCAAGAGCATTCTCACCAGTGAGATCGCGGACATCACTTATAAGTTCAGCGTTGCAGAGGCAGGTCTCTACGAGCTGTCCCTGGATTACTATCCGGTAGAGGGTAAGAACTCCGAGATCCAGAGAGCCTTCTTCCTGGACGGGGAGCAGCCCTATACGGAGCTGAACATTGTACAGTTCACCCGGATCTGGACCACAAATGTAGCAAAGGAAGCCTTCGATTCGGGTCTGACACATGTTACCTGGAAGAAGGACAATCAGGGAAATGACATGAAACCCACCTCCATCGAGATCCCGGAGTGGGTAACCTCTTATCTTTACGACAACAACGGTTACATCACCGAACCTCTCAGCTTCTATCTGACGGCAGGAGAGCACGAGATCCGCATCCAGTCCAAGCGTGAGCCCATGCTCCTCGGCGGACTGAAGCTTTCCAATCAAAAAGAAAGCCTGTCCTACGCGGATCAGAAGGCAGAATGGGACAAGGCCGGGGCGGCGAATACCAGCGGTATTACAGTGGTCATCGAAGGTGAGGATGCGGTGAAGACCTCCTCCCAGACCCTCTACCCGAAGCAGGATCAGTCTTCGGCAGCGGTCAGCGATCACAGCGCCCGTTACCTGCTGAACAACACCATCGGCGGAACCAGCTGGGACAAAGCCGGTCAGTGGATCGAGTGGCAGTTCGAGGTACCGGAGGACGGTTACTACGAGATCGCACTCTTCGATAAGCAGAACTTCATGCGAGGCATTTACGTATCCAGACAGATTACCATCGACGGTGAGGTTCCCTTCCGGGAGATGGAGAACCACGGCTTCTATTACGAGTCCGACTGGCATCTGGATCCCATCGCCGACGCAGACGGCAATCCCTACAAATACTACATCACAAAAGGAATGCACACCCTCCGCATGGAAGTGGTTCTGGGTGATTTCTCTGAAACCATCGCAGAGGTGCAGGATTCTGTCAGCAAGCTGAATGAAATTTACCGGAAGGTTATCCGCATCATCGGCGTCAGCCCGGATACCTACCGTGATTATCAGATCGAGGCCACACTTCCTACCATCGTGCAGGAGATGACCGAGGTCCGGGACGAGCTGAACGACGCGATCTACTCCCTGCGCAAGGCCGTGGGCCGCACCTCCGATAAGGAGACGGTGCTCATCACCATGCGGGATCAGCTGGATTATCTGATCGAGGACGTGGAGCATTTCGTCCGGGTCATCAGTACCTACAAGGTAAATGTCCGTGCCTGCGGTACCTGGATCACCCAGGTTATCAGCCAGCCGCTGCAGATCGACCGCATTTTCATCGCTTCCGACGTGAAGAGTGTGAAGGTGTCCGGCAACAATTTCTTCAGCAATGCAGGCAACGAGATCGCACGCCTCTGGAATTCATTTGTCATTGATTACAATTCTCTGGGCTCCACCGGCGAAGGTGGTAAAGAGAACGAGACCATCACCCTCTGGATCGGTACCGGACGTGATCAGGCCAATGTTATCCGTTCCCTGATCGACGAGTCCTTTACGACCAACTACGGTGTCAACGTGAATGTGCAGCTGGTGGACATGAACACCCTGCTCCGGGCGGAGCTGGCCGGCGAGGGTCCGGACGTGGCCATTCAGGTGGCGAACACCAACGGCATCGCAGGTGCGGTATTGAACACCGGAAATGATACGCCTGTCAATTACGGTCTTCGTAACGCCGTGCTTGACCTGAATCAGTTCCAGGATGTGGATGAAGTAAAGAGCAGGTTCTATGAAAGCGCTCTTACCGCATTTACCTTTGACGGCAAGCTGTATGCACTGCCGGAGACTCAGACATTCCCGGTTATGTTCTACCGGAAGGATATCCTGAATCAGCTGGGACTGGAGATCCCGGAGACCTGGGATGACGTGAAGGTCATCATGTCCGTGCTGGCCAAGAATCAGATGGAGTTCGGTATGCTCCCCAGTGAGCAGATCTACGCCATGCTGCTGTACCAGAACGGCGGAGAGTACTACAACGAAGGCGGCATCAGCTCGGCACTGGATTCCGATATTGCCGTGAATACCTTCAAGCAGTACTGCGAGTTCTACACAGACTATGGTCTGGACAAGACCACCACCGTAGAGGAGCGCTTCCGTACCGGTGAGTGTCCCATCATCATCGCGGATTACACGGTATACAACAACCTGGAGGTTTCCGCTCCGGATATCGCAGGACTTTGGGATTTCACCATGGTACCCGGTACCCGCAAGGAAGACGGAACCGTAGATCACAGCGTGGGCTGCACCGGTCTGGCATCCATGATCATGTCGGATACCAAGCATCCGGACGCCTGCTGGAAGTTCCTGAAATGGTGGACCAGCGCTGACGTGCAGGCCCTGTACGACCGGGAGATGGAGTCCCTGATGGGTTCCGCAGCCCGTGTTGCCACCGCAAATAAGGAAGCCTTTGAGATGCTTCCGTGGCCGGTAGAAACCTACCACAACCTGGCAGAAGCCTTTACATGGGTAAAGGGTATCCCGCAGGTACCGGGCGGTTACTACTCCTGGCGTAACGTAAACAATGCATTCTACACGGTAACCACAGAGACCGACACCGCATCACCCCGAGAGGAGCTGATGGATAAGGTTCTGTACATCAACGAGGAGATCCGATATAAGAGGATCGAGTTCGGATTACCGGTGGAAGATGAAAATTAAAGCGCGTGGCTGGAAACATGAAAAATAAGTGCGAAGTATGGAATACGAATCATGGGAGCGTGGACGAAAACGGAAGAGTAAAGCGAGAAATCGATAGATACGCGCGACATGATTCGTTACGGAGCACGCTTGCGTGCGCAGTATGGAATACGAATCATGGGAGCGCGGACGAAAACGGAAGAGTAAAGCGAGAAATCGATAGATACGCGCGACATGATTCGCTACGAAGCGCGAAAGCGCGAAGTATGGAATAGAAAGGAGGGGAGAGTCAGTGGCAGATAATGCGAACAAAGAATCCGGGAAGATGTCCATGGCCGATAAGCTGGCTGCAGCGAAAGACGCTGTCGATGAAGCTGAAGATGTCCTTGAGACAGACGACCTGGAGGAGTTCGAAGAGGATGTGGAAGATACCAATGACGAGACCTCCGAAGATATGGCAGAAGCCGTAGAAGATGAGGCAGACGATATCGCGGATGACACAGATGATGCGACAGAAGTTGCTGAGGAAGAAGCAGACGACACGGCAGATTCCGATGTTGCGGTTGCAGCCGCAGTAGCAGATAAGCCGGAAGTATCCGTACCTGCATTTACACCGCCGGATCGTTCGCGTACTACACGCCAGGCAGCTCTGGACGCGGTAGCCAACGACGAGATCGCCAGGAAGCAGAGAACACTGAAGTACCGCATCAAGCGAAACAAGGCAAGCTACATCATGATGGGCCCGTATTTCATTCTGTTTTTCCTTTTTACGGTGCTCCCGGTGGTCATGTCCATCATCCTCAGCTTTACCTACTTCAACATGCTGGAGTTCCCGAAGTTCAACGGCTGGGACAACTACATCAAGCTGTTCCTGAATGATGATATCTTCCTGATCTCCCTGAAGAATACACTGATCTTCGCAGTTGTGACAGGCCCCATCAGTTACCTGCTTTGCCTGCTCTTCGCCTGGATCATCAACGAGTTCCGACCGAAGGTAAGAACCTTCCTGACACTGATTTTCTATGCGCCCTCCATTTGCGGTAACGCATACATGATTTGGCAGCTGATCCTGTCTTCCGACCGTTACGGATACCTGAACGGTATCCTGCTGAAGCTGGGATTCATCAACGAACAGAAACTCTGGATGCAGGATGCGAACCTGATCCTGCCCTGCCTCATCGTGGTACAGCTGTGGCTGTCCCTGGGTACCGGATTCCTTTCCTTCATTGCAGGTCTGCAGACCGTAGATAAATCGCTCTACGAAGCAGCGGCCCTGGACGGAGTAAAGAACCGCTGGCAGGAGCTGTGGTATGTGACCCTTCCGGCCATGAAGCCGCAGCTGATGTTCGGTGCAGTTATGCAGATCACACAGTCCTTTGCGGTTGCGGACATTTCCATCAATCTGGCCGGAAATCCATCCGTCAACTACGCCGGCGCCACCGTGGTAACGCACCTTCTGGATTACGGTTCCACCCGTTTCGACATGGGTTACGCCTCAGCTATAGCCACCGTGCTGTTCCTGCTGATGGTGGGAACCAACAAGCTGGTCCAGAAGCTTCTGAGAAGGGTAGGTGAGTGATATGTCCAGACGCAAGAAAGAGCTGGCGGCACAGCCTCTCACTCACGGTGCTATCGTGATCCCGCCCCCGGTACCGGATGCCGATCCGGATGCAGTGGTTCGGCAGCTGATGAAGAAGACCTACAAGGAGAAGAAGCTGAACCGGTCCAAAGCCGGAAACGGATTGCTCTTCTTCATCATGATCGTATGCGGCATCTTCATGTCGCTGCCGCTGGTCATGATCATTAACAACGCATTGAAGCCGCTGGATGAGATCTTCCAGTATCCTCCGTCGGTCTTCGTAAAGAACCCGACCCTGGAGAATTTCTCGGACCTGTTCCATGTCATGAGTGAATCCTGGGTACCGTTCTCGAGATACATCCTGAACACCATCATCATTACCGGCCTCGGAACCTTCGGCCACGTGCTGGTTGCTTCCCTGGCTGCCTACCCGCTGGCGAAGCATGACTTCCCCGGGAAGAAGATGCTGTTCAACATGGTCATCCTGTCCATGATGTTCTCCTGGACCGTAACACAGATCCCCAACTACATGATCATCAGCTGGCTGCACATCAACAACACGTATCTGGCTCTGATCCTGCCAGCATGGCAGTATGGTATGGGTCTGTACCTGATGAAACAGTTTATGGAACAGCTGCCCTCGTCCCTCATGGAATCGGCGCGGTTGGACGGTGCTTCCGAGTACAAGATCTTCTGGACCATCGTCATGCCAAACGTAAAGCCTGCATGGCTGACACTGGCTATCTTCCAGTTCCAGCAAATGTGGGGCAATACGGGTTCCATGTTCCTCCGGGACGAGCAGCTGAAACCTCTGCAGTTCGCACTGCAGCAGATCGCGGCAGGTGGTACGGCCAGAGCCGGCGCCTCCGCAGCGGTAACATTTATCATTGCGGCAGTGCCTATCATCTTCTTCCTGGCCTGCCAGAGTAACGTTTTGGAAACGATGACAACGTCCGGTATGAAGGAATAGGTTCGCAAATGCCTTCAGGCATTTGCGAACCGTATATGCCCGAGCACTGCCCAACGGAGATTTGCGAAGCAAATCTCCAGGTGTGGAGTCCGATGCCGCAGTCGCCGAAGGCGACGGAGGAATTGGACGGAACCCTATGGCAGTGCGAAGTCCGGCCTTCGGCCGGATTTGCAACCGCCATCAGAAGGCGGTTGCAAAGGCGGTTTGACAAAACGATGGATTAACAAAATAACGTCGGAATGGAACGGAAAACGAATATGAAAAAGTTGAAAAGCATAAAAAGAATATTCGGTGTACTTGCCCTGGCGGCAGCAGTGGCTTTCACGCCCATGACTGCCCGAGCAGAGGACGATGTTCCCTACGACACCTATAACTACAACTACTGGAAGGACATCGTAAAGACTCCTGCGGCTTATACACCGGACGGAAATGTTACCGGCCAGGATGTTGGAACCGATGCCTTCAAGGAACCCCAGGACATGTGCATTTCGGATGCCGGCGAGGTCTATGTCGCAGACACCGGCAACAACCGGATCGTGGTCATGGACAACAAGATGACCAAGGTAAACCGGATCATCGACAGCTTTATGAGAGACGGACAGGAGGATCATTTCTCTGCACCCTACGGAGTGTGCGTATCGGAGAATAATCATCTCTATGTAGCGGATTCCAACAACGCGCGGATCGTGGAGCTGACGCCGGAAGGCGAATTTATCAAGCTGGTCAATGAACCGAAGTCCGAGATCCTGGAAGAAAACTTTGTATTCATCCCCCTGAAGGTTACCGTAGATTACGCAGACCGTATCTACGTGATCTCCAAGGGTGCTTTCGAAGGTATCCTGCTGTTCGAATCCGACGGAGAGTTCTCCGGTTACTTCGGAACCATCCCGGTTAAGATCTCTGTCTGGGACAAGTTCTGGCGGCGGTTCGCTTCCAAGGAGGAGCGCTCCAACACCCAGCTCTACATCCCTACGGAATTCACCGGCATCGATGTGGACAGCGGCGGATTCATTTACGCATCCAATATCGACTCTGAGGGCAAGCAGGCGGTACGCCGGCTGAATCCCCAGGGCAAGGACGTCATCCAGAAGGGTGAGAACGGAAATGTAGGCGGCGACATCCGTACCGCCAAGTACGGCGAATACGGCGGACCCTCCGAGATCGTGGACGTGGTATACCGGGGACAGGGCAAGTACTCCCTGCTGGACCGGAAGCGCGGAAGGATCTTCACCTACGATAAAGAAGGAAATCTTCTGTACATCTTCGGCGGTATCGGCCTGCAGAAGGGAACCTTCCAGACACCGGTGGCCATCGAGGCCATCGACGACGAGATCCTGGTGCTGGATGCCGGACGGAACAGCATCCTGAAATTCCGGGAGACCAATTACGGGGTCCTGATCAATGACGCGGTCGGCCTTCGGTACGAAGGTGACGAGACCCAGGCCATCGACAAATGGCAGAAGGTGCTGGAACTGGACCAGAACAATGAGCTGGCCAACAACGGTATCGGTAAAGCCTACCTCACCTCCGGTGATAACAAAACTGCCATGCATTACTTTGAGCTTGGCATGAACAAGAAATACTATTCCATCGCATATAAGCGGTACCGGAACCAGATCCTGGCAGACAACCTGACCTGGATCCTGTCCGGGATCATCGTCCTCATCGTAGCCCTTGTGATCTGGACGAAGTGGAGAAATAAGAAGAAGGGCAAGAAGAGAGAGGAGGGATTGCTGTAGTGGGAAAGCAATTATCGAAAGATAAATGGAAATACCTCTTTTACACCATCAGCCATCCCGGCGACGGTTTCTATGAGATCCGGCACAGAGAGCATGGCAGCGTGGTGATCGCACTGATCATGGTGGTACTGTTCTCGGTGACCTGGTCCATCAACCGTATCTCTGCCGGCTTTGTAGTCAACAACGTTGACCCACGGAATGTCAACTCTCTGTCGGAGCTGGTTACGGTCCTTTTATTCTTCCTGCTGATCTGTGTCAGCAACTGGTCCATCACCTGCCTTATGGAGGGCAAGGGAAGACTGAAGGATATCATCGTAGCCATCGGGTATTCCACCCTGCCGGCTACCGTCTGCATCCTGATCGGTACACTGCTCAGCCAGTTCGTATCGAAGGATGAGGCAGCCTTTTATACCATGATCTGTGGGATCGGGATCGCTTATACGCTGTTCCTGATGCTGGTGGGGATCATGACGGTACACAGCTTCACCCTGGGCAAGACGCTGATCACACTGCTCCTGACCCTGGTGGCCATGCTGCTGATCATTTTCATCCTGCTTCTGCTGGTGGATCTGGTCAATCAGGTATACAGCTTCATTTACAGTATCTATCAGGAATTGATGTTCAGGGCGTAATAACGCGGAACAAAGCTCTTAGTAAGGAGACTTCGCATGGCGAGGACAAAAGAACAGAAAAAAGCGATGAAGGAGCTGAACCTGAAGAAGCAGCGAAAGAAGCTCGGCAAATGGGTAATCTGGGTGATCCTCGGAGCGCTGGCTGTTTTCGGGATCTACATGGCTTACCGATTGATTCGCTATAATTTCTACAATCATTATAAGGATTATCTCACGGAATATGAGATGCCGTCCGCCGGTGAGTTCAAGGCGCTTTCGGACAGTTCTCCCGCGGTGGAAGGATTCCAGCTGGCGGCGGAGACCGAGGCTCTGAAGCTGTATGTGAAGACTTCTGACGGAAGCATCGCAGTGTATGACAAGCGGAACGGCGAGACCATCTACTCCAATCCTCCGGGAGCGGACGATGATAAGATCGTGAACCAGTCCAACCGCAACAACATGAAGAGTCAGCTGATCCTGGACTACTACAATACGCAGCGGATCGAGAATACCTTCGATTCCTTCAGTCAGGCAGTGGCCTTCGATCAGATCAAGGCGGAGAGCATCGAAAACGGCGTCCGCATTACCTACACCTTCGGTGATACCACCGCATCCACAGGTATCGTGCCCATTTACATCCGGCAGGAATCCCTGGATCGGATCCTGGAGCAGCTGGAGGCAGACGGCTCCAAGGAAGGCAAGGACGCAGCCAAGTACACCAAGAAGAAGTTCATCAAGAGCGATCTCGGGGATGATATCCTGGTCATGCTGAGCAATACCCAGAAGGGTGTGGCAGAGCTTCGCCGGCTGAATGAGTACTTTGAGAAGGTCGGTTGGACCAAAGAAGATTACGACCGTGAGATGGAAGTGGCCGAGGGTGAAGTGGAAGAGAACATCTCCTTCACGGTTCCTCTGGATTACACACTGAAGGATGATTATCTGGAAGCTACGGTCTACATGAAGGGCGTATCGGAGAGCGGCGGCGGTGCCATCCACGACATCCAGATGCTGAATTTCTTCGGCGCAGCCGGGAAGGACGAAGAGGGGTACATGCTGGTACCCAACGGCACCGGCTCCATCATTTACTTCAACAACGGCAAGAGCAAGCAGCAGTCCGGAAATGATTATTCCGAGTACATTTACGGACTCGATCCCATGGTTGCAGACTACACGGTCCGTGAGATCACGGAGAACGCCAAACTGCCGCTGTTCGGGATCTTCCGCGAGAAGTCCGGTATCCTGGCAACCATCGAATCCGGAGCGTCTCTGGCAAACGTATCTGCCGGTGTCTCCGGGGACATTAACGAATACAACAACGTTTATACGACATTCACGGTTCGCGGAAATGATACGCTGGCCATGTTCGGTACCACCGGTTCCGAGGCCAACCTTCCCATCGTGGAGAAGACCTTCTACGACAGCCCGCTGACCATGCGGTATACCTTCCTGACAGAGGAGAACAACGGATACACAGGCGCGGCAAACTACTATCGAAACCGTCTGATCAAAGAAGGCAGACTGCAGGAGAAGGCGGAAGAAGCCGGCGATATCAAGCTGTACTACGATGTGATCAGCGGCGTGGAAGAGACCAAGTATTTCCTGGGAGTTCAGTACCGCGGACTGCTGGCCATGACCACCTTTGATGAGGCCGGGGATATGGCAAAGGACCTTTCCGAAGCAGGCGTTACAAATCAGGTCATGAACCTGCAGGGCTGGTCCGGCGGCGGTTATTATCATGATACACTGGGCAAGATCAAGGTCCCCGGCAAGCTGGGAGGCAAATCGGATCTGGAAAAACTGACAGATACGGTTGAGGGCCTGGGCGGAGACCTGTATGTGGACTGTGCATTCCAGAAGGTCTCCGATGTGAGCAGCCGGTATTCGGCGTCCAATGAGAGCTCCCGGTACTACGGCACCGGTTATGTGGGCGAGTTCGGCGAGGTAAATCCGGTGAGCCTCCGGCAGACAGCAAGTCTCGGTTACGACGAAAATATCTACTATCTGATCTCTCCGAAGTTCCTGGTACGTTATACCGAAAGCTTCACGGAGAAGATCACGGATTACAACGTATCCGGCATCGGCCTTCGGGATCTGGGAAGTGTGCTGCAGTCTGACAAGCGGCGCACTAACGTGATCACCCGGGAGCAGGCACTGCAGATCGTGAAAGCACAGTTCCAAAAGATGGATGACACGGGCAAGAAGATCCTGGTGAACGACGGAAATGATTACACCTTCGCCTACGCCGATGATATTCTGAACGCGCCGCTGTCCGACAATGATTACTATGTGATCGATGAATCCGTTCCGTTCTACCAGATGCTGATCCACGGCTGCATCGACTACTGCGGCAGTCTGATCAACATGGGGAATACCACGGATGTAAATGAGATCGTTCTGACTCTGATCGAAACCGGCGCGGCTCCGCATTTCGTATTCACGAAAGAGGAAGCAACGGAGATGAAGATGACGGGTCTGAACAAAATGTATTCCACTTCCTTCGATGTATGGAAGGATACAGCCGTTTCCGTATGGAAGGATACGAATGCCGTGCTTTCCAAGGTGAGCGGCGCAAAGATAACGGATCATAAGAACGTTCAGAGCGGTGTGTCCGTTACGACATACAGCAACGGCGTCAAGATTTATGTAAACCACACGGGAGAAAGCGTGAATGTAGACGGCGTGACCGTTGAAGCAAAGAGCTACGCTGTCGGAGGGTGATATGGGAGAGAAAAAGAAAAAACAGAAGATGACTCTGGCCCGTAAGCGCTCCATGAAAGGGTTCATGTTCATCGTTCCGTGGCTGATCGGTTTCCTGGCGTTCTATCTCCGGAGTCTGATCATGACGGTGCAGTTCTCCTTATCGGATCTGACCGTCAACAACGGCGGCGGTTATACGCTGAAGTACGTTGGACTGGACAACTTCCTGTTTGCTTTCCGCGGGCACGGAACCTTCAAGCAGATCCTGACCTCTTCCGTAGGCGATATGCTGATCGACGTTCCGCTGATCACCTTCTTCAGTCTGATGATCGCAATGCTCCTGAACAGGAAGTTCAAGGGACGGACGCTGATGCGTGCCATCTTCTTCCTGCCGGTCATCCTGAATTCGGAAGCCATTCTGGCTGCCATGAAGGTGTCCGCCAGCATGATGATGGGCGGTCTTTCCTCCGCAGGTGCGGAGGTGGCTGAATCCGTCAGCTCCGGTATCAGCGTAGAGTATTACGTACAGATGTTCAGCAATCTGGGCCTTCCCATGGGTCTGATCGAGTACGTAGTCGGAGCGGTTGGCCGGATCAGTGATATCATCAATGCTTCCGGTGTGCAGATCATCATTTTCATCGCTGCGCTGCAGTCGATCCCCAGCTCCATGTATGAGGTGGCAAAGATCGAAGGCGCAACGGCGTATGAGACCTTCTGGAAGGTTACCTTCCCCATGGTCATGCCACACATTATCACCGTCGTGGTCTACACCGTGGTGGACAGTTTTGTAAACTCAGAAGTTGTAAACCTGGCATACAATACGGCGTTCTCGGAGAAGAACTACGGACTAAGTTCCACCTTCTCCCTGATCTCAACACTGATAACTTGTGCAATACTTGCCTTAGTTGTCAGGTTTATTCAAAAGCGAACGTTCTACTATAATTAGAAGAGGGGAGGTGATCGACGCGCTATGGAGAAATCTGTTTCAAAGACAGACGCAGTGACAGAAGCTGTGAAGCAGGCGGTAACGAAAAATGAAGATGTTACGGAAGCAGAAGAAACTGCGAAAAAAGCAGAAGACGCTGAGTCAGACGGAAACAAAGAATCAGTCAGGTCTGCCGAACCGGATGAACTTGTAGCTGTCAATCCGAAAGGATTCCATTTCAAAAAAATGGATATCAATACGAAGAGCAAGATCACCGATGGCATTAAGAGCTTTATCCTCGGCCTCTTCCGTTGGGTAGTACTGATCGGTGTTGCGTACGTGATCGTAGGACCGGTGCTGGGCATCATCGCCAGATCCTTCTTCTCGGACGCGGATAACTACAACACCATGGTTTATATGATCCCTCAGAGTCCCACGATGGAACGGTACGAGGTGGCATGGAAGACGCTGAATTATACATCGACTTCCCTCAGCACCATCCTGTACTCCGTATCGCTGATGCTGATCCAGGTGTTCATGTGTTCCATGGTCGGCTACGGATTTGCACGGTATGATTTCCCGCTGAAGAAAGTGCTCTTCGCATTCGTGGTAGTCATGATCGTCATCCCGACCCACACCATCATGCTTCCGCTGTATATGACCTTTGCAAACTTTGATGTATTCGGGATCCTGTCGCTGATCCTCGGGAAGAGTCCGAACCTGCTGGGTACGGTCTGGCCCATGTACATCATGACCTTCCTGGCCTGCGGACTAAGGTCGGGACTGTACATCTACATCTTCAACCAGTTCTTCCGGGGACTTCCGAAAGAGATCGAAGAGGCAGCCTATGTGGATGGCTGCGGCGTGTGGTATACTTATTTCCGGATCATGCTCCGGAACGCAACGCCGGCAGCGATCACGGTATCCATCTTCTCGCTGGTATGGCAGTACAATGACACCTTCTACGCGAAGCTGTTCAATATCAGCGATTCGATCCTGCTGTCCAAACGAGTCGCCACCCTGGCGGCCAACGTCGGAAATGTCTACCGGATCTACGACCCGAACATCCTGCAGCTTTACATGGATGCCGGAATCGTACTGGTCATGCTCCCGCTGGTGATCATTTACGTGATCCTGCAGAAGCAGTTCATCGAAGGTGTAGAGCGAAGCGGCATCGTCGGATAAAAAAACAGGTAGTAAGGCGGGCGTGATGAGGACGCGTGACAAGGGGAGAGTTCCCCTGTCACGTAAAGTGACCGAGGGATTGTCCCAATGTCACGCGTCTCCCCCGCTTAAGAAACTATAAAAATCACTTTAAGAGGAGGAATGAGAAGTGAAGAAGAAGCAACTTGCAACTATCGTTCTGGCATCCGCCATGATGGTGTCTTCCCTGGCTGCATGCGGCAACTCTTCCGATGGCACGACCGCGTCATCCGGAGGAGAGGCTACGACCGCTGCACCTGCTGCAACAACAGAACAGGAAGCATCATCAGAGACACCGGATACCACAGCACCGGAGCCGGAGGCTAAGGCAGATCCGAGCGTTGATTTTGAGGATGGCAAAGCAGCATTTGCCGTTGTCGCAACCAACGTAGGCGGCGCAGATCCGTCCGAGCTCGCTGTTGTAGACTTTAACGGTTCCAAGGCACTGAAGGCTACGAACACTGCCGGCGGCAATATGTTCATTGCGATCAATGTCGGCGCGCTGCTTGGCGACAAGGCAGCTGATCTTGCAGAGATCCGTATGGATCTCGGAACAGAGAACGCAGACAAGTTCGCTGCATCCAGTGGTACCCTGTACTGCTATGCAGGCGATGACAACCATGAGTTCAAGGCGGGCAACTGGTCCGTATACGTTGAGAGTTCAAATCCGAAGACCGCAAAGTTTGATGTCAGCGGTGCAGGATTTGTAGGAAAGGATAACTACATCATCCTCTCCAAAGAGACAGATAATTCCAAGACAACTCCGTCCAACCTGCTTATCGACAATATCACTTTCCTGGATAAGAACGGAGCAACCATCGCAGCAGATTCAAGCGCAGAGTTCGGTACGCCGGCAGGCTTCGCTTCTGCAAGCGACAGTGCAAATCTCTTCGGTCTGTTGAAGCCGGTGAACTGGGACGGCTATGCTGTTAAGGGCGACGGATGGGCACAGGCAGGCGTTGCCATGACAGACGCCATCAAGGAAGCCCTGGTTCCGGGTTCCGTGATCGAGATCAAGTTCAAGGCCGAGACCGGACATCTGTGGGTAGTTATGAACGAGGCAGAGGTTGGCTGGAGCCGTGTAGGCGTCGGCGACTGGGACGGATCCGGTCAGCAGTACGCATACATCAACAATGCAGCAGATACCTGCCAGATCACTTACGAGCAGATCGCAGCAGTCTGCGGCGATGACATCACCAAGTGGGGCTCCATGATCCAGTGCGAGTCTGACGGTGCATGGGAAGTAACCTCCGTACGTGTAGGTACGGGCGTTGATATGCCGGCTCTGACACATGCAGTAAACTGGGAAGGCTACGCAGTTAAGGCGGATGCATGGGCACAGGCAGGTGTGGCTATGACCGATGAGATCAAGGCAGCACTGGTTCCGGGATCCATGGTAGAAGTAAGCTACAAGTCCGAATCCGGAAATATGTGGCTGGTTATGAACGAGGCAGAGGTTGGCTGGACACGTGTCGGCGTCGGTGATGCAGACGGTTCCGGACAGGGCTATATCGTAACAACCGGCAGCAAGGCATACATCCCGTACGAAATGATCGCTCAGTACTGTGGCGATGACATCACCAAGTGGGGCTCCATGATCCAGTGTGAATCCGACTCCGCATGGGAAGTTTACGGTGTACGCGTAGGTACGGCAGCAGGCTTTGTATCAACCAACACACACATCGAGCTGGGCACCGGCAAGAAGGGTGACGGCTGGGCACAGGATGGATTCGATCTGACTCCGGAAATGATCGAAGCTCTGGTACCGGGCAGCGTGATCGATATCAGCTACAAGTCTGAGACAGGTGAGATCTGGATCGTTATGCCGGATTCCGCAGCAGGCTGGAAGCGCGTCGGTGTCGGTGACTACGACGGTTCCGGACAGGGTTATGCACTGTTTGACGGCAACCACTGCCAGATCAGTTACGAGATGATTGCAGAGCAGTGCGGCGAGGATAAGTCCACCTGGGGCACACGCGTTCAGTTTGAGGCTTCCTCCGCATGGGAAGTAAACGGCGCATGGATCAGCTTCGTTAAATAATTGTTGCTGATCGGCAGTCCATAATCATTTACATTGAATTATTGTTCTTCTGAAGCGGGGATCATGAAATTCCCCGTTTCAGAAAAACATCAAAAGATCATAAGGAGGATCATACAGAAATGAAGAAATTCAAGAAACTGACAGCCCTTGCACTGACAGCCACAATGGCGCTCAGCATGGCAGCCTGCGGTTCCGGTTCTGACGGAACGACCGCTTCAGGCAGTGGAGATACAAGCGCACCGTCCGCAAGTACGGAAGGCGGAGCTACGGAAGCAAGCACAAGCGGTTCCGAGTCCAAGACTCCGAAGCATGAGGGAAGCGAGCCGCGTACCATCCGGATCGGTACATGGTACGACATTTACTATGACAGCACACATAAGGACATTCATGATGATCCGTCAGTATCCGATGAGGAGCTGGCACAGATGATGTTCGATAACCTGAAGCGCGTTGAGGAGAAGTACAACGTACGCATCGAGTACGTGAACCTGACCTACGACGGAATCCAGGAGTCCATCAATACCTCCGTTCTGGCAGGTAAGCCGGACTGCGATATCTATCTGACCGAGCCTGCATTCGGTATCCCGGCTGTTGCTAACGGATATGCAACGGACCTTGCCAAGGTGCTTCCGGCAGATGCGGATATCCTGACAAATCAGAATTATCTGACCACCATCAACATCAACGGTTTTGACGGAACTTATTTCATGCTGCCGGTAGGCGGTGAGTCCATCCCCGGTTCTTCCTACGTACTGTCCTTCAACAAGAAGATGCTGGACGACGCAGGACTTGAGAATCCGAACGCACTCTATGAGAGAGGCGAGTGGACATGGGAGAAGTGGAGAGAGTACCTGATGAAGCTGACCAAGGATTCCGACGGCGACGGCGTAACAGACGTATACGGCTTCGGTTCCAGATATGACTGGCTGTTCGAGTACCTCAACATGAGCAATGGTACTGCAGTTGCTTCCAACCAGACAGAGAACCTGTCCAGCAAGGAAGTCGGCGAGACACTTGATTTCATCTACAACATGTACAATGTAGATCACGTAGCAAGACCGTGGAACGAGGAAGACTGGAACGACAATCAGAACTGCTACATTAACGGCGAAGTAGCATGCTGGTTCAGCCAGGCATGGATCGTAGACGCTAACAAGGATGCAGATGCAGGCCTTGAAGAGATCTGGGTTCCGATGCCGATCGGTCCGTCCGGAAACAAGGAAACAAATGCACGTAAGAACTCCGCATCCGGAGCAGCTTACTTCATCCCGCAGGGTGTAGAAGATCCGTATCTGGTATACATGGTATTCCAGGAGTACAAGGATTACTACGGAGACGACTTCGAGCAGAGAGATTACGTAAATGACTGGTGGCACAACAACGCTCTGACCGAGGACAACTACAACGTAATGTACTACTGCGGTGAGAAGACCGGTATCGATCTTTGGAACGCTATGGGTGTTGACTATCAGTTCCCGCTTCTTCTGAAGGGTGAGCAGACAGCAGCTCAGTTCCAGGAGACCAACAAGCAGCTGGTTCAGACGGCACTTGATAACATGTTTAAGTAATAACTCTTAGGGGCCTACGCTACTGACAGTGTGGCGTAGGCCCTCTTTATCTGAAAATCCGGCATTTTCGTGCTTTTTTGACCGAAAATGTGACCCAGGCAGAGGTAAAAATGTTCTCACCGGACGGAAAACTGGCCAAAACCATGAATATGATCTTCGACATCCTGATGATCGGAGTTCTGTGGCTGATCTGCTCGCTGCCCCTGGTCACGCTTGTGGCCTCTACGACAGCTGCATATTATGCCATGGCCAAGGTCGTGCGCTTTAAAACAGGCTACATGTTCCGGGAATTTCTCCATGGATTCAGGATGAACCTGAAAGCGTCCATCCTTCCGGGACTGATCAACGTGATCGTTGCGGCGATCCTGGTGGTGGATGTCTGGTATCTCTGGAACAACCGCAGCAAACTGAACGACGCCATGTGGGTGGTCCTTGTGGGCATCAGTTTCCTGTATCTGGCCTGCGTGCTGTATTTCTGTCCGTTTCTTTCCCGATTCACCAAAAAGAATTCGCAGCTCTTTAAAATGTCTGCCTATGCGGCTTTTCGTTTTCTGCCGCTGACCGTAGGGATCCTGATCATAGTTGCATTTACTCTGGCAGGTGCATACCTCATGCCCTGGCTGGTGGTGATCCTTCCGGGATTCATGATCTATCTGTCGACCTATCCCATGGAATACGTGATGCGCAGGTTCATGAAGAAGCCGGAGCCGGGCAGCCCCGAGGAGCATGCCTGGTACTGGGGAAAGACGGCCGAAGAAGAGGAATTGGAAGAGGAAGAAGGGCTGTCTGAGGCAGACCGTGCGGCCGAGGAAGAGAAGATCATCCGAAAGAAGGCCGGTGAGAAGAAGAGTTTACTGTGGAGCGACAAGCATCGTCGCAACCGCTAGTAACTGACAGAAGAAATGCTTGTCATTCTGAGCCGGAATGCGTAGCAGTCCGAGCGAAGAATCCTGACAGGAGAATAGCATGTCATTCTGAGCCGGAATGCGCAGCAGTCCGAGCGAAGAATCCCGTCAGTTGAAACCATGAAAAAACAATAAGGAGACAGATTATGTCGAAAGTACAGATGTTAAATTGCGATCCGCTTCCGAATATCCCCTGGCAGGAGAGACCGGAAGGGATCAAGGATGCTCCCATCTGGAGATATACCGAGAACCCCATCATCGGCCGGAATCCGGTGAAGGGTGTGGCACGCATTTTCAACAGTGCGGTGGTTCCTTTTGAAGGAAAGTACGTCGGTGTGTTCCGTGGTGAGCAGAGAAACGGTGTATCCATGATCTACTTCGGAAGAAGTGAGGATGGAATTCACTGGGATTTTGAAGAAGAGAAGATCCATTTTGTAAATGAGGCCGGAGAACCCTTCCAGCCGATCTACGCATATGATCCCCGTCTGGTGAAGGTGGAGGATACCTACTACACCATGTGGTGTCAGGATTTCTACGGTGCATCCATCGGCCTGGCAAAGACCAGGGATTTCAAGACCTTTACCCGTCTGGAGAATCCGTTCATTCCGTTCAACCGGAACGCAGTGCTTTTCCCGCGGAAGATCAACGGTAATTATGTGATGCTGAGCCGTCCGTCGGACAGTGGCCATACACCCTTCGGTGATATTTTCCTGTCCCAGAGTCCGGATATGACCTACTGGGGTAAGCATCGTCACGTTATGGGACGCAGCTCCGAGTGGTGGGAGAGCCTGAAGATCGGCGGAGGCGCTGCCCCCATCGAGACCTCCGAGGGCTGGCTGCTGTTCTACCACGGTGTGGCAGGCACCTGCAACGGCTATGTATACTCCATCGGTGGTGCGATCCTGGATATCGACAATCCGTCGGTTGTAAAGTATCGCTGCGAGAACTTCCTTCTTACACCGGAAGAGTGGTACGAGGAGCGCGGATTCGTGGGCAATGTTACCTTCCCGTGTGCAACGGTGCACGATCCGGAGACCGGACGTATCGCACTGTATTACGGCTGCGCAGACAGCTATGTAAGCCTGGCCTTCTGCGAGCTGGATGACATCGTAGACTACATCAAAGAGAACAGCTTAACAAGGAATGACGATACCGAGGAAGGTATCCGATAAGAGTGCTGTTGAAAAAGCATAAATCAATGATACTTCGGCTTCGCATCAGAATGGCGGTGGACGGATCTGGCAGTTCTGTCCTTCTGCCATTCTGATCGAAGCAAAGAAGTCTGCAAGCGAGGTTGAAAAACCATGACGGGCAAATGCGACAAAGATCTTTTTGGGATCGAATATAACAACGAAAGCAGATGCTTCACCTTACAGATGGAGCATTCCACATATATTATGGGCCTGGCCGGGGCCGACATCATGGCACAGACGGGTTCGGAAGGTATGGCCGAGAGAAGGGAATATCTGGGTCATGTTTACTATGGGAAGAAGCTGCGCTCTGGTGCGCCGCGGACGCTTCTTCGTGAGAAGGAATACAGCTACATGGACGGAAAGCCGGGGGACAAATGTACCTTCATGGACGGCTTTCCTTTTGAATACAGTTTCGGAGGAACCGGGGACTTTCGCCCGAATTCTCTGGAGGTGCGAAATGCGGATGGGTTTCTCGGATGTGAGCTGACCTATCGCGGGTACAGGATCTTTGACGGGAAGAAGAAGCTGGAAGGGCTTCCGGCGACGTTTTCAAAACCAGGAGATACTCCGGACGTGAAAACATTGGAGATCGATCTGGAAGACACTGCGCTGGGACTGGTGGTGACACTGTCCTACAGCATTTTCCGCGGGCTGGATGTGGTGGCACGGAGCGTGCGTGTATCAAATGAGGGAGAACAGGCGGTTATCCTGGAGAAGTGTTTAAGTGCATGCATCGAACTTCCCTGGGAGAACCGGGAGATCGTAACCTTGTCCGGTTCCTGGGCCAGAGAGCGCAGCATTGATCGCCGTCCCATCGGCCATGGCCGTGTGGAGGTGGGATCCAAGCGTGGGATCTCCAGCCATCAGGAGCATCCGTTCCTTGCCATATGCAGTGAGGATGCAGGAGAAAAGTGCGGCGAGGTTCTGGGAATGTCCTTCGTCTACTCCGGCAGTTTTACGGCAGAGGTGGAGCGGACGCAGCATGACGCTCTTCGTGCCGGTATGGGGATCTCGGGCTATAATTTCAGCTGGAAGCTGGCACCGGGTGAGGCGTTCCAGGCACCGGAGGTACTGCTGGTTTACTCGTCGGATGGCTTTGGTGGCATGAGCCGTACCTTCCATGATCTTTTCCGGAAGCATCTGATCCGCAGTCCGTATCTGCATAAGAAACGTCCCATTCTCATCAACAACTGGGAAGCAACGTATTTTGATTTTAATAAAGAGAAGCTGCTGGAGATCGCCCGGGTGGCGAAATCCGCCGGCATCGAAATGCTGGTGATGGACGACGGCTGGTTCGGCCGCCGCAGCAGCGACAACAGTTCCCTGGGGGACTGGGTGGTGAACGAGGAGAAGCTGCCGGGAGGTATGAAAGCCCTGGCGGACGAGATAAATGCACTGGGCATGGAACTGGGTGTCTGGTTTGAACCGGAAATGATCTGCCCGGACTCCGACCTCTACCGCGCGCATCCGGACTGGGCGCTGGCCATCCCGGGACGGCGGCCGTCGGAATGCAGAAGCCAGTTCGTGCTGGATCTGACCCGCCCTGAGGTGCGGGACTATGTGGTAACGATCGTTTCGGGGATCCTCGAAAGTGCAAATATTGCGTATGTAAAATGGGATATGAACCGTCCTCTGACGGATCTCGGGAGCGCTGAGACTCCGGGAGGCGAGATCCTGCACCGATACATGCTGGGCGTGTATGAATTACAGGAGCGGATCCTGGATCGATTCCCGAGTCTGCTGCTGGAAAACTGTACCAGCGGCGGCGGGCGTTTCGATCCGGGCATGCTGTATTACAGCCCGCAGATCTGGTGCTCGGATGATACGGATGCCATAGAGCGGCTGTCCATTCAGGAGGGTACCACACTGATCTATCCGCCGAGTACGGTGGGTGCACATGTCAGCATCTGCCCGAATCATATCGTCGGACGCACAACCTCCTTTGACACCCGCGGGGTCGTGGCACTGGCCGGAACCTTTGGTTATGAGCTGGATATCACGAAACTGTCCGAGGAGGAAATGGCAGGTGTTCGCAGGCAGGTGGAGCAGTATCATGCGTACAATGATCTGATCCGTGAGGGAGATTTCTACCGGATCTGCAGCATGTCCCCGCTCTCGAAGAATAAAACGGACCGCCCGTCCTATGCATGGATGAGCGTGGCCGGGGATAAGTCCGAGGCACTGCTTTCCTATGTACAGGTTCGGGGAGGCGCAAATCTCCGTTCGGAGGTGCTTTATCTGGCGGGACTGGATCCCGATGCAGTCTATCAGCTGCCGGACGGACGGCAGTTCGGCGGAGATGAGCTGATGTATGCAGGGTTTGTTATGGATAAGATCTGGGGAGACGGCGCACCTTCGCTCTATCATTTTGTCAGGGTATAGTTGACGGCCAATGTGAAAAGATTCCATGACTCGAATAGCAGAACAGGAAGGATAAACAGATGACACTCACAGTAGATCAGATGAAAGCAAACAAAAACCTGTACTTTCAGGGACGGATCCTGTGGAAGGACCGGATGGCGATCTTCGGATATACGAACTGCAGCCTGACCGTGCATTTTCGTGGTACGAAGCTCAGTGCGGTACTTCGGACGGGAGAAAATGATTACATCAATGCACCGGGCCTCAGGGTATACATAGACGGTGAAGCAGTATCGGAGCATGTGCTGGAAACCGTCGTACAGGAACTGACGCTTTTTGAGTCGGAGCAGCCGGAGGAGCATACCATCCGTCTGGTAAAGATCACGGAAGCGGGCATGTCCTTTGTGGGAATGACGGTGCTGAACTACGACGGTGAGTTTCTGCCGGTACCGGAGGACACCCGGACGAAGGCTCTGTTCATCGGCGATTCCGTTACCTGCGGTTACGGGGTGTTAGGTGCGCCGGACGCAGAGTATACCATCAGAGACGAGGACGGAGAACTGTCCTATGCCGGACTTCTGGCGAAATCCATGGACTGGAACGCGGAGTGGGTGTCCGTATCGGGACATGGCATGTTCGTGGAGTATACCGGTGATCCGGAGAATATCCTGCCCCGGGAATTCCCTTATACAGACTGGTTCTACGACAAGGAAGCGCGGGAGGATTACAGCCGGTTCCAGCCGGATATCATCGTGATCAATCTGGGGACCAATGATCAGGATCCCATGAAGGAGAATCCTCTGATCCGAGGAGGTTTCCTCAGCCGGTATGAGAGTTTCCTTTATACGCTCCGGATGGCGTATCCGAAGGCGAAGATCCTGTGTGTGCTGGGAACGCTGGCACCGGGGATGTTCCGGTATGTGGAACAGGTGGTCGCAAAGGTGACAAAGGACGGGATGGAGGAGGTCTATGGACTGGAGCTTCCGTTCCATGATGTGGAGCATGACGGTATGGCCTGCGGACATCCTTCCAAGATCACACACGAGAAGGATGCAAAGCGGATCGAAGCATTTGTGCGGAGCAAAATGTCGATGCAATGAGCCATGCAGGTCGGCGAGATTTGCTTTGTGCGAGCTTGCTCGCAGACAAAGCAAAATCGAAGACGGCCTATACGGCGGCATGGCTCAGAATAAGAGGTTTGAAAAAAGGGGAGCAGGCATGAGACTTGCAGCAATATTTTCAGATCATATGATCCTTCAAAGGGAGAAGGAGATCCGGGTATTCGGTGAGGCGGAGAGCGGGAATCGAATACGGGTTGAGATCGACGGGATGAGCGCGGAAGCAGTGGCGGAAGACGGAAGATTTGTAGTACGTCTGCCGAAGCATGGAGCCGGAGGACCGTACACCATGACGGTGGAGGAGATTCCGAGGGCTTCGGGGAAGGAATCCGCAACCGAAAATGACCGGCAGGTGAAGACGTTTCAGGATGTTTTCTTTGGTGAGGTCTGGATCGACAACGGCCAGTCAAACATCGAATTCGAGCTTCAGAATTCCGACGGCGGCGAAGAAGAACTGTCTACGGCGGATCTTCCGGAGGTACGGTATTTCAAATGCATAAAGACGCCGGTGGTCGATGAGGCCCTTCTTAAGCAGGAAGAAGGTCTGACCTGGCGGAGTTTCCGAAACGGAAACTTCCGGGATGTATCCGGTGTGGCGTATTTCTTTGCAAAGAAACTGCATGCGGCCCTCGGTGTTCCGGTGGGGATCGTGGACTGCTATCAGGGAGGGACGTCCATTTCCTGCTGGCTGTCGGAGGAGCGGCTCTCAAAATATCCGGAGGGACGGATCTATCAGGAAGAATATGCGGCTGCCATTGAAGGTCAGTCCGAGGAGGATTACGACCGTTTGCTGCTGGAATATAACGCTCTGGTGGAAAAACATCTGAAGCTGGCCGCCGAGGCGAAGGCGAAGGATCCGGACATCACGCCGGAGGAGTTATCCGCAGTGGCGGGGGATTATCCATGGCCGCCTCCGAAGGGGCTTCGGTCAGCCTTCCGCCCCAGTGGAGTGTATCATACCATGCTGGAAAGGATCGCTCCCATTTCGGCGCGGGGCGTGATCTATTATCAGGGAGAGGAGGACAGCCCGAAGGCATCCGGCTATGCGGTGCTGCTGTCCGAGCTGATCCGGGAATTCCGGGATCTTTTTCAGGAGGAGAAGCTGCCGGTGGTGATCCTGCAGCTGCCCATGTTCATCGGACGTGGATGCGAGGATATGAGGGACTGGGCTTTCCTTCGGGAAGCGCAGGAACAGGCAGCCCTTTCCACGGAGCAGGCGCTGCTGGTACCGCTGATCGACTGCGGAGAGTATGATAACGTGCATCCTACGGACAAGAAAACGCCGGGAGAGCACACGGCGAGGGAAGTGCTGGAAGGCATTTACGGAGATCAGAGATACGGTGCACGGAGCATGCGGGTGAGTGAGATCCAGTGGAAACGGTGCGAGCTGGTGCTGCATTTCGTGAATACCTATGGCTCGATCGTGATCGGTGAGAACGCACTGCTGGATCTTCGAAAGGAGAAAGGCGGTCGGGATCCAAAGCATGTATTCGGCTTTGAGGTGCGTCCCACCGGACAGGAGGAATGGATCGTTCCGAAGGTGGAGATTGATGGGGAAGAGATCCGGATCCTGGTGGATCAGTCGGTGGACGGCATCCGTTACGGATTCTTTAACTACGGAAAAGTAAACCTTTATAACGCGGCAGGGCTTCCGCTCTGTCCGTTTCGGAGAATGAAATATTAAGTGGTAAAGAAGTAGGAGGGGCGCACCCATCCTACTTCTTTTTTACGCTGTTATAGAATTCGGATACCCTTTTCTCCATAGCGTTTCTCAGGTGCTCAGGGACAATTGATATGCGATCGACTCTGCTCTGTTCAGTGAAGTGGGATTGTGATAGAATGAAACCAATGGATTTCATGGGGTGTGAAGCGGCAATCTACGGGGCATGCCTCAGCGCGAAGTATGGAAGAAGTATGGAATACGAGGAGATAATTCTTATGGATGTAAAGCAGATACTTGCAGCGTGCGACCATACGCTGCTGTTACAGACAGCTACATGGGAGGAGATACGGGGACTTTTGGATGATGCCATCCGGTATCAGACAGCATCGGTATGCATCCCGCCCTGCTACATAGCACAGGCAAAGGAGTATGCGGGGGATCGTATGCGGATCTGTACGGTGATCGGTTTCCCCAACGGAAATATGACCACCGAGGCGAAGGTGTTCGAGACGAAGGATGCCATAGCAAAGGGTGCGGATGAGATCGATATGGTGATCAACATCGGTCGGCTGAAGGCCGGAGAGTATGACGCGGTATTGGGCGAGATCCGCGCCATCCGGGAGGCCTGCGACGGCCGGGTGCTGAAGGTGATCATCGAAACCTGTCTTCTGACAGAAGAAGAGAAGATAAAAATGTGCGAGATCGTGACGAAGTCCGGTGCGGATTTCATCAAGACCTCCACCGGTTTTTCCACGGGAGGAGCGACATTTGCGGATGTGGAGCTGTTCCGTAAACACGTGGGCCCGAATGTGAAGATCAAGGCTGCGGGCGGTATCTCGACACTGGAGGATGCGGAGCGTTTTCTGGAGCTGGGAGCCGGTCGTCTGGGCACCAGCCGGGTGGTGAAGCTGGTGAA
>JAILAR010000124.1 GCA_024681515.1 Eubacterium sp. | reverse complement strand
TAATAAAAAACAGAATAAAAAAGCGTCCACACATTTCTGTGACGGACAACTTTCGATATCATGATGCTGTTTCTGATACACTCTGTCTATTATCTTCTGAAACGATATTGAAATGGTATTTTTTGTATGTTACCGCGCGACCGGCTTTGAAACGCCACCACGAGTGGTACCAGGGCAGCCAACTCAGTTCAGGCACCCTCACGGCACACAAGGAGATTCTGCTTAGTGCTGCTTTGTTCCCAACCTGACACGGTTCACAGATTCCTGTCGCGTAAGACCCAAACCTCAACGCCACTTACCCCGGGCAAGCCCCACAATGAACGATCCGGGGCCGGTCATCACCCCTGCTATAGCGGATTGCAGGTACAGGGCACCGCTAACTCCCCGGCTGCGCGGTGCAAATAGTATATCGAAATGCGCGGGGTTCGTCAAGGAGTTTCTGAATCACAGCAACTGCACAACAACTGTCACAGCAGAATGTCTTTCCTCCCCGAGGTTCCTTTCAGGGTACGGAGCCGGGCGAAGAAATTCTTCAGCTGCTTCGAGGAATCGTCTTCCAGAAGGCCGGTCTCGACCTCGACCTGATGATTGAAGGCCGGTTCCTCCAAAAGGTTCAGGACGGAGCCTGCACAGCCGGCTTTCGGGTTCATGGCACCGATCACCACTCGCGGGATACGCGCCTGAACGATGGCACCTGCGCACATCTGGCAGGGTTCCAGCGTAACGTACATGGTACACTCCTCCAGCCGCCAGTCTCCGATGGCTTCCGTTGCCTCGCGGATCGCCAGGATCTCCGCATGGGCCAGAGCACTGTGATCCTGATTTCTGCGGTTGTAACCGCGGCCGATCACCTTGTCCTTATGGACGATGATGCATCCGATGGGAACATCTCCTCCGTCTGACGCCTTCGCCGCAAGTTCCAGCGCTTCCTGCATATAGGCCTTGTCTTTCTTTGCCTGGATGAGATCTCTCACCCCGTAAATGATCGCCATAGCGTTCCTTTCGTCTGAATGATTGACTTTGTGTTGCTATCCTCCGTAAGTATCGTCAGTTCACACAGAGGATATCCGCCAGCTCCGCGAACTGTGCCAGGGACAGGGTTTCCCCACGCACCGTGACAGGCAGTCCCATCTTCAGCAGAGCTGCCTCTGCCTGTTCTTTGGAAATGCCAAGCCCGGGATCATTCCTGAGGCCGTTCACCAGCGTCTTCCTTCGCTCGTTGAAGGAAGCTCGAATGATACGGAACATCCATGCGGGGTCACTCACCTCAACCGGCGGTTTCTCCAGTCTCGTAAGCCGGATCACGGCGGAACCTACAGCCGGACGGGGCATGAAACAATTCGGAGGGACATTTGCGGCAAGATACGTATCGGCATAATACTGAACAGCCAGTGAAAGCGCCCCGTAGTTTTTCGATCCCGGAGCCGCTGCCATCCGGTCCGCCACCTCTTTCTGAACCATTACAGTGATGGACTGCGCGGGTACCTGCCCTTCCAGAAGGCTCATGATGATGGGCGTCGTAATATAGTACGGCAGATTTGCAACGATCTTGCAGGATAACGCATGGCTCGCATCGTTGGATCTCTCCGCGCAGTCTGTATCGTTTTCATCCGGACGTTCGGTGGAATATTCTCCTCGGATCAATGCAGCGATATCACACTTCAGGATATCCCGATTGATAACCTCAACGTTATCATAGTCCGACAGCGTATCCGCCAGGATGGGCAGAAGCTTATCATCGATCTCCACTGCATACACGGTTCCCGCTGCTTCAGCCAGATACTGGGTCAGCGTTCCGATACCCGGACCGATCTCCACCACAATATCGTCTTTGGAAATGTCGGCGGCGCGGAGGATCTTCTCGATCACATGCCCGTCGATCAGAAAATTCTGGCCGAATCGTTTCTGAAACCGGAAACCGTATTTCTGTATCGTCTGAATCGTAACCTGCGGGTTACTTAGTTTTTTTGCGTTGTCTGTCATTTTCCCACTTTCCAAATTAAATCTTCAGCTTTCAAAGCTACTATATTGATCATGATACCTGATTATGATACCGTTTTTTTCAAACAATCAAGCGGAATGCATAATTTATGATACGATCAGTTTTTCCCCTGGCAGAACAAGCGGCAGGCATTTTCCCATGTCACCCGGCAGACCTCTTCTACCGAGCAACCCTTCAGCTCTGCGACTGCGGCCGCGATCTCGGGGAGCGAGGAAGAGTCATTTCGCGCATGCCTGGGGAGGCTTTCCGGAGGAAGGTAGGGGCAGTCGGTCTCCAGCACCAGGTTATCCAGCGAAATACGCCGCACGGTCTCCCGGAGTTTTTTCGCGTTCGGCCGGGTCACCGTGCCTCCGATCCCGAGAAAGAAACCCATACGGACGAATATCTCGGCCATTTCCGGACTTCCGCTGTAGCAGTGCATCACACCCCCCACCTCAGAGGCCTTCTCTTCTTCCAGGATCTGCAACGTATCCTGCATCGCATCCCTGGAGTGAATCACCACCGGCAGGCCCGCACGACGTGCGATGCGCAGCTGTTTGCGGAAGAACCATTGCTGACCCTCCTTGTCCGGCGAGATCTCAGGAATCTTCTGATGATAGTCCAGTCCGATCTCCCCGACAGCCACAACGGCAGGGTCTTCCGCCAGGATCTCCAGCGCCATCAGGTCGCTTTCATCCGCATCTTTTTCCCCCGTGTAGAGCGGGTGGATCCCCACCGCCACATAGTGACGCGGCACATTTTCCAGTTGTTGCTGCGCCTCCGCCAGCCGGATGGCCTTCTTCGAAGATTCCAGGTCATACCCGATGATCGTGTCCCGGAGCACTCCCGCCGCATATACCTTCTGCAGCACTTCCGGAAGATCCTCATCAAACCGACTGTCATTATAATGTGTATGCGTGTCAAAGTACCTGTTTTCCATAATCTCTCAATCCTCGCACCAAAGCGATCCACGCATAAAGCAGAAAGGCTTGTATTTTCTATCTTCCTAAATTATAATGGAAGCCTCATTTTATCACAACCGAAAAGTATCGGAAAGATATCAGAAAGGTTTCAGAAAGGATCTAACAGACATGATCAATGCATTTTATAAGGAAATGACAGGCAAAGAGTCAGTCATCCGTCAGTTTTTTGATTACAGCCGAAAGCGTGCCGCAGAGCTCGGACCGGACAGTGTCCTGAACTTCTCCATCGGCAATCCTTCCGTTCCCGCACCGGAAAGCGCTACCCGCGCCATGCAGACCCTGCTGGCCGAGGAGGATCCGGTAACACTTCACGGCTACAGCCCGACCCTGGGCCAGCCCTCCACGAAGGCCGCCATCGCCGCCTCCCTGAACCGCCGTTTCGGCATGGATTATACGGCAGAGCACATCTTCCCCACCTCCGGTGCGGCAGGTGCGCTGTCACATGCACTCAGAGCCGTAACGAAGCCGGGAGACACCGTGATCACATTTGCGCCTTACTTCCCGGAGTACATTCCGTATGTCACCGGAACCGGAGCAAAGCTGGTGGTCGTGCCTGCGGACATCACTTCCTTCCAGATCAACTTTGAAAAGCTGGAGGAGCTGTTCACACCGGAGGTTTCCGCAATATTGATCAACTCGCCGAACAACCCGTCCGGTATCGTATATACCACCGCTACCATCGAGAAGCTGGCGGCGCTGATGACGAAGAAACAGGAAGAATACGGCCACGAGATCTTCCTCATCACAGACGAGCCCTACCGTGAGATCGTCTTTGCAGGAACCGACAGCCCCTTCGTATCGAAGTTCTATGACAACTCGATCTGCTGCTATTCCTTCAGTAAATCCCTGTCTCTGCCCGGCGAACGGATCGGGTATCTGGCGGTGAATCCGAAGGCCGTGGACGCTGCGAAGATCGTACCCATGTGCGGTCAGATCTCCCGTTTCACGGGGCACAACTGCCCCTCGTCCCTGATGCAGCGCGCCATCGAGCCGGTACTGGACGAGACCAGCGATCTGTCGATCTACGAAACAAACGCAAACCTGCTTTACGAAGCGCTGACCCGCATCGGATATTCGGTCGTAAAACCCGGCGGAACCTTCTACATGTTCCCGAAGGCTCCCATCGACGATGCAAATGAATTCTGCTGGACGGCAGCAAAGGAGCTGGGGCTCATCATCGTGCCCGGAGATTCCTTCGAATGCCCGGGACATTTCCGGATCTCCTACTGTGTTCCGACAGAGCAGATCGAGCGGGCGATCCCGCTGTTTGAGGAGTGTTTCCGGCGCTATACCAGATAGGTAAGCCCGTGGAGCGACTGAGGAATCCCCTCACTCGCACGGACACAGATATCCCGTCCTTGTGTTTTACGGGAAAAACGGGTATAATAATTTAGTTATGAACAACATCGGAGGTAAACCAATCATATGGACATCACGAACGAGGCAGAAAAGGCCCCCAAGCGTTACGCGGGTATCCTTGTCCATCCCACGTCCTTCCCGAGCCCCTACGGTATCGGTGACCTGGGCCGCGGCGCTTATGACTTTGTAGACTTTCTCCAGCGGTCCGGCATGACTGCATGGCAGGTGCTCCCCCTGGGACACACGGGCTTCGGCGATTCGCCCTACCAGCCTTTCTCGTCCTTTGCGGGCCAGCCCTATATCATCAGCCCTGACCATCTGAAGGAGCTGAATCTGCTTACTCAGGCGGACTTTCAGGACATGCCCGCCTGGAATCCCGAGAACATTGACTACGGCGATGCCATCGCATTTAAGACCAAGCTGCTGAAGGCAGCCTACGATCGTTTCCGCGATCCCAACGTAAACGACGATTTCTCCGGAAATGAAGCCATGATGCAGCAGTTCGAGGTGTTCTGCGACGGCAATGAGTGGCTTGACGATTACGCGCTCTTTATGGCCGGCAAGGATTTCCATCAGGGCGCTCCCTGGTATCTGTGGGAGGATGATCTGAAGAATCCCACGAAAGCGCAGCGGAAAGAATGGGAAGAGAAGCTTTCCGTCGAGATCGGTTATTACAAGTTCATCCAGTTCCTGTTCTACTACGAGTGGATGAAGCTGAAGGAATACGCAAATGAACGTGGCATCTCCATCATCGGAGATATCCCGATCTTCGTTGCCTGGGACAGTGTGGATGTCTGGGTTCATAAGAAGCTGTTCAACCTGGATTCCAAGGGCTATCCCACCGTGGTGGCAGGCGTTCCGCCGGATTATTTCTCGGCAACCGGCCAGCTGTGGGGCAACCCGCTGTACAACTGGAAGGAGCACACCAAGACCCGCTACGACTGGTGGTTCAAGCGGATCCGTCATCAGCTGACGCTGACGGATTTCCTTCGGATCGACCATTTCCGGGGATTTGACAAATACTGGGCAGTGCCTTACGGCGAGGAGACTGCGATCCACGGCAAGTGGGAGGAGGCTCCGGGGGAGAATTTCTTCACCCTGCTGGAGGCAACACTGGGCTACCACATGCCCATCATCGCAGAGGATCTGGGAGAGATCGATCATTCCGTCATCGAGCTTCGTGACAAGTTTGGTTTCCCGGGCATGAAGATCCTGCAGTTCGCATTTGAGAATCCGAACGAGAATCTCTTCCTGCCCCACAACCACATCCGCAACTGCGTATGCTACACCGGAACCCATGACAACGATACGACGCTGGGCTGGTACAAGAACACATTTGAAGCGTCCCGCGACAAGCTGCGTCGTTATTACAGCACGGACGGCAGAGATATCTGCTGGATCATGATCCGCGCCTGCTTCGGTTCGGTAGCCAACATGGCCATCGTCCCCATGCAGGATGTTCTGGAACTGGATTCCTGGGCCCGCTTCAATAAGCCGGGCGTGGGAAGCGGCAACTGGTCCTGGCGGTATCAGCAGAAGGATCTGAACGAGCATCTGGCAAAGCGGCTGTTTGAGACGGCCAAGATGTTCGGAAGATAATTCTCAAAAGATAATTATCAGAAGACAATCATCGAACAGTAATCATCGAATAAAATCGTTGAATTATAATCATCGAAAGGCGGTGATTTCACATGCTCAGACTGATCATTGCATTTTTATGGGCGGCACTTGCCATGATCTTCTCGCTTCCTGCCCACTGGCACTGGAAACACATCGCAAAGAAAGATCCGATGAAAGCCTGGCGCAAGGCTCATCCCTATGTGCGCGGCTTCTTCCGCAAGCTTCTCTTCATCGCAGGAACGAAGATCGAAGTACGGGGCAAGGAAAACCTGCCCGCGGCAGATCAGGCCGCACTGTTCGTCGGGAATCATCGGAGCTATTTCGATATCATCATCCTGCAGACCCTGACGAATGGTCCCATCGGCTTCGTGGCGAAAAAGGAGTTCCTCTCCTACCCGCTGCTCCCGCTTTACACAGCGGACATCGGAAGTATCTTCCTGGACCGCGAAAATGTCCGGGAGAGCCTGAAGACCATCAACGATGGAACCGAGCGGATGAAGCTGGGCCTGTCTCTGGGCCTCTTCCCGGAGGGCACCCGGAATCACGGCGATCAGCTACTGCCCTTTAAACCGGGCGGATACCGCATGGCCGAGAAGTCCGACAGCCCGCTCATTGTTATGGCACTGACAAATGTCGGCAAGATCTTCGAAGAGAACAAATGTCATTTCCTTCGGAGAAGGCACGTGATCATCGAATTTGACAAGCCGGTATATCCGTCCCAGCTCAGTAAGGAAGAACGTAAAGCTTTCTACGACGGGATCCCGGCACGCATCCAGGAGATGCTTGATACACACAAGAATTAATTAATTATTATCATGGAGGTATACAATGGGTTGGATAATACTGGGCATCGTCCTGGCTGTGCTGGTCATAGCCACGGTCGTCCTCTACGTTGTAGGGAAGAAGATGCAGAAAAAGCAGCTTGACCAGAAGGAACAGATCAACGCCGCCGCACAGCCGGTGTCCATGTTCATCATCGATAAAAAGATCATGCCGATCAAAGACGCCAAACTGCCAAAGGTCGTTATGGACCAGATGCCGAAACGGTATCAGAAGTCAAAGGTGCCTGTAGTAAAGGCAAAGGTCGGACCGCAGGTAACGACACTGATCTGTGATGACGCCATCTACGAGGATGTGCCGAAGCACGGTGAAGTCAAGGCCATGGTCAGCGGCATCTACCTGATCAGCGTTCGCGCTCTTCATTCCAAGACCCGCAAGATGCAGCAGCAGGAAGAAGTGGATGAGAAGGGCAAAAAGAAGAAAGGCAACATGCGTACCCGCATGATGAAGCGTCAGGCTGAGTACCAGAAGCAGCTTGCCGTAGAGCTGGAGAATCGTAAGACGAAAGAGGCCGAGAAAGAACAACGGGCCAAAGAAAAGAAAGACCGCGAGAGGGCAAAGAAAATTGTTGACTGATCGTTCAAATGCAAAGGGACTGCAGCTGTTTTACGCAGCAGTCCCTCTTATTATATCCTTTATACTGTCTCTCATTTCATTTTTTGCAGCCGTTTTTATCCGAGGCTTTTATTATCATACCAATATTTCCGAGGAACAGGCAGCCGATGACGGGATCGTCTACCTGATCAACTACGGGCTGCAGATCATTATCTTCGGGGCGTGGTATCTCACAGTGATACGCAGGAACGATCTCGCACGTGTCGAAAAATCAAATACTCCCCGGAAAAACGAGATGGAGGGCACCCCTCCAAACCATGCAGAACGTATCAAAAACGACCGAAGTGCCTCTGCAAAAAACTGGCACCCTGTCTCCTACTGGGCAAAGCGGCTTCCGCTTCTGCTCGTACTTGGCTATGCCCTTCAGCTGGCTGTCAGCGGAATCATCGCAGCCCTCTCTGCTGCATTTCCGTCCCTCTTCTCGGGCTACAAAGAGTTGATCCAGTCTCTGGCCGGAGACGGCGTGGACTGGCTGACCTTCACTGCCGTCAGCTTCCTGGCCCCCATCGGAGAAGAACTCCTCTTCCGCGGGGTCACGCTCCACTATGCAAAAAAAGCACTGCCTGTACGCTGGGCAATCCTCTTCCAGGCCGTGCTTTTCGGTATCTATCATCTGAACCTGATCCAGTTCTTCTATGCGGTAGTTGTCGGATATCTGCTGGGCATGCTGGCCGATCAGGCCGGGAGCATCGTCCCAGGCATCGTCCTCCATATCATCATCAACCTCAGTGCCTATCTGGTTCCTGCCGTATTCCTGGACAACGTCCCGAAGGCCGCCTTCACCGCCGTGCTGGCCATCGCCATCGCAGTGCCCTGCTGCATTCTTCTGCTGCGAAAACCCAGGACATGAAGTATGTATGCCATTGTGAAACCCGACTTACAGTGATATAATGACCTTGTCGGTTGAAAGCACGGCCTTGTCCGGCAACATCCTGATACCGGCAAATTTAGAGGCATCCTCGAAAGGAGCACATTTCAATGGATGGTTTATCATCACTTTTTTCCAATGTCCTGAATCTGAACTATAAGCAGGTGATCATGTGGGTCATCGGAGGAATCCTCATCTACCTTGCCATTAAAAAGAAGATGGAACCGACACTTCTGCTGCCCATCGGCTTCGGAGCGATCCTGGTCAATCTCCCCATGTCCGGCGCGATCACACAAACCGCGGACGGCGTCGTCCAGGAAGGACCCATCTCGATTCTGTTCCAGAGCGGTATCGCAAATGAGCTGTTCCCGCTCCTGCTCTTCGTCGGGATCGGAGCCATGATCGATTTCGGGCCACTGCTGTCGAACCCGAAGCTGATGATCTTCGGCGCCGCCGCCCAATTCGGTATCTTCTTCACGCTGAGCATGGCCTCACTCTTCGGATTTGAGCTGAAAGATGCAGCTTCCATCGCCATCATCGGTGCGGCCGACGGACCCACCTCCATCTTCGTAGCCAATTACTTCGGCACGAGATATATCGGAGCCATCATCGTGGCGGCCTATTCCTACATGGCTCTGGTACCCATCGTACAGCCACCTGTGATCAAACTGCTCACCACAAAGAAGGAGCGGCAGATCCACATGGAATATAAGGCCGGAAATGTCTCCAAAACCGCGAAGATCATCTTCCCCATCTTTGTTACCATCCTGACCGGACTGGTCGCTCCCAACGCAGTGGCCCTCATCGGATTCCTGATGTTCGGAAATCTGGTCCGGGAATGCGGCGTTCTGGATCTGCTTTCCCAGACTGCCCAGTCGGTTCTGGCAAACCTGATCACCCTCTTCCTCGGCATCACCATCGCTGAGAAAATGCAGGCGGATGCCTTCCTGAACCCGGAGACCCTGCTGATCCTGGGACTCGGACTGGTGGCATTTATCTTCGATACAGCCGGCGGCGTGCTCTTCGCCAAGGTGATCAACCTCTTTACCAAAAAGAAGATCAACCCCATGATCGGTGCGGCAGGCATCTCTGCTTTCCCGATGTCGGCCCGGGTAGTTCACAAGCTCGGTCTTGAGGAGGACAGCACTAACTTCCTCCTGACACACACCATCGGAATCAATGTCTCCGGTCAGATCGCATCCGTGATCGCGGGTGGTTTGATCCTGAACCTTATCGCACGTTAAAAGATTATATACGAAAAATGAAATAAATCAAAGCAAAGCACGCTTGCGTGCGAAGCGATGATTTCACGGAGCGCCTGAAGGCGCGAAGTGTGGAATGGGAGGATAAATATATGAAGATAGATACAGATGCATTCGTAGATTCTCTCCCGATCATGGGAAACGGTCTGCTTGGAATATTCATCGTAACTGTTGTGATCATCATCAGCATATATATTCTGAAGGCTCTTACCTCAGGGAAGACCAAGGTGAAGAACGTCCAGGGAGCAGCCGCGCCGATCTCGGATCCCGCTGAAGCAGCGTCCGACGCAGCCGCAATGACGGGGCCGGCAGCCGCTGCCTCCCCGATGAAGAAAGAATCCGCAATGGATCTTATGAAAGAACGGGAGAAGAAGGATTTTCTGGAATCTGATGATACCTTCACGATCTCCAACGATCTGTAATTCCAAATCGAGAATACGCTGATGCATATTTAAACCGCAAGAACAGCCGCCTGTCTCGGAGCAATTCCGAACACAGGCGGCTGTTTTTTATAATACCTTTAATAAGGAAGATGGGCAACCACTTTCGTGACTGCCCATCCTGGAGAAGGTATTTTGTTACTTATGGGGTTGTAGCAAAAAACTATAATGTAATTGGGGGTTACGAGTATTATTATACGCAAAACCGTTTTGAAGTGTGCCCAAAGATAAAAAAGTTTTCAATTCTTTTTTAGTAAATGTGACTGCGTGTTTTTCGCACTTTGTCAGGTTTTGGGCAATTTGTGCAGAATGCACTTCTGTTTTGTACGGATTGAACAATGAATCAAACCACATCCGAACGGTATACAACTTGCACAATCAAAATTGTGCGTTTTTCCGTCGTAAAACCCGCTTATTTCTATTGAAAAACAAAATCAAGGGCGCTATAATATGAACGAAATATGAACAAAGTTAACAAACTGAAAACAAAATAATAACGTCATGTGTTTTTTGTGTGAAAACAGGCCAAAATTGAACAAAATATAAATAATCCGAAAATATCTTGTGGATTTTGTGTGAAAAACGGTCAAAAGTGAACGAATTAAGAACAACCTGTTAATTACGGAGCGCCTTAGGTGCGAATATGGACTCCGAATATCGAATGGAGGAATCAATGATAAAACGAATATCTGAATTTGAAAAAAGGCGTAAAAACAGGCGTCCTGACAAAGGTTTCACTTTGATCGAGGCCATTATCATCATCGCGATCATGGCGGTTCTGGCCGCTGCTATCACACTGGCTATCGTGAAATACCTGGAAAAGGCACGTCTTGCCATGGATGTCCATAATGCAAGTATGATCAAGAATGCCATGAATGTACATCCGTTCCCAAGTGATTTTCAGGGCCGAGATGTGTGGTTTACCGATCCCGTGACCGGTGATAGCGAGCATTACAAGAGAGGATGGGTCTACGTTGACAAGGAAGAGATCCGTTGCTCCGATCCGAGTACGGCTCTTGCCATGATCGAATCCGGACTCGTCTATGTCAGCCCCGAAACAGAGCGCGGGATCAAGGATTGTGAAGAGGGCGGCTATCAGTGGTTCCCTGACGGACCGGATCACGATTATATCCGCCGAAGCGCAATCGATGAATATGTCTTCCACAATGATATAGTTGTAAAGGCAAGAACCACCTGGAATACCTATCAGCTGGATGTCTATGTAGATGATGACGGTGAGCTGCATCTGGGCGGAAGCGCTTCCAACGCAGTCCGGGTCGGCGGTCACGCCAAGGACAGCGAAGCAGCTCAGATCTTCGCAAAGCGTGTCGGTCTGGATGACTCCAAGATCACCCCGATCGGTGAGCAGAATTCTCCCTGATAATACAAGCACACAAATCAGCGTCGGTGCGAAGATATGCACCGCCGATACACAATCCCTTCCGAAAAGCCAGGCAAACCCTGCTATCCGGAAGGGATTTTTGTTATGATTTTTGCTCTGTAAACCATGTTGTCCGATTTTTGTTATATTTGAATAAAATTTGCACGATAATTTTTTTGTTATTCTGATTTGAGTTGCTACTTTAGTATATGCAGAACCGTTCATTATGTGCTATAATCTCTTGCGTAATTGCCTAGAAACAGACTTTTGTGGAGGAACGATGGACAAGCGAAAGGTTATCTATTATACCGACGAGTTAAATGATGAGTTTTCCACCACCGAGATCACGCCCCGCAAGATTGACGAAAACTACGTATACATCTATAACACGCCCTTCAAACGGTTCACCCATTTTTTCTGGTACCGGATCGTGGCAACCCCCATCGCCTATGCGTATGTGAGGCTCACCTTCGGTCATCAGATCCGGGGACGGCAGAAGTTTGAGAAGCATAAGACGGACGGATACTTTATGTACGGCAATCATACACAGGACATCGCGGATCCGTTCATCCCGAACATGATCAACTTCCCGAAGACCAACTATGTTGTGGTTCATCCCAACAATGTGTCCATGCCCGGACTGGGGAAGATCACGCCCTCTCTCGGGGCCCTGCCGATCCCGGAAGGGATCCGGGCCTATAAGAATTTTCTGGATGCCATCGATACGCGTATCGCCGAGGGCCACTGTGTGGTCATCTACCCGGAAGCGCATATCTGGCCCTATTATACGAAGATCCGGAACTTCCCGGATACTTCCTTTGCCTACCCTGCAAAATCAGGGACACCTGTGTACTGCTTCACCAACACCTATCATAAGCGCAGGTTTCGTGCGCAGCCGCGGATCGTAACCTATATTGACGGACCTTTTTATCCCGATATGGATAAACCGCTTAAGGCCCGCAGGAAGGAGCTTCGGGATAAGGTGTACCGTTGTATGTGCAGGAGGGCAAAGCTGTCCGACCACGAGCAGATCAAGTATATTAAACGCGAGGAGCACTCATGATAGATATCCTATATTGCGGAAATGACGGTGTATTCGACGGAGTACTGACCTCCGCCCTGTCCATTCTGATGCGTACGGATACCCGCGAACCGTTTTGTTTTCATATCTTCACCATGGACGTCTCTCATCTGGACGAGAAATACGTCTGCATCTCGAAGGAACATATCCGCACGCTGGAAGAGACAGTAAAGTCCTTCCATCCGGAAAACTCTGTAAAGGTGTATGACGTCAGCCGTTACTACATGAAGGCGTTCTCCGGCTGTCCCAATGAGGGTGCGTACTGCTCCCCCTATACTCTGATCCGCCTCTTTGCGGATGTGGTAAAGGGAATCCCCGACAAGCTGCTTTACCTGGACGCGGACATCATGTTCAACCGGGACGTACGGCTGCTTTGGGACACGGATCTTACGGGATATGAATATGCCGCGGCCCGTGACCACTACGGGAAATACCTGCTTTATCCGAACTACATCAACGCGGGGGTTCTGCTCTTCAACATGAAATATTCCCGCGAAACCGGGCTGTTTAAGAAAGCCAGGGCCTGGATCAAGCGAAAGAAACTGGTCTTCGCCGACCAGAGTGCGCTGATCCGATCCACGACGCGGAGAAAGGTACTGCCCCAACGGTTCAACGATCAGAAATTCCTGCATAAACACACGGTGGTACGGCATTTCTCCAAGCGGTTATTCTGGCTGCCGTATCCGCACACGGACAACATCAAGCAGTGGCACATCGATAAAGTGCACTCCGTCTTCCGGTACCGACAGTTCGACGATATCTATGACCGATATCTTGCTGTCATCCGAAAGGAAAACGACTGACATCTTGCAAACACTCAATGGGAAGGCATAATGAAACCCGTCATACAGCATTAATCATAAAACAACCAAAAGGATTAAGTTAAGAATTAAGTTAAGGATTAGTTTATGAACGAACAGATCATCCCAATCTTCTATGCCTGCGATGATGCATTTGTTAAATTTACGATCGTATCCATGCACTCGCTGATCAAAAATGCGTCCAAAGAGCATCATTACGTGATCCATATCCTTCACACGGAGATTTCCGATGAAATGAAGGCGATGGTGAACCGGCTGGCAGGCCGGAATTTCGAGATCCAATTCATCGATGTAGCCAACTATCTGCAGACCGTCTCAGAGAAGCTTCCTCTCAGGGATTATTATTCCAAGACCACCTACTACCGCCTGTTCATCGCGGAAATGTTTCCGCAGTACTCCAAGGCGCTGTATCTGGACAGTGACACGGTCATTCTCGGAGATGTCAGCGAACTGTATCTGACCGATATCGGCGACGCCTATCTTGGGGCCTGCCATGAGCAGGTCATGGTGCAGACCCGCGAATTCGGCACCTACGTGGAGAAGGTAGTCGGTGTCTCCCGCTACAATTTCTTCAACGCAGGGCTCATGCTGATCAACTGTGAACGGTTCCGTCTGCATTTTGTTCTGGACAAGTTCATCGATTATCTGCATTACTACAATTTCGTCGTTACGCAGGACGAGGATTATCTGAACCTGATCTGCAAAGACCACGTATACTGGCTGGATCAGCGCTGGAACACCGAAACCTACGGCAATATCTCCTATCCGGTGCAGCAGGCGAAAATGATCCATTACATCATGACAAATAAGCCGTGGCACTACGAGGGTTGCCGTTTCGGCGATGTCTTCTGGGAATACGCAAAGGAGACCGAGGTGTACGAGGCACTGCTGGAGATCCGGCGTTCCTATACCGACGAGCAGAAGGAGAAGGATGCCATGTCTTCCGAAAAGCTGACACAGACCGCCGTAAATGAAACCAAGCGCGACGATAACTTCCTCAATCGGATCAACCGGGACAAGCGAGATCAGGACCGCGTGGAGATCCTGCGCCGCATCGAGCAGTTCGAGAAGGAGGGACGTTTCGACGAGGACGTGGAAAAAGATCCCCCGGGACGGATGCTGATGCCGGATGAGATCGAGTACGTCCGCAAGACCCGTGCTGAAAAGATAAAAACAAAGATGGCCTTCAAGATGGCCCATAAATTCATCGACGAACTGATGGAAGATAAAAAGCTCATCATCAAGGAGATCAAAGGCGTGGAGAACTTCAAGGGTCTGGATCGCGGAGCCATCATCACGTGCAACCATTTTAATGCCTTTGACAGCTTTGCCATCCAGCTGGCATACGAAGCGGCCGAGCAGCCCAATCGTTCTTTCTGGCGCGTGATCCGGGAAGGGAATTACACCTCTTTCCCCGGCTTCTACGGCTTCCTGATGCGCCACTGCAACACGCTGCCGCTGTCCTCCAATGCCATTACCATGAAGAAATTTTTCCGGGCCATCGACGAGCTGCTGGAGAACGGAGACTACGTACTCTTCTATCCCGAACAGAGCATGTGGTGGAATTACCGCAAGCCTAAGCCGCTGAAGCGCGGAGCTTTCCAGTGTGCCGCCAGAAGCGGTGCGCCCGTACTCCCCTGCTTTATCACCATGAAGGACTCTGACATCATGGGTGAGGACGGCTTCTATGTTCAGGAATATACCATTCACGTTCTGCCGCCCATCTTCCCGGAGCCGGGCCTTCCTCTCCGCAAGCAGGCAGAACTGATGATGTATAAAAACTATGAAATGTGGAAAGAGATCTACGAGACCGAGTATCACATCCCGCTTTCCTACACCACCACCGAAGATATGACCCAGCTGAAAGGGTTTGTGCCGGAGGCTACGGAGTGAAGAATCAACTGACAAAATTCAAAAACACATCAAAAAAGCACAGCCTCCTGGCACTCCTGGGAGCTGTGCTTATTACTGCGTTCGGAGTGCTCCGGGCACCTCTGAATCTGACGAAACTGGCCTGGAGCAGCTGGATCCTGATGATCCTGTTCCCGCTGACGAGCATTTTTCTGTACTATGTTTTCATCCGGCTGCCGGAGCGTTCCGTGTTCTGGTCCGTCCGGTGTCTCTGTCATCTGGGTGCTCCGATCCTTCTGGTCTGGCTCATACCCCTCTTTTTTGACCCGAACCGGGAATCGGAATACTCCGAGAAATTCCTCGGAAGTTTCTTCCCCTTCTGGGCCCTGATCTGGTGCCTCGGCGCGCTGGTGCTCCACTGGTTCCTTCGGCTTCTGGAATATCTCGGGAAGAAGATCCTGGCAAAGAACGGCCTGGCCGCAAAATACCTTCGCGACCTGACCGTCATGTATACGCCGCAGAAGACCCTCAGCGCCGACCGGCGGGAAGGCAAACGCAAATGGGTCACCGCCTCGATCTGCATCATCCTGGTCTCCCTGGGCGCCTTTATCTTTGCAGTGTCGCTGTTCCTTTTCAACGTCTATTCCAACATGGAATTCGAGGCGATCCTCTTCACGATCACCTATGCCGAAGGCGGTCTGGCTGTCGAGGACATCATCGCCGGCACGGAGTACACCCTGCTCTTCGTGGTCATCTCCAGCTACATCTGCTATCACATGGTGAAATGCTTCCGCCATGAGAAACTGGTGGTTGCCGATACGAACCGCTCCGGCAGATATACTCTGGTAATGACCGGCAAAAAGCGGGCGCTGCAGGTGATCCTGGCTGCCCTGGTACTGGTGGGATGCTTTTCATTTTTCTCCATACAGACCAACTTCATGCACTACATCGCAATGAAGGCCGATAAATCCACGATCTACGAAACCTATTACGTGAAGCCGGACGAGAGCGTTCTGACCTTCCCCGAGAAGAAGCGTAATCTGATCTTTATCTATCTGGAATCCTTCGAGAACACCTACGCCTCCCGGGAAGCGGGCGGATCGCAGGATCAGGATTATATCTCCGCACTGACGGAGCTGACGAAGGAGAAGGACTGCGTGAACTTCTCGAATACCGAGAAGCTGGGCGGCGCCTCCGTCTTCGTTCCGGCCATCACCTATACCCAGGGCTCCACGGTGGCCCAGACCTCCGGCATCGCGCTGAACACCAAGATCCTGCCTCCGAACGGCGTGGTGGAATACCCGTCCATGACGAGGCTTGAGGACATCCTGCATGACAACGGCTACAATCAGCTGTACATTGAGGGCTCCAAGGGCATGTTCTCCATGTATGACAAATACGTGGCGCGCTACGACGACAGCATCCTCTACGACCGGATCAAACTGGTAGAGGACGGCTACGCTGAAGAAGACACGGACTATATCTGGAAATGGGGGATCGAGGACCGGAAGCTCTTTGAGATCACAAAGGAACTGATCACCGACGCGGCAAAGGAAGACAAACCCTTCTTTGTCACGATGTATACGATGGATACCCACTCCTTTGAATGCGGGCACCGATGCTCTCTGTGCGATGACAGCATCGGCAGTGATTATCTCGCCGCCGCAAACTGTACCTCAAAGCAAACCATGGAATTCGTAAACTGGCTCCGAGAGCAGCCCTTCTACGAGAACACCACCGTGATCCTGGTGGGCGACCATCTCGGAAACCAGAAAACTTCTCTGGTGAGCAGCGATGAGGGATACGTCCGTACCACCTACAACTGCTTTATCAACGCTGCGAAAGAGCCGACAAAAACAACGAATCGCCTGTTCTCCTCTCTGGATATGTTCCCCACCACCCTCTCCGCCATCGGCGTAGACATACAGGGGGACCGCCTCGGCCTGGGAACGGATCTGTTCTCCTCCACCGAAACCCTGGCGGAACAGCTGGGCGAAGAGGAATACAAGAAGCAGCTGGAGCAGACCAGCGACTACTATGATACCGTATTCGCGCCGAATTGATATCATAGCCGATACACACGGACAAGCAAAAAACACTCCCCGCAAGTCAGGGAGTGTTTTTTGATATATGCATATTATTGTATTAGCCAAGAACCGAAGATACGACCCTCCGGTCTTTCCGGTTAAACCGGTCACCCAGCGCCGTTGCCTTATCAGCAATGCACAGGATAAAGGCTTCTTTGGATTTCGGCATGATCGGGGACAGCGGCCACATATGGCTCTTGATCGCCCGCATGCTCTTCGCATCGATATCGTGCCAAAGTTTCTTTGCCGTAACGGCTGAATCCTTGGGATGCTGGAATCCGCACTCAAAGCTGCTCTTGTATTTCTCATCACGTCCGAGAATTCCCAGATCATGAAGCAAGGAGATGCGGACGATCTTTCTCTCGTCGATGTGAATTCCTGCTTTGCTTACCACATTACACATTGTAAGCCCCGCTCTTGCCGTATGAATGGAATGGTCTCCCACAGAGGAGCGATGGTGATGGATCTGCGCCAGCGCAACCTTAAACTCTTCGGAATCCAAAATATCACTTCCGTATTTCTTGATCAAAACATCATTTTCACGATTTCGCTGTGCTTTTCTTCTCAATAGGTCTCCTTTCGGCGGATGCCTTCCTTAGCGAACGATAACTTTAACACCCACATCATATTCCAAAACCTGGAAAATTGCAACCATTTCTTTTGCAAACGGAATATGGTATAATATGCCACACGATTGCCCGAACGAAGTGAGGGCGGGTCCCGTGGTCTCGAGCGAAGCGAGAGATACCGCTGCGAAGCAGCGACGCGGTCGCGGAGCGACCGGGCATAATGATGCGAAGCATCATTATGGTACAATCACAGCATGCACATTAGAAGTGCAAAAAAAGACATCAGGAGGACAAAAAATGAAAATCACATCTTTTAACCCGCAGATTCTGACAAAGGACATGGAATCCCTCGCAAAGCTCCTCAAAAAGCTTGATAACCTCATCCGCCTTCGGTGACAGGATCATCGGGTTAAATGTTGTGATCTTCATATTCGACCCTCCAAAAAATAAAACTTATTCCTCTGTTTCATTGGATTCACAGAAGACTCTTAGATTGTATCATAATTTTCAGAATAAAAACGTTCCATATTGGCACACCTTTGATTTTTGATCTATCTGATGCGTTTTCCGGCTTTCTTTTCCGCCTTGATCCATTTTGAGATCGCTTTTTTCTTTTCATAGTTTTTTTTTGCATGATTTTTCTCATTTTCCGTGGCCAGACTGAGATAAAGATCGTAGCGTTCCTGTGAAAGCGTACCTTCTTCGATCGCTGCTCTTACCGCACAGCCGGGCTCCGTATCATGTCTGCAATTGCCGAACCTGCACTGACGGGCAATCTCTTCAATGTCGGAAAACGTTTCATTTACACCTTCCGCATTGTTGGCGATCCCGATCTCGCGCATGCCCGGAGTATCAATAATGGTAACTCCGTTTTCCAGTTCAAAAAGTCTCCGGTAGGTAGTCGTATGCTTTCCGGTCGAATCCGACGTACGGACTTCTCCGGTCTTCATAAGTTCCTGTCCGGATAAGGCATTGATCAGCGTGGACTTTCCCGCACCGGAGGATCCCAGCAGACAGATGGTGGTACCCGGGACGAAATATTCTTTCAGTTCCTCCATGCCGGTGTTGTAAAGTGCCGAGATTGCATGTACCCGTACCTTTTCGGAAATGCTCCTTACCTCTTCCACGTAATGTTCGGTTTCTTCGCAGAGATCCGCCTTGGTCAGGATCACTACGGGTGTAACATTTCCCCGAAGGGCGACGCTTACATAGCGTGCGATCCGGTTGTAGCTGTAATCCTCATTCAGCGATGTAACTATAAATGCATAATCCGCATTTGCCGCCATGTACTGCATAACGCCTGTCTTTGCCTGATCCGGACGCTGAAGCAGACCGGTTCTTTCACAAACCGAAAGGATCGTTGAATCCCCATAAGGGTTATAGGCAAAGGTTACATAGTCCCCCACCAGAGGAAGCGCCTTTGCATCGGCCGCGTAAAAGCTTCCCTTCAGCTTCGCCGGGATCTCCTTCTCCCAAAAGCGAATCGTAAAGCTGTTTTTCTGAACCTCCGTGATCCGGCCGAGCTTTTCCGCATGGAGCCACTGACAGGAAAGCTCTAAGGGTTTGTAATACGGAAATTTCTTTGTGTACTGCGCGATCTCTTCCTCATCCTCACATTCCTCAAAAACCTTTGCCTCATAGAATTTGCCGCGGAGCTTTTCAAAACCATCATTCAGAGGATAGATCATAAAGGGATCGGGCGTTCCGTAAAGATTATGCTCGAGCCCGGAGCCTTTGCCGCGGAGGAAACCATATTTAGGATAATAGTCCGGTTCCCCGCAGAGTGCGATGCCGAGATACCCGGCTTCCTTTGTCAGGGCCAACGTCTCTTTCAGGAGCTTCCCTCCGATACCCATGTTGAAACAGGTAGGTTCCACGGCCAGCGGACCGAAGGATATGATCTCGGTTTCCTTATCTCCGTCAACGATCCGTGCCTTATGATACATGATCACGCCGACGATCTGTCCGTCCAGTTCGGCAACTCTGCTGATCTCCGGCAGATAATCCTTTGAATCACGGAGCTTATGGATCATCAGATGTTCATTGCATCCGGGACCGTGTATGTTCCAGAATGCACGCAGAGTGCAAAGTTCTGTATTGTAATAATCCTCTTTGGTTTCTTTTCGTATGATGATATTGTGGTTGTTATTGTTTGTATTTGTGTTATTTGATTTTGTGTTATTCATTTTTGATATCTCCATTCTATTTTTCACATTTCCATTTATTCGGAAAATTTGCCTTTGTGAACGATTCGGAAAATTGTTCACAAACCCTCACTCCGTTTGAGCTGTCCCTTCGGAGCAGGGTATTTCGGAACCTATAGCATGAAGACCGGGAAGCCCATTTTGGGCATAGAAAAACCGTGACGGGACAGCCACGGTTAATAATTCGATAATTAATATAAGCGATCAGAACGCGAAGAAAAATCTCCGGATCAGCCAGCAGAAACCGAGGTCATCATGCTATATTCAGTTACAATGGTTTTTACCGCATTCATCATTTGTACCTCGCTTTCCTTAAGATTTAATATAGTGTAAATATAGCAGAGCAATCGGATGATGTCAATTACTTTTTTCCGTAACCTGCTCATACCTCATGTTCATACCGTTTCATCCGGATAATCCCAGAAGCCCCCCGTATGGAAATTCGCATTTCCAAGCGGAGTTGCCGTCAGTTTGAAGATCACGCACCCGTCAGGACATACGATCGTTTTCGAATATTTTCCGTCACCGCCCAGGTTCGTCAGATCTCCGCCACTCCGAACGGCTTCCATCAACGGATACAGCATCATCATGGTCTTTGAGCAGATTCCGTATCCATCCTGATTGATCGGACACCCGTAGGTGCATGTGTACTTATCCCCGATCTCCTCGCCGTTACGGCAATATCTTTCCGTATGATCTCCATGCAGGAAACCGGTTACCTCTATGGTGAACTCATATTCTTCATCATACCACTTTTTCATCGTCAACCTCCTTGCTATAAAGTATATCCTCTTTTTCAGCCGGAACCGGTTCTATATCCATCAATATGCCACCCTCCGTTTTCGTTTTCTACGTTCGATCAGATACCAGATTCCCCAGAAAATGTGGAACAGAAGGATCATGATGACCAAATAGACAACGATCCGCCAGCCATAGGAATCCGGGAAAAAGGAAATATCCTGCCTGAGATAAAGATAACATCTCGATGATCATGATGATAAACCCAATGACAAAGCGGAACGTCTTTTCTCCCTTCCAAACTTTCAGCTTATCTTTTTTATAACCGTAAATACCACGGCCAGGGCAAACAGCAGTATCGGTATGAAAAAATCAAGTCCGTATGCCTGAAAATCGCCTTCTTTACCGTAGCCAAAAAAGCCGTCGCTGTAAAACTCATACTCAAAATCCATACACCCTTCACCCCCTTTCCATTTTTCAATTCATCATTCTGAAACCATTTCAATGTATTTCTTAACAACCGGGCGGATCGGAGGTGATATCTCATCAAGGTCAATTTCATCACATGAAAAGAACCTGAGGTCCTCCATTTCCCCATCAGCCGCCTTGGGTTCGCCGTGCCATTTCTTGCAAATGTATATAATCTCGAAATTGGATACTTCATCACCATTCGGATAAATGTAATGCGCTTCCGATCCTGTATTCCCTCATTTTTCCATATTACTTAATAAACCGAAGCAGGAAATCTGCGATTCCAATAACAGTAAAGCCATCCTTATCACGGGTTTCTTTAATCGGTTTATTGATCACAAGGACCTTCTGTACCTGATCATTCAGCAGAATATAGGGGCGCACTTCCCTGTTTCTGGTTTTTTCGTCTGAAATATCTGCCGTCACCTGGATATAATAGGAACGAGTTCCTCTCTTTACATAAAAATCCACTTCGTTTGTCTTCCTGACCGACTGTCCATCCTTATTCTTTTCAACCGAATCAAAAGATCCGACGCTCACGGAATACCCATTGTACACCAATTCATTATAGACAACCGTTTCCAGCATTTGTCCTTCATCCGTAAAAGCAAAATCCAATCTGGCATTCCGAAGACCTGTGTCGGTAAAATAATATTTCCGTCCTGCTCCGATCTCTTTTCTGCCTTTAATATCATATCTTCGTGCCTCACGCAGAAGAAATGCATCTATGAAATATCCAATATAGTTTTCAATCGTCTTTCTATCCAATTTTGTTTTTCGCACACTCAGGAATGTATTTGCAATCTTTTCTGCATTTAGCAACTCTCCCGTTGATGCACTGATTATGTTGCACAACTCATCCAGTTCTACACTCTTTCTTAAATGGCTGTGCTCAATAATGTCACGAAAATACGTTGTTTCAAACAGACCTTTAAGGTATTCTTTTTTTTCATCCTCCTGTTTCAGAACGGCAAGCGGCATACCTCCGAATTGCATGTATGCATAAATTGCTTCCGTTTCGTAGCCTCCCACATAATCGTAGTATTCCTCAAATGATAACGGTGCAAGGTTGATATTTGTAGCTTTATCCCTGAATTCGGTAACAATATCGGAAGAGAGCATTTTCGAATTGGAGCCTGTTACATACAGATCAATATTCTCCGCGCGGGCCAAACCCAATACTACATCAACAAAGGATACCACTTCTTCATCCGTAACTTTTGCCGGAACATGCTTTCCGTCCGTCAGATTCGGATTAATAATCGGATATACTTTCTGGATTTCATCTAAAAAAACATAATTCTTCCTGCTCTTATCGCTGCACAACTGACGAATGAAAATCCCCAGTTCAATAGGATCTCTGTATTTTATATTTCTGTCATCATCCAACTCAACAATAAGTATATTCGAAGGCTCTACGCCCTGGGATATCAGATATGCCCTATAGATTTCTTTGAGCAAAAATGATTTTCCACATCTTCGGATACCTGTGATCACCTTCGCCATTATCCTTTGCAGCTATCAACTGATTGAGATATTTATCTCTTTTTATCATTCCATTCCCCTTTTTTGTAGAATTCTACATTTTTCTTGAATAGATTGTATCGCAATTTGATTTATTATTCATGTTTTTTGTAGAATTCTACATTTTTCCGTTCTTTTTTCAAAAACTGTGTCAGGATCAAACCCTCCAAACACCCTTACTGATCATATAAACTCCGTCATGATACGTACCCTCTCCGGTAAAGAAGGTTTGAAAACCACACTTCTCCAATACTCGTCCGGATGCTGCATTTCCCAAAAGCCGGATACCATACACTTCGGAAATACCAATCCGCTTTGTTATCACAGGCAAAAATGCCTTCACTGCTTCTGTTGCATACCCATTCCCTGTGAATGCTTTCGCGACATGATATCCGATTTCCCATTTGCCCTCTCCTATCGGAACCAGCTGGACATAACCGATGTTTTTATTCTCATCCTTTGTAATTATGGCGTAGACCAGCGGGCCTTCCGCAGATCCATACTGAGACATAAGAAATTCAATCGTCTCTTGTGCATCTTCCAGGGTCTCGAAGACTTCATCCGGCACAAATCTCCTTGTGTCTTCATCCAACGAATTCTTATGAACATCCATCGCCATGTCCATCGTCATTTCAATTATTATCAATCTATCTGTTTCCAACAATACATTCATTTTTTCAACCTCAGCATTTCTTCCACTATACTCAATGTTTCTTCTACGGTTCTGTTATCATCACGCAGCAATACCTTGAAGCCTGAATAAAGTAATTTATCATATGCTTCTTTGGAATTCACACGCATCAGCATTTCCCTAAAATTTGCCATCGCCGCGTCCGGATCCGGTTCCTGCATCAGAAGCTGATACAGAAACTGCTTTTCCCTGTCCGGGCGCTCGAAGAATCTGTCTACCGATACCATCTGATCCGAAAGCATCACAAGAACATGATCAACGTCGGATATCTTTTTCAGAGTATCTATCGAGATATTCGTATCAACAAATATCTTCCGCCCCTGTTTCTTTAGATCCTCAAGTATCCTAAGTTCCAGCACTTCGCATTTTTTGGCAACGCCACTTACCCAGGCAGCATATTCTTCAGGTGTTCTTCGAATAAACTCGCGCCAGTCCTGAAGATCCCGGGTATAGCAAAGGCATGGAAATTCATTCTTATCCAGCTTCTCATCCATCAATTGATCATGATAATTCTCCTCGCAGGCAATACCGTTATACTTTTCTGCAAGAAGCTTCACCATGGTTGATTTGCCCGCATAGGCCGTTCCGATTATGTAATAGATATCATTCATCATTTTAAAACCATTCCAATATATTTCTTAACAACCGGACGGATCGGAGGTGATATTTCGTTCAGATCAATTTCATCACACGAAAAGAACCTGAGATCCTCCATCTCCCCATCGGCCGCTTTCGGTTCGCCGGTCCATTTCCTGCATAGGTATACGATCTCGAAATTGGACACTTCATCACCATTCGGATAAATGTAATGAGCGTCCGGTCCTGAATTTACATAGAAAAACTCAAGTTCTTCCGCTATCAGACCCATCTCTTCATAAAGTTCTCTCCTGGCACAATCCTCCACACGCTCATCGATCTCAACAGCGCCTCCGGAGTATCCCCATTTGTGATTATCCGAACGCTTTCCCAAAAGAATACGTCCCGTAGCGTCAACACAAATGATACTTGCAGCGCACTGGATGAGCGTCCTATGACCAACCAGTTTCCTCATTTCAGCAATATACCCTGTCATTATTATTTCCTCATAAATACAGTTTCAGTTTATTCTCCAACGCCCAAATCGCTTTCCGCCAATCCGTTCAATTCGTCCCATATCACGTAATCTTTTTATTTCTCGTTCTATGGTTCTTGTTGTTACCCCTACTCTTTCCGCCATCATCGGAATTGTTATTTCCGGCTTCCCCTCAATCAAAATCTTATCCGCCAACCCGCCATCTAAACCGACATCCTTCCCGACATTTTGTCGGTTTGGTGCTTTGGGCGGATCTATAAGCGCACTTTCGAGCGCTTTAAAATGCACCCTAAGTCCTCGCCCGATCAGCTCATATCTCGGCAGTTCTGCACCAAGCTCCTTGCACGCATCGCATATTTTCTGAATGCCTCTTCCCCAATGCTCGATATACCCGGCGCGATAAAGAACATTTGCAATGTCCGGATTATATGGTTTGGAATCATGCGGCTCCATAAATGTATCTACGGTTCATCCCTCCGGAAGAATGCAGCTGTTACTGATGATCATGACCTCATCCTCGATCCGGATCTGGATCGGTGCTCCGTACATATAGCAGTTATGAATAATCGCATTATATACAGCCTCACGCACTGCATTTCTCGCAAATGGAAAGGTTTCCAGTCTCCTGTCATGTTCGAAGGTGATCTTGGCCTTCAGGTATTTCAGGAAGATGAGATCAACCACTTTATCTGCGGTCGAAATTAAAGATCCTTCCAACATATCCTGATACAGAATGTCAGCGCCCTCTCCAAATCTTCCTATCTGGACATGACTTCCGTTCTGTACAACCGCCGGATCATGATAAAACAGCAGAACAGCTGATCGTTTCAGTTTTCCATCCTTCATCAGGTGCAGCTTTTCCAACAGTTCCTCATTCGGAAGATTCAACTCATCTTCCGTCATCCTCTTTCGACGAAGTGCTTCCCTTCGGAAAATCTTAAAACTCTCATCATCCAGATCATCGACCGTAATAGTATCAACCGCCACATCTTCCCAGCGGAAGCCGGTCTTTTGCATGATAAACTCTGACAGCGCAACACCTGTCAGCTGCTGCTTGGTGGCTCCGCTCCGATAGTGGAATTCACCATGATAACTGATGGGAAATGAACTCGGTCTCACCTTGATCTCCAAATAGTCTTTTCCATCCTTCGTATGCTAATTCACATCAGCAACAATGCCCAGGCCTGCCTGGATCTTATTCGGGATGTCTTCCATCAGCTTCTGGGCATTCTGCACGCCCACAACATTTCCGGCATCATCTATCCCGACATAGAGGGTTCCTCCCTGAGCATTGGCAAAGCCACATAGCCACTTCAGGTATTCATCCCGCCAGGATTCTTTATATTCGATATTTTGATTCTCTGCCATGAATAATTCCTCCTCTAAATATCACTCGCAAATACTGGATTCCATATTTCAAAAGGTTCTACCGATTTTTCTCCCCGATGCTGTCAGAACAATTATCAAATAGGGCTTGATAATCAGATTGACTTTTTTCCTTTACCATAGTATTATGTTTGCAAAGGAAATGGGTTTTTTGTCTGGTAAGCGATTATTCGCTGAGAGAGTTGCTCGTTTCTTTTTTTATGTCTATAACATCAT